>NZ_ATUP01000001.1:655343-983015 GCF_000420265.1 Oceanicaulis alexandrii DSM 11625
AGACCGGGCGTCACTGAGACTTGTCCAGGCAGCCTTCACCACCGTCAGTTCGGCGGATGAGTCCGCATAAGCGTCCAGCAGGCCGCGATGGCTCTTGGGGTCCATCAGGCCGCGTCCGTCATGCTGGCCATGGATCTCCACCAGCACCTCGCCCAGCCGAGCGAGCAAGCCGACGCTGGCGGGTTGGTCATTCACATGCGCCCGCGAGCGGCCGTCCGCCGTCAGGGTGCGGCGCAGGATCACCGCCTCGCCCGCCTCCACATCCACGCCCGCCTCGTCCAGCAAGGCATAGACCGGATGGTCCACCGGGGGCTCGAACATGGCGATGGCGACCGCCTTGTCAGCGCCCGCGCGCACCTGGGCGCGTTCGGCGCGCTCGCCGCACGCCAGACCCAGAGCGCCCAGAAGAATGGATTTGCCGGCGCCGGTCTCGCCCGTCAGCGCGGACAGACCGGCGTCAAACATCAGATCGAGCGAGTCGATCAGGACGATGTCACGGATGGAGAGCGAAGCCAGCATTCAGGTTCGCAGTGCGCTTGAAATTAGCCGAAGACGCGGTTCAACGCGCGCCGCAGCAAGGACGGATCACGTTCCAGATCTTCAGAGCCCGGCACGGCGATCCCGCGCGAGGTCAGCAGATCATAGCTGTCCTCATACCATTCAGACCCGGAGAAGTTATAGCCCAGAACGGCTGCGACCTGGCGGGCTTCTTCATCCACGCCCAGGCTGACATAAGCCTCCACCAGACGGTGCAGGGCTTCGGGCGTGTGGCTGGTGGTCTCGTAATCGCGAATCACATTCTGGAAGCGATTGATCGCCGCCAGATGATAGCCATTGCGCAGATACCAGCGGCCAACACTCATTTCCTTGCCGGCCAGGTGATCGCGCGCCATGTCGATTTTCAGGCGCGCATCCTGGGCGTAAGGCGTGTCGGGATACCGGCGCACCACCTGCTCGAGCGCCTGCAGCGCTTGCTGGGTGGTGGACTGGTCGCGGCCCACATCATAGATGCGCTCATAATAGCTCAGCGCGATCAGATAATAGGCATAAGGCGCGCTGGCGTTGCCCGGATGCAGGGCGATGAAGCGCTGCGCATCTGAGATCGCCTCGTCATATTTGGACTGACGATAGTTCGCATAAGCCGCCATCAGCATGGAGCGGCGCGCCCATTCGGAGAACGGGTGCTGGCGTTCCACTTCGTCGAAATAGGCGGCGGCCTCGTCATAACGGCGGCGCTGCATCTTCTCGAACGCTTCGGCGTAGAGCGTCTCGACCGGCTGCTCCACATAGGCCAGCTCTTCGCGGTCTCGCCCCGCACAAGCGGTGAGCGACAAGGCGACGGCGCCCAGAACAGCAATACGCAGAACAGTCTTCATGGACACACGCCCTCAAGCCGGCGTCCGCCTGCCCTGACCCTCAGGACGCAGCGGACTCTTAGGTATTGCGAATGGTTTAACCCATCGCGGGCGCGGGCAAAAGCACCCTATCAGGCCCGGTGTGAATAAGTGCGGGCTTTTCTGCCGCGATCAGGAGTGAACGAGGCGCTCGCTCTGCACGGTGCTGTCGCTCATCGATGTCCAGCGCCAGGCGCTTTCATCAGCCAGCAGAGCCGCCAAAGCCTTGGCGTTGAGGCCATGTCCGGGACGATGCGCTTTATAAAGGCCAATGATCGGCGCGCCCAGAAGATACAGATCCCCCAAGGCGTCCAGCGCCTTGTGACGCACGAACTCATCGGCGAAACGCAGGCCTTCGGGATTGGCGACGCCGCCTTCATCCACAACGACGGCGTTCTCCATGGAGCCGCCGCGCGCCAGGCCCGCCTTCAACAGCGCGCTGAACTCACGGCGGAAGCCGAATGTGCGCGCCGGAGCGACCAGGTCCTGGAAATTGCTGCGATTGACTTCAAACGCAAAGTGCTGGCGACCGATGGCGGGATCGTCAAAGTCGATCTCCACATCAATGCCCGGACGCAGAGACGGCAGGAAAACCGCATGGCGAGAGCCGTCCTCGACCTCGACAGGCTTCAGCACCTGAAGCGCTTTGCGCGGCGCCGGTCGGGTTTTCAGTCCCGCTTGCAGGATCAGATCGACGAAGGGCGCGGAAGACCCGTCCATGGCCGGCACTTCGGGACCGTCGAGTTCGATCATCAGATCGTCCACGCCCAGCCCCGCCAACGCCGCCATCAAATGCTCGACCGTCGCGACGGAGGCGCCGGCGTCATTAACCAAGGTGGTGCCCAGATCGGTGGAGCGCACATAGTCGCGGCGCGCCGGAATGAAGCAGTCCTCGACATCCAGATCGGTACGCTCAAAAACGATGCCCGAGCCCAGCGATGCGGGCTTCATGGCCATGCGGACACGGGCCCCGGTGTGCAAACCGATCCCGGCGCAAACCGCCGGCGCCGCCAAAGTTGCGCGTTCAATCATGAAGCAGGCCCAATCCAGTTGTTCGTCAATCCAATAGCCCAACGCATCGCAAGATGCTTAACAGACTATGCCCCTCGCCCTGCACACTACGGGCCGGGTTGCATCCCGCAATTAAAGGATTGTTGCACCGTGTTACGAAACCGGCGCTGAAACGCAAAACGCGCCGCTCTGAGCAAACAGAGCGACGCGTTTTCAATGTGTTGGCAGTATCGCCTAGTTGGCTTGGCGACGCAGGAAGGCCGGAATTTCCAGCTCGTTCTCGTCAAGATCCTCGCCAAACAGGTCCCCGCTGGGCTGGCTGAGCCGCGGCGCAGACTCCACCGGGCGCACCACGCTGGGACGCTCGGGCTGGCTCGGCGCCTTCTGCTCAACCGGAGCAGACTTGCGGCGGCCGAACAGAGACAGGCCACGGCGCGGCTCGCGCGATTTGGTTTCTTCCACCGGCGCCTGTTGCGCCTGCGGCTGGACCGGAGCCTGGTGAGGCTCAGCGGAGGCGGAGATTTCGCGCTCCAGGCGCTCGCGGGTTTCGACCACGGCGGGCTTGGCGACCGGATGCACCGGCTCGCCGCCCGTGAAGGAATCCGGCGTATTCACGGCGTCTGACCCGCGCATCGTTACAGAGCCCTGCGCCGCGTGTCCGGCATGACCCGTATGAGCGGCATGACCCGTATGAGAGGCCGGCGTCGCCTGCTGAGGGGTTTCGTTGACCGCCACCGCGTCAGAGGCGCGGCGCACCAGCGGTTCGGTTTGACGCTGCTGACGGGTCTCACGGCCCTTCCACATCGCGGAAACCGGCTCGGCGCCCTGGCGACGGCGCGGATCGGTGGCTTCGTTCATTTCGGCGTCGATGCCAGTGGCGACCACAGATACGCGGATGATGCCGTCGAGCTCGGGGTCGAAGGTGGAGCCGACGATGATGTTGGCGTCCGGGTCGACTTCATTGCGGATTTCATTGGCCGCTTCGTCGACTTCATAAAGCGTCATGTCCATGCCGCCAGTGATGTTGATGAGCACGCCCTTGGCGCCTTTCATCGACACATCGTCAAGCAGCGGGTTGTTGATGGCGTTGTTGGCGGCTTCCACGGCGCGTTTCTCGCCATTGGCTTCGCCCGTGCCCATCATCGCCTTGCCCATCTCGTTCATCACGGTGCGCACATCGGCGAAGTCGAGATTGATCAGGCCGGGCATGACCATCAGGTCGGTGATGCCGCGAACGCCCGAATGCAGCACCTGGTCAGCCATGCCGAAGGCTTCCGCGAAGGTCGTCTTCTCGGTGGCGATCCGGAACAGGTTCTGGTTCGGAATGATGATCAGCGTATCCACATGCTCTTGCAGCCGGTCAATGCCGGACTCCGCCAAGCGCATGCGGCGAGTGCCTTCAAAATGGAACGGCTTGGTGACCACGCCCACGGTCAGGATGCCTTGCTCGCGCGCAGCGCGGGCGATCACAGGCGCAGCCCCGGTGCCGGTGCCGCCGCCCATGCCGGCGGTGATGAACACCATGTGCGCGCCCTGAAGATGTTCCTGGATCTCGGCCAGAGAGTCTTCGGCCGCCTGCTCACCGACTTCCGGGCGCGCCCCAGCGCCCAGACCTTCGGTGATCGCAGCCCCCATCTGGATGCGCCGGTCAGTCCGCGCGCGCTGCAGCGCCTGCGCGTCGGTGTTGGCGACCACAAAGTCCACGCCCTCCAGCTGGGCGTCGATCATGTTGTTAACGGCGTTGCCCCCGGCGCCGCCCACACCGCATACCAGGATGCGAGGTTTCAGTTCGGTGGTTTCTGGCGCGGAAAGGTTCAAGGGCATGGCAGGTCTCCGTGGGGCGGTAGAGTTAACGAATCACCCCGTGAGACTGCGCGCTCTAGCTTAATCGAGAGTTAAACTCTCTCCCTCTGAGCAAACCTTTTTTCGCGAACAATAATAGAACCTTGAGTCTGGATAAGGAGTCTAGAAACTTTCCGCGAACCAGCGCCAGACCGCCTTCATGCCGCCTTCTCCATCCGCGCGTTCGCGAATGCGCACAGGGCCCTGGTCAAACCGCGGCGGACCCGAGATAGCTTCCGAGGGGCCTTGCACGCAGCGCAGCAGTAATCCTGAAGCCGCGCTGAAGCCCGGACCGCTGACAGCGTCGCCGAGCCCCGCCAACGTATCAGGCCGCCCCAGGCGGACCTGTTTACCCAGGACCCGGCCGGCCAGTTGCGCCGCGCCGGGCAATTGCGCTGCGCCGCCGGTCAACACCACAGAGCGCCCCGCCGCGCTGGCGGCCCCGGCCGCGTCGAGCCGATCGCGCACCATTTCGAACACTTCTTCCAGACGCGGACGAATGATGGCGTTCAACAGCGCCTTGGGTTGCTGGTTCATGGTCACTGCGCCGGACCCCGCGACGGGCGGCGTCTCGATCATGATCTGGTCGTCATCGGGACTGTCCAGCGCGCAGCCATGCAGCGCCTTGATGCGCTCGGCGGCGTTCACGGGCGTCGACAGCCCGCGCGCGATGTCGTTGGTCACATGGGCGCCGCCCACCGGCACCCCGTCCACATGCTGCAGCGCGCCCTCGTTAAACACGGCGACGGTGGTGGTGTGCGCACCCATATCAATGAGCATGGCGCCCAGATCGCGCTCATCCGGCGCCAGCGCCGCAATGCCGGACACATAGGGCGTGGCCGCAACGCCCGCGACGGTCAGCTGGCAACGCTCAACGCAGGAAATGAGGTTCTGCAAAGGATCGGCGGCGGCGCTGACCAGGTGCAAATCCACCCCCAGGCTCTCGCCGAACATGCCGCGCGGATCCTTGACCCCGCGATGGCCATCCACCCGCCAGGACAAGGGCAGAGCGTGCAGCAGGACGCGTTTTTGCTCGTGATGACGACGCAGGGCTTCAGCGAGGATGCGGCGCAGATCGCGATCGGTGACTTCGCGCGCGGCCAGATCCATCTCGACGGAGATGCGCGCGCTCGACGGCGCGCCGGCGGACGCGGCCAGATAGACTTCACTGACGGTATGGCCCGCCATGCGCTCGGCGTTTTCCACTGCGGCGCGGATGCTTTCAACGGCCAGATTGACGTCCACCACCTGGCTGGCGCGGACCCCGCGGGTGGATTGATGGCCAACGCCGATAACGCGCGGGCGCAATCCCGCCAGCGTCTCTTCGGTCTTGGCGATGAAGCAGACGGTCTTGGACGCGCCGATGTCGAGCGCTGCGAACACGCCCGATTTGCGCGGCGGCGTGGCGGCGCTCGACGCGCCCCCCTGCTTGAAAAAACCCATAGCTCCCACTGTCACGCCCCTCGCCCTGCACGTTCCGCCGCCCGGTCAGGCCAGGGACGCATCACCATTTCACCGGCATTTCTGAGATCAAAAATCTGCGCTTCGTAATCAAGCACGCCGCGCTCTTCATGCATCGCCGCCAGCAGCGCCAGGGCGCTCGCGGGATCATCTTCGGGCAGCAAGACATCGCCGCCGCTTTGAAGGCGAAGGCTCCAGCGCCGCTCGCCCACCCGAATGGCGTGGGTGACCCGGTCGCGAATGTCAGGATGCAGCTCCAGCAATCCGATGACGCTTGCCGCCTCGAGATTGGCGTCTTCTCCGACCACGCGCGGCAAATAGGCGAACTCAAGCGGGTTCGCAGCGTCGATAACCGCGCCGCCTGCATCAATCACATGATAGGTCTGGTTGATCTGCCACAGCGCATAGGGCTGGCGTTCCTCGATCAGCACCGCGATCCGGTCCGGCCACAGCCGCAACACTTCAGCCGATTTCACCCAGGACAAAGACTGAATGGCGTCCCGTGCGGCGTTCAGGTCTACCCGGCTGAGGCCCAGCCCCGGCGCGGCGCCTACCGCCATGGCGATTTCCTCGACGCCGGTGCGGTCAGCGCCCGCCACATCGAGCCAGTCCAGCGTATAGCCCGCCTGCTCCAGCTCGGTCTCGGCGCGCCCCGCCAGCATGCCGCCCACATCATCAAGCTGACCGAACACCAGCAGAATAACCGCAGTCCCCGCGAGCAAGGCGCCAAAGACGGTGAAAATCAGTTTGAAGGCGTAGCTCGCCCGGTTACGCGCCGCACGCCATTGCGCGGCCGCCCAATTGGACAGCTTTCGACCGCCCGCCGCTTTGGGGGCTGTATTCGACTTGCGCCGGGCTTTCGATGAGTCTCGAGCGCCGGCGCCCTTCAGCTTGGACACGCCGCATTCTCCACCATCCACGCTACGAGATCGGGAAACCCGATACCGCAGTGCGCCGCCTGTTCGGGCGCAAGGGATGTAGGAGTCATGCCGGGTTGGGTGTTAATTTCGAGTAACCAAACCCCGCCTGTCACCGGATCATATCTGAAATCAGAGCGTGTCAGCCCCTCACATCCCAGAACACGGTGGGCGGTCAGCGCATCGCGCATGCACTGATCAAAGACAGCTTGCGGCACATCGGCGGGCAGCTGGTGGACCGAGCCGCCTTCGGCATATTTGGCGTCATAATCATAAAAGGCGGTTTTGGGGACGATCTCGGTCACCGTCAGCGCCCGGCCGCCCATCACGGCCACGGTCAGCTCGCGCCCCGGAATGAAGCGCTCGATCAGCACCTCTTCGTCATAAGGCCAGTCATCAGAGCCCAGAATGGCGGGCGGACGGTTCGCGCCTTCGGTGACGATCAGAACGCCCACCGAGCTGCCTTGCGCATTGGGCTTGGCCACATAGGGCGGCGCCATGACGTGCTCGCGCGCAGCGTCAAACCGGCTGATCAGCTGACCTTCAGGACAAGCGATTCCCGCTTCGCGCAGCACCGCCTTGGCGCGCTGCTTGTCCATGGCCAGCGCCGACGCCGCGACGCCGGAATGGGTATAGGCGAAGCCCAGATAATCGAGCACGCCCTGCACCCGGCCATCCTCGCCCCAATCGCCATGAAGCGCGTTGAAGACGACGTCGGGCTTTATGCCGTTGAGCTGGTCGATCCAGTCCGAGTCCTGGGGGTCGATGGGAGAGACCTGATAGCCCTGGCTCTCCAGCGCCTCGATCACCTTCTTGCCCGAGACCAGAGACACATCGCGCTCCGGGCTGCGCCCGCCCAAAAGAACCGCCACATGCTTGCTCATTGCGGCTCTCCGATCCGTTTGACTTCCCAGGCCAGCTCGACGCCGAACTGATCCTTCACAGCGGCGCGCACGGTCTCGCCCAGGGTTTCAAGATCCTGCGCGGTCGCCGTGCCGTCATTGATCAGGAAATTGCAATGCTGTTCGGAAAAGCGCGCGCCGCCAATGGGTTTGCCGCGCCAGCCAACCGCATCCACCAATTGCCAGGCCGAACGCCCGCCAGAGGTTTCAGGGTCGGGGTTCTTGAACGTCGAACCCGACGTCTTCTCGCGGATGGGCTGCGTCGTCTCGCGCCGTTCGGTGATGGCGGTCATGCGCTCGGTCACGGCCTTGGGGTCATCAGGCTGGCCTTCAAACACCGCCTCGATGAAGATCCAGTCGTCCGGCGCCTCCGAATGGCGATAGGCGTATCCCAGTTCAGAGACCGGGGCGACGATCCGGCGGCCGGTGCGGTCCAGCGCGATCGCCTCTACCAGCACGTCCTTGGTCTCGGTCCCGTAGCACCCGGCATTCATGCGCAGCGCGCCGCCAATGGCGCCGGGCACGCCCACATAAAACTCAAGGCCGGCAATCCCGGCTTTCGCCGCCGACTTGGCGACCATTTTATCAAGCGCCGCCGCGCCCGCGCGGATGCGGTTGTTCTCCAGCGCTTCGACCTTGCCGAAAGCGGGCGTCAGCTTGACCGTGACGCCGGGCAGGCCGCCATCACGCACCAGCGTGTTTGAGCCCGCGCCCAGCACCCGCACCTCGATATCGCGCGGCGTCTCCGCCAGAAAGCGCGCCAGGTCGGCGGCGTCTGCGGGCAGGAACAACACTTGCGCCGGACCGCCTACGCGCAGCCAGGTGATGTCGGCCAGAGACGCGTTCTCGATCAGCTTGCCCCGAACCTCGGGCAGACGGTGCAGGAGAGAGGGCCAGCTCAACCTTGCGCCTCCAGACGCTCGGGCAGCTCCGCCGCCCAGGCGGTGATGTCGCCGGCACCCAGACAGACGATCAGATCGCCGGGCTCGATAAAGGCCTTCAGGTCCCGCGGCAGGCTTTCGCGCGTGGTGGCGCTGGCGTTGCGGTGACCATGGCGCGCCAGTCCGGCGACCAGCGCCTCCTGGCTGGCGCCCTCGATCGGGGCTTCACCCGCGGCGAACACAGGCGTCACCAGCACGCTGTCCGCATCGTTGAAACAGGTGCAGAAATCTTCAAACAGGTCATGCAGGCGCGAATAGCGGTGGGGCTGCACAACGGCGTGCACCCGGCCGTCGCCCACTTGCTGGCGCGCGGCTTTCAGCACCGCCGTGATCTCGACAGGGTGATGGCCGTAATCATCCACCACCGTGACGCCATGGGCTTGTCCGGTCAGGGTGAAGCGGCGCTTGACGCCGGTGAAGCCCGCCAGCGCCGTGCGCGCTTCTTCCTCGCCGCCGCCCAACGCCTGAACCACCGCCAGAGCGCCGGCCGCGTTCAGCACATTATGCTCGCCCATCATCGGCAGGCTGATCCCCGCCCAGGTCACAGGCTCGGTCCCGCGCGGCTGGAAAGTCAGGTCGAAATGCCCGCCCGTCTCGTCCATGACGAGATTGGACAGGCGCACATCGGCCTGGGGTGAGAAGCCATAGGTGATGACGCGGCGGTCCTCGATCTTCGCCGCCAGCGCCTGCACTTCGGGATGGTCGATGCACATCACCGCAAAGCCATAAAACGGCAGGTTCTCGACAAACTGGGCGAAGGCGGCGCGCAGGGCGTCGAACGAGCCGTAATGCTCCATATGCTCAGGGTCGATATTGGTGATGATCCCGACCGATCCGCGCAGCTTCAGGAAGGAGCCGTCGCTTTCATCGGCCTCGACCACCATCCACTCGCCCTCGCCGATCTTGGCGTTCGAGCCATAGGCGGAAATGATGCCGCCATTGATGACGGTCGGATCAAAGCCGGCGGAATCCATCAGGCACGCCACCAGCGAGGTCGTGGTGGTCTTGCCATGGGTGCCGGCGACCGCGACCGCATGCTTGAGGCGCATCAGCTCGGCCAGCATCTCTGCGCGGCGCACCACCGGCGTGCGTTTGGCGCGGGCGGCGACCAGTTCGGGATTGTCAGGCTTCACCGCGCTTGAGACCACCAGCGCCCCGGCCCCGTCCACATTTTCAGCGGCATGGCCGATATGGACCACGGCGCCCTTGTTTCGCAGGCGCTGGACATTGGCGCTGTCCTTGATGTCAGAGCCTGTGACCTGATAGCCCAGCGTCAGCATGACTTCGGCGATGCCGCTCATGCCGATGCCGCCTATGCCGACGAAATGAACGGGACCCACGGAGGCGGCGAGATCAATAGGCGGCATCAGGTTTTCGGCTCCGCAGCTTGTATAATCAGATCAGCAAGACGTTCATGCGCGTCGGGTCGGCCTTCGGTCCGCGCCAGGCGCGCACGCGCGTCCAGAGCTTCGCCGTCCGCCAACAGGGTTTCAAGCCGCGCCCGCAGATTATCGACGGTGAATTCCGCCTCGGTCATCATGTCCGCCGCGCCGACCTTGACCAGCCCTTGCGCATTGGCCGTCTGGTGATCATCCATGGCGATGGCCAGCGGCACGAACAGGGCCGGACGGCCAATGGCTGAGATTTCAGACACGGACGACGCGCCCGAACGCGAGATCACCAGATGGGTCTCGGCGTAAAGCCGGCCCATATCGCGAAAGAACGGGCTGAGCTCGGCCTGAACCCCGGCGTCGGCGTATATCGCGCGGGCGCTGTCGAGGCTTTCCTCGCGCGTTTGCTGCACCACTTTCAGGCGCAGACGCAGGTCTTCTGGCAGGGCGGCGACCGCGCGCGGCACGGTTTCAGACAGGATGCGGGCGCCGAGCGAGCCGCCCAGCACCAGAAGCCGGATCTCCCCGCCCGGCTGCGGCGGTTTATACTCAACCTCACGCGCCTGAAGCACCTGGGCGCGCACCGGATTACCCGTCACCGCATGCACGGCTGAGTCAGGCATCTTGTCGAGACGCGTGAAGCCGGACGCGACGCTGACCACCGAGCCGGCGAACAGACGGTTCACCCGCCCCAGTACGGCGTTCTGTTCATGGATGACGCGCGGAACGGAGTTCATCCACGCCGCCGTCAGCACCGGAAAGGCCGGATAGCCGCCAAACCCCGCCACCACGTGGGGCTGATATTCCGCCAGAATGCGGCGCGCCTGGAAAACGCCGGTGGTGAGCTTCAGAACGGACTGCGCCATCTTGACCGGGTTTTTGGAGAACGGGCTGGACGCCTCGATCTCGGTCACGCCGTCACCGGGAAAATCGCGCGCATGCTTGGCGCCGCGCGCGTCGGTCACCAGCTTGACCGACCAGCCGCGCGCGATCAGGGCGTCGGCGGCGGCGCGTGCGGGAAACATGTGGCCGCCGGTTCCCCCGGCGGCGATGAGCAATCGTTTCGGGGTCACGCGGATAACGCTCCTTGGCGAGCCCGATGCGCATAGGCGCCCGGACGACGACGGGTCAACGCCAGCAGCAAGCCGGCGGAGAAACACAAAGCCAGCATGGACGAGCCTCCATAGGAGATGAAGGGCAAGGTCATGCCGGTGGGGGGCGCGATATCGAGATTCACTCCGATATTCACAAGCGCCTGCAGCGCGAAGAGCAGCGCCAGCCCGGAGGTGGCGAGCTGGGCGAACGGATCGGTCAGCCGCAGCGACAACATCCAGGCCCGCGCGAACAACAGCGCATACAGCCCGATGATCGCCAGCGAGGCGATCAGCCCATATTCCTCCGCCGCCACGGAGAAGACGAAGTCGGTGTGCGCTTCAGGCAGCAAATGCTTGACCTGGCCCTCACCCGGCCCCGCGCCCCAGACCCCTCCGCGCGACATGGCGTCGAGCGCGGTTTCAGTCTGGGTGCGCTCGCCGCCCGGGCCGATGAAGTCCAGGATACGGTCTCGCACATGGGGCAGCGCCAGATAGGCGCCGCCGCCGCCGATGACCGCCAGAACGCCCAGAATCGTGGTGTGCAGCCAGGACAGACCGCCGGCCCAAAGCAAAGCGCCGAACACCAGCGAGATCAGTACGGTCTGGCCAAAATCGGGCTGGAGCATCAGCAAGAGAACAGACAGCCCGTAAAAGCCGAACGCGATCAGGCGGCCGGGCGCCGGCGCGCCGCGATCCTCCTCGGCGAACAGCCAGGCGGCGATCACCACGAACGCAGGTTTGAGAAACTCCGACGGCTGCAGTGAAAACGTGCCTACACGGATCCAGCGCGTCGCGCCCTTCACGTCCGCGCCGATGATCAGCACCAGAACCAGCGCGATCAGGGCGCCCACAAGAGCCAGCCCCGCAAAGCGCCGCACGCCGGTCACCGAGAGCGCCGAGACGAACGCCAAGATGGCCAGCCCCACACCCGCAAAGAACAACTGGCGGTACAGATAATAGAACGGGTCATCGATCCAGGATGCGCGCTCGGCCGCCGCAGGACTGGCGGCGAAGGCCAGAACAATCCCGATCGCCATCAAAAAGATCACGATGACCAGAATCGGGCGGTCCAGTCCGCTCCACAATCCGGCCTTGCGACGGGTGCTCATGCGCGTTTCCTAAGTCATCAGCGCCCGCCGATGCGGCGGCCTAACGAAGTTTCAGAGTGGACAGGCCAATCAGGGCGAGCACGAAGGCGATGATCCAGAACCGGATCACAATGGTGGGTTCCGCCCAGCCCAGCTTCTCGAAATGGTGGTGGATCGGCGCCATGCGGAAGACGCGCTTGCCCGTCAGCTTGAAGCTGGCGACCTGGACCATGACCGACACCGCTTCCAGCACGAACAGGCCGCCGATGATCACCAGCACGATCTCGTGCTTGACCGCCACCGCAATCGTGCCGATAGCGCCGCCCAGCGACAGCGAACCGGTATCGCCCATGAACACCATGGCGGGCGGGGCGTTGTACCACAGAAAGCCCAGACCCGCGCCGATCATCGCCCCGCAGATCACCGACAATTCGCCGGTGCCGGGGGTGAAGTTCAGGAACAGGTATTCAGAATACACCGAGGAGCCGACGAAATAGGCGATGAAGCCGAAACTTGCCGCTGCGATCATCACCGGCACGATGGCGAGGCCATCCAGCCCGTCCGTCAGGTTCACGGCGTTGGACGCGCCCACGATCACCACCATGCCGAACAGGTAGAAGGCGTAGCTGAGCGGGACCATCAGATCCTTGAAGAAGGGCACGGCCACAGACGTCGCGAAATTGTCCGGCGTGTCCGGCGCCGTATCGAGCAGGTAGACCATGGCCACCAC
The DNA here is from genome assembly GCF_000420265.1 of Oceanicaulis alexandrii DSM 11625. NCBI lineage: Bacteria > Pseudomonadati > Pseudomonadota > Alphaproteobacteria > Maricaulales > Maricaulaceae > Oceanicaulis > Oceanicaulis alexandrii. The sequence goes on from NZ_ATUP01000001.1 coordinate 668,115, forward strand.
CGCGATCGCGGCGATGATGAATTGCAGGATCAGCTTGCCCTTGCCCGACAGGCCTTCAGTGGATTTCTGGGTGACCTTGCGCCAGTCGTCGATGAAGCCGATGCCGCCAAAGCCTGCGGTCACGAAGATCACCACCCACAGATAGGGGTTGGAGATGTCCGCCCAGATCAGCGTCCCCGCCAGTATGCCCGCCAGAATGATGAACCCGCCCATGGTGGGGGTGCCCGCCTTGGCGACGATATGGCTTTCCGGTCCATCGGTGCGAATCGGCTGGCTGCCCTTGGTGCGCAGCCAGCCGATGAAGGGATTGCCGATGGCGAGCGCCAGAACAAAGGCGGTCATCATCGCGGCGCCGGTGCGGAACGTCAGGTAATTGATCAGGTTAAGGGCCTGAAACTGTTCTGCAAACGGAGACAGCAAGAGATAAAGCATAGTCAAAAAGGCCCTTTAGGCGGAGGCGGTGGCGGACGCGGCTTTGTCGCGGAGCGATGACACAAGTTTATGAACGCCAGATGCGTTTGATCCCTTAACAAGGACCACATCGCCATCCCGCGCCAGTTCGGTCAGGCTTTCAACCACAGTGTCGGCGCTCTCGCACCAGTGCGCGCGCAGCGCCGGCGGCAAGGCGTCCATCAGCGCGCGTGCGCCCTCGCCCACCCCGATCACCTGATCCACCCCCGCTTCGACCAGCGGTTCGGCCAGGTTGGCGTGCAGCGCATGGCTGTCCGGCCCCAGCTCCAGCATTTCGCCGATCACCGCCAGCTTGCGGCCCTCGCCGTGCGGCTTGCGCAGCTTGAGCGCGCTGAAAGCGGCGCGCATGGAGGCGGGATTGGCGTTATAGCTTTCGTCCACCACCTCGATGACGCGGCCTTTCGAGAGCTGCGCAAAGAAGGCGACGCCGCGTCCGGCGGTCGGTTTGAGCTCGGACAGCGCATCAAGCGCCAAGTCGGGGTCGACGCCGGCGCCCAAGGCCGCCGCCACCACGCCCGCCGCGTTGACCGCCTGGTGCGCGCCGGGCAGGCGTAGGCGGAAATCCATCGGCTTGCCCATCACATCCATGCGGCCCACGCCTCCATCCGGTCCCTCGTCATAGGACAGGATGCGCACCGCGGCGCCGGGAGTAAGACCGAAATCAAGCATGAATCCGGCGCCCGATCCCTGAACCGCCTGCATCAGGCGCGGCGCGAATTCGTCATCGGCCGGGATCACAGCGACACCGTCCGCCTCAAGCCCCTCAAAGATCTCGGATTTGGCGTCGGCGATCGCGTCCATGGAGCCCAGATTCTCCAAATGGGCGGGCGCAATCTTGGTGATCATCGCCACATGCGGACGCACCATCTGGGTCAGGGTCGAAATCTCGCCCTTATGGTTCATGCCCATTTCAAACACGGCGTGCCGGGTCGCCTCGGGCATGCGCGACAGGGTCAGCGGCACGCCCCAATGATTGTTATAGCTCTTCTCGCTCCAATGGGCGGGACCGGCCTTGCGGAACACCGCGGCCAGGGCCTCCTTGACGCTGGTCTTGCCGACCGAGCCCGTCACGCCCACGCGCACCGCCTCAGAGCGACGCCGTGCGCCCTCGCCCAGCTTGATCAGACCATCCAGCACGTCGCTGACCACCAGCCGCGGGCCTGAGCAGACCTCAGGACGCGACACCAGCACCGCCGCCGCGCCCTTGTCGAGCGCCGCCTGGGCGAAGTCATGGCCGTCGCGCCGGTCTGTCAGAGCGACGAACAGATCGCCGGGCTGCAGCGTACGCGTGTCGATGGAGACGCCCGTGGCGTTCCAGCCGCCATCGGTCAGGCGCCCGCCAGACGCCTCCGCAGCTTGCTTGGCGGTCCAGAGCGGCGTCGTCATGCCGTCCCTCCCCGCTCCTGCAGAAGGGAGGAGACGATCTGGGTTTCATCAAAGGGAATGACGCGATCCGCCAGGATCTGGCCGGTTTCATGCCCCTTGCCAGCGATCAGCAGGACATCGCCCTTTTTCAGGTGCTCGATCCCGGCGCGGATCGCCGCTTCGCGATCTGGAATTTCCTGCGCGTCGGGGCACGCGGCCATGATCGCCTTGCGAATGCCGGCGGGATCTTCGGTGCGCGGATTGTCGTCCGTGACGATGGCGATATCCGCCAGCCGCGCCGCAATCTCGCCCATGGGCGCGCGCTTGGTGGCGTCCCGGTCTCCGCCTGCGCCAAACACCAGAACAATCCGTCCTTGCGTGTGCGGTCGCGCAGCGCGCAGCAATTTGTCCAGTCCGTCCGGCGTATGCGCGTAATCGAGCAGCACCGGCGCGCCATCCATGGTGGTCCCCACCGTCTGCAAACGTCCGGCCACGCCCTGCAAGGCGCCCATGGCCTCAAACGCCTGATCGGGCTGCACGCCGCTGGCGATGGCCATCGCCGCCGCGCCCAGCGCATTGGCCGCCTGGAATTCGCCGATCAGCGGCAGATCGACCTCGCGCTCCTCGCCTTTCCAGCTGAAGCGCACATGCTGGCTGGCGGGATGCGGCGTGATTTCATGCACGGTCAGATCCCGGCCGCGCCAGCCAATCTCGACCGGGCTCAGCCCAGCGGACTGAGCCGCCTGCGCCACGCGCGCGGACCAGTCTGAATCCATATTGATCACCGCCGGCGCGCCCATGGGCGCCAGCGTCGAGAACAGCCGCATCTTGGAGGCGAAATAGTCTTCAAAGTCGGGGTGATAATCGAGATGGTCCTGGGTGAGGTTGGTGAACCCCACCAGCGCCAGGCGCGCGCCGTCCATGCGGCGCTGCTTGAGCCCGTGCGAGGACGCCTCCATCGCCAGATGGGTGACGCCTTCCTCGGTCAGCTTATCCAGGCTTTGATGAAGCGCAATGGCGTCCGGCGTCGTATAGCCCACATCCGTCCGGCCTGACGCGCGTGTCACCCCCAGCGTGCCGAGCGCCGCCGCTTCATATCCCGCCGACGCCCAGATCTGGCGCAGGAACTCGACGGTCGAGCTTTTGCCATTGGTGCCGGTCACCGCCGCAATGGTCGCAGGCTGGCGCGGATAGAAGTTGGCGGCAATCGCCGACAGCGCGCCCGCCGGATCTTCCGCCTCGATGACCGGGACGGAGGCCTGAGTTCCCTTCGGCGCGAGCACGCAAACCGCGCCCTTCTCGATCGCCATGGGGATGAATTGGGTTCCGTTGACCTTCACGCCGGGCAGCGCGGCGAACAGATCGCCGGGCTTCACCTTGCGGCTGTCGAGCGCCAATCCTGTGACTTCAAGCCCCTGCGCTCCGGCCGGGACGCCCAGGCTTTCGGGCAGCAAGTCAGCAAGCGTACGGATCATCGTGAGTCCTCAAGCATGGCGTCTTCCAGCGCGACAGGCTCCTCGGACGGGGCGACCAGTCGCGGACGGGGGGCGAACAGTTCGGCGACCACCGAGACTTGAGCCTCAGGGTCGGCGTCATGACGGTCGATGTCCAGAACACCGGCCAGCGCGCGGATGATTTCGCCCGCCGCCGGCATAGCCGTCCAGCCCGCCGTGGAGAACCCGTGAGTTTCAGCAGTGGGCTGGGGCCGGTCCATGGAGACCGTCAGCACATATTGCGGATCATCAAAGGGAAAGACGGCGACAAACGTGTTGAAGGTGTTGCCTTCCACATACTGACCGCCCACGACGCGCTCCGCCGTTCCGGTCTTGCCCGCCACAGCCAGCCCGTCCACATCCGCCGTCCCCGTTTGAGAGCGCGCCACGAACTCACGCATCACGCCCAGCACCTGGGCCGCAACGCTGGAGCTCATCACCGGCACGCCCGCCACGGTCTCCCCTGGCGCGACAGGGCGCAGGGTCGGCGGGGTGTAGACGCCGCCATTGGCCAGCGCCGAATACGCCGCCGCCAGCGCCAGCGGGCTGACCTGAAACCCGTGCCCGTAAGACGCCGTCATGGTCTGGATGCGGCCCCAGCGGCGCGGCAGGTTGGGGCCCGCCGCTTCCAGCAGCTCCACCGGCGGCGCTTCAAACAGGCGCAAATCGGAATAAAACCCGGTCAGATCATCGGCGCCGATCGTGTCGGCCATGCGAGAAGCGGCGATGTTTGAGGAATACAGCACCATTTCCCGCGCGGTCAGCGGGCGGTTCTCGCCGCGATAATCATGGATGGTGTGACCGCCAATGCGCACCGGGGTCGAGGCGTCATAGACATCATCCATATGCACGCTGCCCGCCTCAAGGCCCGCAGCAAGCGACAATGGCTTGAACACCGACCCCAGCTCGTAAACCCCCTGCACCGCCTGATTGAACAGCGGGTCGATGTCAGAGCCGGGCGCGGTCGCTTCAGCGAACCGGTTGGGGTCGTAATCGGGCAAGGAGGCCATGGCGATGATCTCGCCGGTGCCCACCCGCATCAGAACCGCCGAGGCGCCCGCCGCCTGGTGGGCCGCCATGCGCTCGCGCAAAATGCTTTCGACCCGGTATTGCGCCGTCAGGTCAATGGACAGGCTGACCGGACGTCCGCCCTCGGCCAGCTCGGCTTCAAACGCGCGCTCGGCGCCCGCGACGCCTTCCATCTGACCATCCACATAGCCGACCAGATGCGCGGCGACGCGCTGTTTGGGATAAATGCGGCCCGGTTCGACGCGGAAATTCACGCCGGGCAGCCCCAGAAGGTGGATCGCCTGGCGCACGCGCGGGCTCAGCCCGTCAGCGATCGGCACATAGCGCGAGTTCGAAGACAGCCTGCGGGTCAGCCGCTCCACATCCAGCTCGGGCAGCACGGTGGCCAGCTGCTGGGCGACTTCCGCAGCATCCCAGACATAGAGCGGATCAGCGTAGACGGAATGAAAGTCCAGCGTCGCCGCCAGGATTTCGCCATCGCGATCCAGGATCGAGGCGCGACGCACCGGCGCCAGCTCGGCGGCGGACGCTTCAAAACGCGCGTCAGCATCGCCATTGAACACGGCGATCTCCACCGCCCGGCCCGCCGAGATCACGAACCCGAGGCTCAGCACCAGACCGATCACGCTCAGACGCGAACGGCGACGCCCCGCCAGATTGCTGCGATTTTCAATGCGCATACGGCGCATGGCCTGAACCGGGGCCGTCTCCACCGGCGCAGGCGGGGTGGCGCGTCGGTCATCCTTGACCCGCACCCGCCGCGAAAGCCGCCGGAGGATCGTCATCAGTTCTGTCCGGGATTGGCGTAAGACACCTGCGCCGTGGCCAGGCCCTGTTGCGGGGCGCGCAAGCCTTCCGGCGCTTGCTGGGCGCTCAGGCGCGGCAATTCGGAAAAGGCCAGCTCCTGCTCGGGGCGCACCGGCTCAAAACCCAGATAGGCGCGCGCCAGACGGCGCAGATTCTCAGGCTCTTCCTGATGGGAGATCTCCGCGTCCAGCGCGCTGATGCGCCCGCGTTCACGCGCCAGCTCGGCCTGAAGCTGGGCGAGTTTTTCAGAATCGCTCGCCGTCCCCGATTTGGCCACATAAAGCGCGGCGAGCAGGATGGCGGCGACCAGAACGCCGACGATTTCAACGATGCGGATCATTGAACACACTCCTCAAGACGGCGATAGGGCGGCACGCCCGCAAAGCCTTCTTCATCACGGGGCCAGGCCGGGTTTTCATTGCGGATCGCAGCGCGCAGCTTGGCTGAGCGCGCGCGCGGGTTTTCAAACGCTTCCACGTCGGACGCGGCCTGGGCTTTCTTGCTGATCAGCGAAAAGCTGGGTTCGCGCTCCGGCTGGATTTCCGGCTGATGGCGCGAGCCGCCGCCCATCAGGCCGCCGCGCTCGCGCAAAAAGGTTTTCACGATGCGGTCTTCCAGCGAGTGGAAGGTCACCACCACAAGACGTCCGGCGGGCCTGAGCACGCGTTCAGCCGCCTGCAGTCCGCGCACCAACTCGCCCAGCTCGTCATTGACGTAAATGCGCAAGCCCTGGAACGAGCGCGTGGCGGGGTGAATGCGGCCCGGCTTGCCGCCCACCGCCTTGCCGATGATGTCGGCCAGCGCCAGAGTGCGGGTGATCGGCTCGATCTCGCGTGCGCGAATGATCGCCTGCGCCGCGCGGCGCGCATGACGCTCCTCGCCATAAATCTTGAAAATCGCCGCCAGCTCATTGGCTTCCAGATGGTTCACGGCGTCCGCGGCCGTCGGGCCGGACTGGGACATGCGCATGTCCAGCGGGCCGTCCTTCTGGAAGGAAAATCCGCGTTCGGCCTGGTCGATCTGCATGGAGCTGACCCCCAGATCGAGCACCACGCCGTCCACGCCCGAACTGCCCGCCACCTCGATAATGTCTTCCATCATCGAGAACGGACCAAAACCAAAGGCGAAGCGGCCCTTGTAGGCCGTCGTCATCAGATCCGCCGTTTCACGCGCGCTCGGATCGCGATCAATGCCCAGCACCCGGCAGTCGGCCGCGCCGAGGATGCCGCGGGTATAACCGCCCGCGCCAAAGGTGCCGTCCACATACAGACCGCCATCGCGCGGCTGTAGCGCCGTCAGCACTTCATCGAGCATCACCGGGACGTGGGAGGCGTCGTTCATGACTCATCTCCCCGGCGGCGGGACGGGCGGCGCAGCGCAGACTTGTTGTCGCGCGCAAAAGCCAGATCGTCTTCGGCCTGATCGGCGTGCGCGGTCGGATCCCAGATCTCGAAGCGCTTGCCCATGCCGATGAACACCGCCTGCTTGGCGAGACCGGCATGGTCGATCAGCTCTTTGGGCAGGGAGACCCGACCTGTTGAGTCAAACGACAGCGCCTTGGCGCCGCCAAAGATCACGCGCTCAAACGCGGTGCGGGCCGGATCATAAGGATCCATGTCCTCGATGGCGTCGGAATAATCCTCGAGCAGGCGCTGACCGCCGCCTTCCAGGAAGGGGCCGTTGAACGAGCGCCAGACATAGATGCCGGGAAAGCCCTGGCCGGACACGGTCGCGCGGAAGTCGGCCGGTACAGACACCCGCCCCTTCGCATCAATCCCGTTGGTCGTCGTGGAGACGAACATGACCGGCATAGCCCCATACTCACCCGCACCCCATCATGGCGGGTTAACTATGGGATAACATGGGAAAGCATGGGTTACAATGGTCCTAACCTGTTGCGAGACTCGTTTTACCGCATGAGAACTAAGAATTCCGTGAAAAACGGAACCCGAAAACAAGAACAGATTGAGAACAGATTGGGCGAGGCGTTAACCTTTGACCGTGCTAACGCCCTAAAAAACAGGATCAGAGGGCCTATAAGCCGGGTTCTGTCCCATGCCGTCCCATACAGGACGACCGGGGGCGACCATTCCTCTAGGACGCCGCTTGCACGACGCCTCCAGCGACCTACCCGGACCTCGACGCGGAGGCGCGTCTGTCTCGCCAAGGCGAAACGCGGGTCCCTATTCGGTCTTGCTCCAGGCGGGGCTTGCCGTGCCCCCTTCCTTGCGGTCGGGGCGGTGGGCTCTTACCCCACCGTTTCACCCTTACCGCGCCGAAACGCGGCGGTCTGATTTCTGCGGCGCTATCCCTGAACCGGAAAACCGGCCCGCCGGGATTTCCCCGGCGCCTTGCCTCCATGGAGCCCGGACTTTCCTCTCCTGCAGGGTTTCCCCTCTCGCAGCAGCGGCCGCCCAGCCCTCTGATCCCTCATCCCATCACGAAAAAGGCCGCCGCGGTCAAGCGCGACGGCCAGTCTTTCATAACCTGTGAGGCGGCTTATCAGTTCACAGAGAGGCTGATTTCCGCACCGTCTTCGCTGACGGCGACGGCCGCATCCGCAAACCGGGGTGGGCCGAAATTCATGGGCGGATCGTTGGAAATGGTGATCGGCTCGGCAGGGATGCCAAACGCCATGGTGCGCATCTCGCCGTCGCCTTCCGGGTCGCGCCAGACCTGGATCGCCCAGTCGCCGGCGGGAATATCGTCAAAGACAAAGACATCTTCGGGACTGGCGGCGCGGCGCTGACCGTGTTCGCAACGACCGCTCAGGAAGGTGTCCTCCGAGCAGATCGAAACATACATGTCGCCTTCTGGATTCGGCGTGTTGACGGTGACGGACACAGAGCCCAGGACGGCGATGAGGGACAACAACATGGGACAAGCTCCTTTGCTTTGTTGTCCCCAGACTGCCCCGCCTTCGCTCGACGATCAGGTTCCAGGCGTCACCCTTTTGGGATGACAGATGTCACCTGCCGCCGCAGCCCTTCGATCAGAGCGCAGGTCTCTTCATCCGCAACGCCTGTCAAAGCTTGCGAGCGGAAGCGGCGCTGAAACGCCAGCACAACCGCTTTCAGCGCCTGGTCATAAGCGCCCGCTGGCTCGGCGCCGTAGCCGATGTCGCAAAGCGCCTGACGCAAAGCCGTGACGGCCTCTCCCTCGTCACTTGGCGCGCAGGGCGGCAGGACTGACGGAACAGCCTGCGGCCACAGACCGACGCCCGCCTCGGCGAAGCGCTTCCAGGGAAATTTCTCGCCCGGATCCTGCTTGCGGTCCGGCGCCAGATCGGAATGCCCGATCACATCGCACGCCTTGATGGGATGGCGGGCGAGAATGCCCTGACAGAGCGCCAGCACCGCCTCGATCTGCGCCTCGGGATAGTCGGGCAGGCCGAAATCATGACCGCCATTGACGATCTCGACGCCGATGGAGGCGGAGTTGATGTCGCTGCAACCGCGCCAGACACCCTTGCCCGCATGCCAGGCGCGCTTGTCCTCGCTCACAAGTTGGAAGACGCGTCCATCCTCCTCGACCACATAATGAGCGCTCACAGAAAACCCTGGATCACACAGACGCTCAATCGCGGCCTCGCCGGTCTCCATGCCGGTATAGTGCAAAACCAGCATCGAGGGCGGCAGGCGGCGATCATTGAAATTGGGCGACGGGCGCGTGATCACGGCCATGCGTCTCTCCTGCTAGCGAGGGCGTCCTATCGGCGTTGTAGGGGCCACCGTCTTGGCGCGCCGCGCCGCGACCACGCCGACGCCCGCCAGCGCCAGAACGCCGCCCACGATCAACTGCCAGGTGACCGGATCGCCCAGCAGCACCACGCCCAGAATGACGCCGATCAGCGGCCCCATCAGGGTCAAAGGCGCGATGAGGGAGGCGTCATACCGGCGCAGCAGATAATAGAACGATCCGTGCCCGAAGATGTTCACCAGCAGTACGGTGAAGGCCAGCGAGCCCACGAACAGCCAGCCGCCATCCAGCGAGGCGGCGATCTGATCGCGCTCAAACAACAGCGTCATGGCCAGAAGCGGCGGCCAGGAAATCAGCCCGATCCAGGCCTGAAGCGACATGGCGGACATGTCCGCCTTCTTCACCAGAATGGAGCCCGCCGCCGCAGCAAATGCGGCGCCGACCCCGGCCAGAAGCCCCGCGGTAAAAGAGAACTCTGCCGGTTTCAGAACCACCAAAGCCGCGCCGGCGAAGGCGATCGCCATGCCGCTGCCGCGCACCCAGCGCACCCGTTCCTGCAGGAAGATGATGGACAGCACCGTGGTGAACGGCACCGCCAGCTGGACTACGATGGCGATGGCGGAGGGCGAGGCGTAACGCAGGCCGACAAACAACAAGGCGAACTGAATGGCGCCCATGGTCAGCGCCGCCCCGATCACCACGCCCATATGACGCGGCACGGGCCGCAGCCACGGACCCAGCACCGCATAGAGCAGGAAAAAGCGCAGGAAAGCGAAGAAAAAGGGCGGACTGCCCTCAAAACCTTCCACCAGAACGGGCGTGCCCGACAGGGACCATTTCGCAACGACGAAATTCAGTCCCCAGACGAGGCAGACACCAAACAGAAGGGCGAAGTGGCGAAGTGACATAGCCTCGCTCTAAGCGAGCCCGCCCTCGCCCGCAAGCAGTGTATCGCTCACGATGAATTTCGAACTGTTAGCTTTGCGAGGTCTGAAAGCCGGCGTCTGCAGACAGAATTAGACGCCGCCCGGCTGGTCCTCGCCATCCACGGTCCAGCCATGGGGGCCGCGATGCGCGTCCAGAACGGTGCGGTCGGTGGGTTTGCGAGAGCGTTTGACCACTTTGCGATAAGCCCAATACCCCGCAGCGCCGACAGCGGCGAGGCCTGCGACGACGAAGGCCGCCATGGTCAGAAACGCCGCCAGGACAAGGACAAGACCAATCACCGCAACCGCCGCCAGACCTGCCAGAAGCGCACGCAAACCGTTCATCAGTCCGCCTGCGTCATATGCCTGTTGGTGCGTCATTGCGATGTCTCCAAGGTGAGTCTGTCGTCCAGCCCCTACATAGTTTGGGGTTTGAACGCTTCAGGTCAATGCTAGAGGCCCGAGCGTGAAGGATTTGTCATTCAGCTGGAGCGCCCAGCCCTTTCACATCACGCTTGCGGGTGATCGCGGCATAAGCCGCATTGATCGCCGCCATCTTTTCCACAGCAATGCGCTGCATCTCGGCGGGAGCGCCGCGCGCGATCAGCCGGTCGGGGTGGTTTTGCGAGGCGACCTTGCGGTAGGCGGTCTTCACCGCCTGCTCATCGGCGTCCCGGTCTATGCCCAGGATCACGTAAGGGTCGTCTTCAGGCGCGCCCAAATGCGCCACGCGAATCCGGTCATATTCCCGCGCTGTAAACCCGAACAGATCCGCCACCCGCGACAGGAAGTCATCTTCGTCCTGGGTGACGCGTCCATCCGCCTTGGCGATGTGGAACAGGCCGTCCAGAACGTCTTCCAGCACCGCCGGATGGTCCTTGAACCGCCGCGCCAGACGGCGGGCGTAGCCGTCAAAGCCCAGAGTCGTCTGCTTGGCGAGATCAAAAGCGCGGCGCAGGGACACTTCAAATCCGGGCGGCGCCTGAAACACCTGCAGGAAGGCGCGCTCTTCATTGCGCGTCACAACGCCGTCGGCTTTGGCCATCTTGGCGCCCAGCCCGATCAGGGCCATGGCGAATTCCGCGTCATCGACCGCACGGCCGGGCGGGCAATCCTCGCCCCGGCATTCAAACGGATCGCGTTGCCCGGTGATCAGGTCGGCCAGCTTGCGCCAAAAGCTCATCGTCCCGCCTCCCATGACGAGACGCCGGTCCGGCTGCGTGGGATCAAAGTGCTACGCTGCATCCGCGAAAGAATACCGAAAAGGAGGCGCTGGCGCCATGATTTCCCGCATCAGAATACGGGCGTTGTGTGCGGCCGCGTTCTTGCTCTGTCCGGGCAAGCTGTGCTGTTCATAGCAAAAGGCCGACACACTCGCCGCCAAGGAGCCTCGCGTGACCCGATCTGACGCCGCCCAAGCCGAATGGGAAATCTGGATTGACCGGGGCGGCACGTTCACCGACGTGATCGGACGCTCGCCCGAAGGCGATCTGAAGGCGCTCAAACTCCTCTCAAATTCAGACGCCTATGAAGACGCGGCCACCGAAGGCGTCCGGCGCTTGCTGGGCGTGTCGACCGGAGACGCCATGCCGAAAGGCGCTCTGGCGGCGGTGAAAATGGGCACGACCGTGGCCACCAACGCCCTTCTGGAGCTGGACGGCGCGAAAACCCTGTTCCTGGTCACCCGCGGCTTTGGCGACATTCTGATCATCGGCGACCAGACCCGACCCGATATTTTCGCGCTCGACATCAAGCGCCCGGCCCCGCTGCCGGCGCGAACAGTGGAGGTGGACGGACGGCTCTCAACGCATGGCGAAGAGGTGACCGCGCTTGATCTTGGCGCCGCCAGGGCCGCGCTGGAGCAAGCGCGTGCAGACGGTTTCGCCAGCGTCGCGATCGCTTTCATGAACGCGCATGTGAACGACTCCCACGAACAGGCGGTCGCCGAGCTGGCGCGAGAGGCCGGGTTTGACCATGTCACCCGATCCAGCGAAGCGAGCCCCCTGATCAAGCTGGTTCCGCGCGCTTCGACGGCGGTGATCGATGCTTATCTTGAGCCGGTGTTGCGCGATTATGTGGGCCGGGTGGACACCGGCCTTGAGGGCGCGCCGCTGTACTTCATGCAATCGGGCGGCGGCCTGTCGAGCGCCAGGCATTTCAAGGCGCGCAACGCGGTCCTGTCAGGTCCTGCGGGCGGCGTGGTGGGCATGGCCCTCACCGCCAAGTCCGCGGGTTATGACAAGGTCATCGGCTTTGACATGGGCGGCACCTCCACTGACGTGTCGCGCTATGACGGCGAGAGCTATGCCCGCACCGACATGGCGAGCCTTGACGGCCGACAATTGCGCGCTCCCATGCTCAGCGTGCACACCGTAGCGGCGGGCGGCGGCTCGGTGCTCGATTTTGACGGTGAGCGCGCCCGGGTCGGGCCGCGCAGCGCTGGCGCGGATCCGGGCCCGGCCTGTTATGGCCGCGGCGGCCCCGCGGCGGTGACGGACGCCAATGTGGTGCTGGGCCGCATCCAGCCGGACTGGTTCCCCAAAGTGTTCGGCCCGAACCATGATCAGCCGCTGGATGTGCAAGCCGCGCGCACGGCCCTGGGCGAGCTGGCGGACAAGATGGGGCTCGACAGTCCTGAAGCCGCAGCCGAGGGCTTTTTGTCGGTCGCCATCGAAGCCATGGCCGACGCCATCAAACAGATCTCGACGGCTCAGGGCGTCGATCCGCGCGGCTATGCGCTGAACGCCTTTGGCGGCGCGGGCGGTCAGCACGCGTGCAAGGTGGCGGAAGCTCTGGGCATGCGCACAGCGCTGATCCACCCCAAAGCCGGCCTTCTGTCTGCATATGGGATCGGCTTGGCGCCCTTGCGCGACACACGGCAGGCGGGGCTTGAAATCCCCTTTGACGAAGCGGGGCTTCAAACCGCCGAAGGCACGCTGGACGCCCTTGAGGCCGAAGCGCTTCAATCGCTGAAAGACCAGAGCGCGCGAGACATTTCAGTCGCAAAAGAAGTGCGCATCCGGGTTCAGGGCTCTGACACCGCCCTGCCCGTGGCGTGGGGCGATGAAGCGAGCATGCGCTCGGCCTTTGACGCTGCGCACAGCCAGCTCTTCGGCTTCACGCCCGATGACGCCGTGCTGATCCTGGATTCCGCCGCCGCTGACGCCGAGGGCGCACCCGCTGGCGCGCCGCGCGCCGAAGCCGATCTGGCCCCTCAAGGCAACGCGCCCTCCCCTCAAGCCGAGGCCGGGATGCACAGCCAGGGTGAGAGCCAGACCGTGCCCGTGTTTGATCTTGAGGATCTGGGCGCTGAAGCGCGTGTGACGGGACCGGCGCTGATCATGGACGCCAACCAGACCATCGTGCTCGATCCGGGCTGGCGCGCCGACCGGCTGGCGGACGGCATGCTCGTTCTGACCCACGAGGCCGCCGCCCCGCTGCAAGCAGGGGACACGTCACTTGATCCGATCCGGCTGGAGCTGTTCAACCGCCGCTTCATGTCCATCGCCGAGCAGATGGGCGTGGTGCTCGAACGCACGGCGCACTCGGTCAACATCAAGGAACGTCTCGACTTTTCCTGCGCGGTATTTGACGCTGAAGGCGGTCTGGTCGCCAACGCCCCGCATATGCCGGTGCATCTGGGCTCCATGTCAGCGAGCGTGCTCGCGGCGGTCGAGGCGCACCCGAATCTCGGCCCCGGTGACGCTGTGGCGGTCAACGCGCCTTATAATGGCGGCACCCATCTGCCTGATGTGACGGTGATCCAGCCGGTGTGCGACGAGACCGGCGCGCGCATGTTCTATGTGGCGTCGCGCGGACACCACGCCGATATCGGCGGCATCGCGCCGGGCTCCATGCCGCCCTTCTCCAAAACGATTGACGAGGAAGGCGTGATCTTCGACAGCGTCAAGATCCTTCACGACGGCCGGTTCGACGAACGGGCTGTGCGCGAGGTTCTGGCGTCTGGCGCCTATCCCGCCCGCAACCCCGATCAGAATATCGCCGACCTCAAGGCCCAGCTCGCCGCCTGCTCCAAGGGCGCGGCCGAGCTTCGCAAACTCAACGATCTGGACGGCACAGCTGTCGTTCGCGCCTATATGGGCCATGTGCAGGACAACGCCGAACGCGCGGTGCGCCGTGTGATCGAGGCGCTGTCGAATGGCGAAGCTGAGATGCGGCTTGAAGACGGCGCGGTGATCAAGGTCAAGATCAGCGTCGATCAGTCAGATCGCACCGCCATCATCGATTTCACCGGCACCTCTGAACAGCGCCCCAGCAATTTCAACGCCCCGAGCGCCGTGACGCGCGCTGCGGTGCTGTATGTGCTGCGCTGCCTGGTGGATGACGCCATTCCGCTCAATGAAGGCTGCCTGAAACCCATCACCCTGATCGTGCCCGAAGGCAGCTTGCTCAATCCCGTCCCGCCCGCTGCTGTGGTGGCCGGCAATGTGGAGACCAGCCAGCTTGTGGTGGACGCGCTGTTCATGGCCACCGGCCGGATGGCCTGCGCCCAGGGCAGCATGAACAACTTCACCTTCGGCGATGAGACCCGGCAGTATTACGAGACGATCTGCGGCGGCGCCGGCGCGGGCTATCGCGCGGACGGGTCAGGCTTTGCCGGCGCCAGCGCCGTGCACACGCACATGACCAATTCGCGCCTGACCGATCCGGAAGTGCTGGAAGCGCGCTATCCGGTGCGTCTGCTGGAGCATTCGGTGCGCAAGGGCTCCGGCGGGGACGGCGCCTTCAAGGGCGGGGACGGATCGGTGCGGCGCATCATGTTTCTGGAGCCCATGCAGGCGGCGCTTCTGTCCGGCCGGCGGACCGAGCACCCTGCCGGCCTGAAGGGCGGGGCGCCCGGCGCGACCGGCGCGCAGGCGCTCTATCGTAAAGACCGGACGCGGCAAGCGCTGGATGCGCTGTTCAGGCTGGATGTGGAAGCCGGCGAGACCGTTGAAATCCTGACGCCGGGCGGCGGCGGAGCGGGAGCGTAATACGCATATTCTCGCGGGTGAATACCCATACAACTGCTGATGGTTAAACTAAATGCGTTCACTATGATGAATTCGGCTTTTGTCGCTCGCCGACTTCCATAAGTTCCTAACAAGTTTGAAGGAATCCATCAGGAGACTTGGGTGTTCCGAGTCGCATACCGCAGCGTGCTGCGCGCCGATCTCGGCGTAGCGGAAATCGACTCCTTGCTTCACAGCAGCGAGGCGCATAATCGAGATGTGGGCGTGACCTCCGTCTTCTTGATGAATGAGAGACGCGTCCTGCATGCGCTCGAGGGCCCGCCCAAGGCCATCCGCTCCATCCTTGAATGCATCTGGGATGACCGGCGCAACGAGGAATTTTCCATTCTGGATATCGCCCATGGCGAAGCCGCGCTGTTCCCGGACTGGCCGCTGAAAGTGATCACCCCGGAAACCCTGAAGACGGAGGCGAGCCTGCGAGACCATGAGGGCGTCACATGGCTGGCCAATCTGGAGGGCGGACTGGACGCATACTTTGCGCCGCTCCCGCCTGAGGACAGCGCTTAGCGCGACGCCCTGCACGGACAACCGGCCCTTCGTCCGGCCTCAGATCCGATAAAAAAATTGTTAAGATTGATCCAGCGCCGAGGGCGCTGCGTAACCATGGGTGTTCCAGCGCGACTGGAATGCCTGTCGGCGATCCGCCCGCAGGTTTGATTATCACCCTTATGGGAGACAGACATGCGTACTTTGACTGCTCTGACCGCCGTCGCTCTGAGCGCCGCCCTCGCCGCCCCGGCCATGGCGATCGACGCCGGCGCCGCTTCCACCCCGAAAGTGACCAAAGACCACCATGCCAGCCAGCCTTCCATCGTGGCGATCGCCACCGGTGACGAAAGCTTCTCCACGCTGGTGACCGCGCTGCAGACCGCCGAGCTGGTCGACGCGCTGTCCGGCGACGGCCCGTTCACGGTCTTCGCCCCGACCAACGACGCCTTCGCGGCTGTCGGTTCCGACACGCTCAACGCGTTGCTGCAGCCGGAAAACCGCGATCAGCTGACCTCGATCCTCACCTATCATGTGGTGCAGGGCGAATACATGGCCGCCGGCACGGCGCCGGGCACGTATGACCTGACGACGCTGCAAGGCGACACGGTCAATGTCGTCGTCGGCGACGACGGCTCGGTCACCGTCGACGGCGCATCAGTGATCGCCGCCGATGTGGACGCGTCCAATGGCGTCGTGCACGTCATCGACGGCGTGATCATGCCGGGTCAATAATCCGGTCAGCCCTGGCGTCTCGTCCCCGCGGACGCCAGGGCTTTTTCTATCCTTCAGTCCGTGGCGGCCGTTGGCGCAGCCTTGCCTTTCCGGCGGCGAACCGGCGGGCGACGCAAAGCGCGCACATGGGATTCAATATGGTCGATGATAATCTCGGCCACATCCTTGCCGCTAGACTTTTCAATGCCTTCAATGCCGGGCGATGAGTTCACCTCAAGCACTTTCGGGCCTTCGTCCGAGCGCAAGAGATCCACGCCCGCCACAGACAATCCCAGCGCCCGCGCCGCTTTGACGGCCGCCGCCCGCTCTTCTTTTGAAATCCGCACACGGCTCGCCTGACCGCCTCGATGCAGGTTGGAGCGGAACTCGCCGGGCTGCGCCTCGCGCTTCATCGCCGCAACCACCTTGTTGCCGATGACGAAGCAGCGAATGTCGACGCCCGAGGCTTCCTTGACGAAATCCTGGACGATGAAGTTGGCGTCCAGTCCGCGGAAGGCGTCGATCACCGATTCCGCCGCCTTGCCGGTTTCCGCCAGGATCACGCCGCGTCCTTGCGTGCTTTCCAGGAGCTTCACCACCAGCGGGGCGCCGCCCACGTGCTCGATCAGGTTCTTGGTGTCTTTCGGCGAGTGCGCGAAAGCCGTGGTCGGCATGCCGATCCCGGCGCTCGCCAGCACCTGGTGCGCATAGAGCTTGTCGCGGCTGGCGCCGATGGATTCAGGGGTGTTGAGAATATAGGCGCCGGTCATGGCGAACTGGCGCAGCACCGCCATGCCGTAATTGGTCATCGAGGCGCCGATGCGCGGAATGACAGCGTCATAGCGCGGCAGGCGGCGGCCATCATAATAGATCGCAGGCGACAGCGCGTTGATCGCCATGGTGCAGCGCGCCGTGTTGATCATCTCCGCCACATGGCCTTGCGCCTCGGCGGCCTCTTTCAGGCGCTGTGAGGAATAGTTCTTCGGCTCGCGGGTCAGAATGGCGATCCGCAACGGGCGATGCACCGGCTTGCTGCGCGGCAAGTGCTGATACAGATCATAGCTCAAGGTCTTCTGCGCGCAGGACTGGGTGGGGCTGACCACCATGTCGTCAAGGATCGCGGTCCGGCCCAACAGCATGCGATACGCCATGCTCTCGCGATTGGTCAGCGTGACCTCGATCGGCCAGGTGCGTTCGCCAATGGTGACATTGGCTTCGATCACCCAGCGCAACTCCGTCTCGCCATTTGACGAGGTGATTTCACGGCGATCCACAGCCGGCGCCGCGCACACCACTTCCAGATCCGGTTGATCAGGGATCGGGTGCATGACGAAGCGGACCTGAGGGTTGTCCTCCGGCCCGAAAGGCTCGATGGCGACCGCATGCAAGGCGCTCGTTTTGGCCCCCGTATCGATTTTGGCTTTGATCGCGGGAAGCGCGAGCCCCGGAAACGAGGCCCATTCTTCCCAGCCCAAGACGAACGGCTCATCAGTCATGCCGTGAGGACCTCCAGTAAGATCGCAAAAGGGGGGATGGGTTACAGCGCCCTTAGTGTTTCGTCCATCCCGAGGTGACGCAAGGCCTGATTATTCGCGTTTTGGAAACGCTGCCTGTCTGAAACCGCCCTCGTCATCTCAACGCCGGATCGCCATGTTCTGTCCGAACACCGGAACTGGAGCCAGACATGAGCCCTCAATTGCGTCCGATCGTGAAGATCACCCAAGGCATGCCCACCTCTGACGGCGCCGGGGTGAAGCTCACCCGCCTGCTGGGCACGCCCGATCTGCGGGTGCTTGACCCGTTCCTGATGCTCGACAAATTCCATTCCGATAATCCCGGCGATTATCTGGCGGGCTTCCCCCCTCACCCGCACCGGGGTTTTGAAACCGTGACCTATATGGTCGAGGGCCGGATGCGCCATCAGGATAACAAGGGCCATGAAGGCGTGATCGAGCCGGGCGGCGTGCAATGGATGACCGCCGCGCGCGGCATCGTGCACTCGGAAATGCCCGAGCAGGAAGATGGGCTGATGAGCGGCTTCCAGCTCTGGGTGAACCTGCCCAAGGCCGAGAAGATGAAGGATCCCGGCTATCAGGAATATGACGAGGCCCAAGTCCCCTCCGACACGCGCGAGGGCGTCGTCGCCAAGATCGTAACCGGCCAGACCTCAACCGGGGTCAAAGGCCCTGTTACCGATGTGACGGTGGATCCGCTTTACGCCGAGCTGCGCATGGAGCCCGGCGCGGTGTTTGAAGAACCGATCCCGGACGCGAAGACCGCCTTCCTCGCCGTTCACACGGGCGACGTGGAAGCGGGCGGGATGAAACTCAAAGAGGCGCAGCTGGGCGTGTTCGGGCGCGGCGACGCCATCCGCATCAAGGCTGGTCCCAAAGGCGCGCGCCTGATGCTGGCCGCGGGCAAGCCCATCGGCGAGCCCATCGTCTGGGGCGGCCCCTTCGTGATGACCACGGAAGGCGAAGTGCGCCAGGCCATGCTCGATTACCAGCAGGGCCAGTTCTAGGCGGTCGCCGGTCAGCTCTGGGCCGATCCATTCATTTGCAGGGGCGCAACAAAGGAGAGATCACTATGGGATTGCTTGTAGACGGCGTCTGGCACGACAAATGGTATGACACCAAATCCACCGGCGGACGGTTCAAACGCTCCGAAGCGATGTTTCGCAACTGGGTCACCGCAGACGGTTCAGCAGGACCGACGGGCGAAGCCGGGTTCAAGGCCGAGCCGGGGCGTTACCATCTTTATGTTTCGCTCGCCTGCCCCTGGGCGCACCGCACCTTGATCTTCCGTCGCCTGAAGGGCCTGGAAGACATGATCGACGTGTCGGTGGTGCACTGGCTGATGCGCGAGAACGGCTGGACCTTCAAAGACGGCCCTGGCGTGGTGCAGGATCCGTTGCATAAGGCCGAGTTCATGCACCAGGTCTATACCGCCGCCAAGTCTGACTATTCAGGCCGCGTGACCGTGCCGGTGTTGTGGGACAAGAAGACCAATACGATCGTCTCCAATGAGAGCGCGGACATCATCCGCATGTTCAATTCCGCCTTCGACGAGGTCGGCGCCAAGCCGGGCGATTACTACCCGCAAGCGCTGCGGGAAGAGATCGGGACCGTCAATGAGCGCGTCTATCACGAGATCAATAACGGCGTTTACAAGTCCGGCTTCGCCACCACCCAGGACGCCTATGAAGAGGCAGTGACGACGCTGTTTGACGCCCTCGACTGGATCGAGGACCGGTTGTCAGACGGCCGCGCCTATCTGATGGGCGAGGAGGTCACTGAAGCTGACTGGCGCCTTTACACGACCCTGGTGCGGTTTGATCCGGTCTATCACGGCCATTTCAAATGCAATCTCAAGCGCCTGATCGACTATCCGCACATCAACGCCTATGCCCGCCGCCTGCATACGCAGCATGGGGTGGCCGACGTGTTCAATCTCGAGCACGCCAAACGGCACTATTACGAGAGCCATGACATGATCAATCCGACCGCCGTCGTCCCGCTGGGCCCGGACGTGCATGTGGCGGACGGGCAAGAGGCCTGAGCCTTTTCAGGAAGCGGCGGCGTTACTCCGCCGCTTCCGCTGAGGCTGCGGCCTCGGCGTCTGGCTCATAGCCCAGCACCGGGGCGAGCTCCTTCTCGGCGCGCGCGAGGGTCCAGCCCTTGCGTTGAGCGTAGTCCTCGACCTGATCCTTCGCGACCCGGCCCACGGCGAAATAGACGCTGTCGGGATGGGCGATATAAAGCCCTGACACCGACGAGGCCGGGCTCATCGCCCAGCTTTCGGTCAGCGTGATGCCGGTGCGCTCCGGCGCCTCGAGCAATTTGAACAACAGGTCTTTTTCGGTGTGGTCAGGCTGGGCGGGATAGCCCGGCGCCGGGCGGATGCCGGCATAGGCTTCCTTGATCAGCTCTTCATTGGACAGCGTCTCATCGGACGCATAGCCCCAGATCGAGCGGCGCACGCGCTGGTGCAGGTATTCAGCGAAGGCTTCCGCGAACCGGTCAGACAGCGATTTGAACAGGATCTCGGAATAGTCGTCATTGTCCGCCTTGAAGCGGTCGATCATCGCCTGCTCGCCCTCGCCCGCCGTCACGGCGAAGCCGCCGATCCAGTCATCCTGAGTGGATGAGACGAAATCATTGATGGCGTAATTGGGCTTGTCGCCCTCTTTCTTTGATTGCTGGCGCAAACCGAAGAACCGTCCCGCCTCTTCAGACCGGCTGTCATCGGCAAAGACGATCACGTCATCGCCGTCACGCCGGGCCGGCCACAGGCCGACCACGCCGCGCGGTTTCAGCCAGTCCTCGGCGACCATGGTCTTGAGCATGCCCTGCGCATCCTTGAACAGGTTGCGCGCCGCCTCGCCCCGGTTCGGGTCATCCAGGATGGCGGGGTAGCTGCCCTTGAGCTCCCAGGAGAAAAAGAACGGCGTCCAGTCGATATAGTCGACCAGATCCGCCAGACGGACATCGTCGATCGTGGTCAGGCCCGCCTTTTGCGGCGCGACCGGATGATAGCCGCCTGCATCGGCGTCAAAGCCGTTGGCGCGGGCGGCGTCCAGGCTGACGCGCTCGCGGCTGCCTTGCGTGCGGGCGCGGGTTTCGCGGATCTTGGCGTAGCGAGCGGACACCTCATCCCAAAGCGGCTGACGCTCTTCCTTGGACAGAAGGCGCGAGACGATCCCCACCGCGCGGGAGGCATCAGTGGCGTGAATGATCGGCGCCTTGTTGTAGGCCGGTTCGATCTTCACCGCCGTATGCGCCGGAGAGGTGGTGGCGCCGCCTATCATCAGGGGCAGGTCAAAACCCTGCCGCTCCATCTCGCTGGCCACGTGCACCATTTCATCAAGCGACGGCGTAATCAGGCCGGACAGGCCGATAATGTCGGCCTTCTCGGCGCGCGCGGTCTCAAGGATTTTCTCGGCGGGCACCATCACGCCCAGATCGACCACGTCATAGCCGTTACATTGCAGCACGACGCCGACAATATTCTTGCCGATATCGTGCACATCGCCCTTCACGGTCGCCATGATGATCTTGCCGGCGGCTTCCTTTTCAGCGCCAGACCGTTCGCGCTCCTCCTCCATATAGGGGAAGAGATAGGCCACGGCCTTTTTCATCACGCGGGCGGATTTGACGACCTGGGGCAGGAACATCTTGCCCTCGCCGAACAGGTCGCCCACCACATTCATGCCCGCCATCAACGGGCCTTCGATCACATGCAGCGGACGCTCGGCGGCCTGGCGCGCCTCTTCAGTGTCTTCCACCACATAGGCGTCGATGCCCTTGACCAGAGCGTGCTTCAGGCGCTCTTCCACCGGCGCGCTGCGCCAGGCTTCGTCTTCCTTCTGCGCCGCCTCGCCCGTGCCCTTGTACCGCTCGGCGGCCTCCAGCAGACGCTCGGTGGCGTCGTCACGGCGATTGAGGATGACATCCTCCACCAGCTCGCGCAGTTCGGGGTCGATGGCGTCATAAATGTCGAGCTGGCCGGCGTTGACGATCCCCATATCCATCCCCGCCTTGATGGCGTGATAGAGGAAGACCGAGTGCATGGCCCGGCGCACCGGCTCATTGCCGCGGAAGGAGAAGGACACGTTCGACAGCCCGCCCGAGACGTGGCAGCCGGGCAGGTTCTGTCGGATCCAGCGTGTGGCTTCGATGAAGTCCACCGCGTAATTGTTGTGCTCCTCGATCCCCGTCGCCACCGCGAAGATATTGGGATCAAAGATGATGTCATTGGGGTCAAAACCGACCTGATCGACCAGCGTCTTGTAGGCGCGCTCGCAGATCTCGATCTTGCGCTTGGCGGTGTCGGCCTGACCGTCCTCGTCAAACGCCATCACCACGACCGCTGCGCCATAAGCCTTGCAGGCGCGGGCGTGTTTGAGGAACTCCGCCTCGCCTTCCTTCAGCGAGATCGAGTTGACGACCGCCTTGCCCTGAACGCATTTCAGACCCGCCTCGATCACCTCCCATTTGGAGCTGTCGATCATCACCGGCACGCGGGCGATGTCGGGCTCGGCGGCGATCAGGTTGAGGAAGGTCGTCATGGCTTCTTTTGAATCCAGAAGCCCCTCATCCATGTTCACGTCGATGATCTGGGCGCCGGCGTCTACTTGCTGGCGCGCCACGTCGAGCGCGCTCGCGTAATCGCCCGCCTTGATCAGCTTTCGGAACTTCGCCGAGCCGGTGACGTTCGTGCGTTCGCCCACATTGACGAAAATGGCGCGAGAGGGTGAGGCGTCAGACATATGGGCTCCTCAAGCCAGCTCAAACGGTTCAAGACCCGACAGGCGCATGGCCTGAGGGCGCTCTTTGAGAGTGCGCGGCTGACCGGTTTTCGCATCCCGCGCAATAGCGGCGATATGATCGGGCGTGGTGCCGCAGCAGCCGCCCGCAATATTGATCAGGCCCGATTGCGCCCAGTCCGCGATGAAGGCGGCGGTCTCGTCGGGCGTCTCGTCATATTCGCCGAACGCATTGGGCAGGCCGGCATTGGGATAGGCCAGCACATGGCAATCGGCGATGCGCGCCAGCTCGGCCACATAGGGCCGCAATTGCTTGCCGCCCAGCGCGCAGTTCAGGCCCACAGCCCAAGGCTGGGCGTGTCGAACGGAATTGTAAAACGCTTCGGTCGTCTGCCCCGACAGGGTGCGGCCCGACGCGTCGGTAATCGTGCCTGACAGGATGATCGGGATCTCGGGATCGATCTTACCCTCATTGCGCAGGTCAAGAATGGCCTTGATCGCCGCCTTGGCGTTCAGCGTGTCAAAGATCGTCTCGATCAGGAAGAAGTCCACATGCTCGGCCATGGCCAGAACCTGCTCGGCATAGGCGTCGCGAACCTGATCAAAATTGACTTCGCGAAAACCGGGATCTTCCACATTGGGCGATAGCGACAGCGTCTTGTTGGTCGGCCCGATCGCGCCCAGCACCGCCTTGGGCGAGCCGGTCTCGGCTTCGGCTTCATCCGCCGCTTCCCGCGCCAGGCGCGCGCCTTCGGACGCGATCTCGGCGGCGAGGCTTTCCATCTTGTAGTCCGCCTGGGCGATGACAGTGGCGGAGAAGGTGTTGGTCTCCACCATGTCGGCGCCGGCGTCGAAATACTGTTTGTGAATCGCGCGCACGGCGTCAGGCGTTGAGAGGTTCAGGATGTCGTTATTGCCCTGGATCGGGCAGGACCAGTCTGCAAACCGCTCGCCGCGATACCCGGCCTCGTCCAGCTTCAAGGTCTGGATCTGGGTGCCCATGGCGCCGTCCAGGATCAGAATGCGGTTCAGCGCCAGCGCGTCCAGCGCAGCGCGGCGTTCAGCTTTGGTCATGGCGTTCGGTTCCGTTAGGCGGCTTTGACGGCTTGAGGGGGCTTCACCCCCAGCAGCGCACAGGTGGACAGCGACAGTTCAGCCCGGTTCAGCGTGTAGAAATGAAACGCGTCCACGCCGCCATCGCACAGCGTTTCACACATTTCAGCCGCCAGATGCGCGGTCACCAGCTCGCGCGTGCCGGCATCGTCTTCCAGACCGTCATAGACGGCATGAACCCGGTCCGGGATATGCGCGCCGCACATCTCGGCCATGCGCACCAGGCCCTTGAAATTGGGCTGCAGCATCACGCCGGGCACGATGGGAATGTCGATGCCGGCCTTGCGCACGCGCTCGAGATAGCGAAAGAAGATGTCCGCATCGAAGAAGAACTGGGTGATGGCGCGCGTCGCGCCCGCATCGATCTTCGCTTTCAGCATGTCGAGATCCGCGTCCCAGTCGGCGCTGTCGGGATGCTTCTCGGGATAACAGCCGACCGAGACCTCGAAATCACCAATGGCCTTGATGCCTGCGGTCAGGTCGGCCGAGTTGCTGTAGCCGTTGGGGAAAGGCTGATACGCTTGGTCCAGCCCTTCGGGCGGATCCCCGCGCAGCGCCACGATATGGCGCACGCCGGCGTTCCAGTAATCCCGAATGACCTCGTCCACTTGATCGCGGGTCGCGGAGACGCAGGTCAAATGGGCGGCCGGCGCCATCTCGGTTTCAGACACGATCCGCCGCACCGTGCGGTGGGTTCGATCCCGTGTCGAGCCGCCCGCGCCATAGGTGACAGAGACAAAATCCGGCGCCAGCGGCGTCAGCCGCGCAATGGAAGACCACAGCTTCGTCTCGGCCTCCTCGCTTTTCGGCGGGAAGAACTCAAAGGACACTTTCGGCCCTTGCGCAGGGGAACGGCCATTCACGGTCATCACCAGTCCAGTCACGGTTTCGCATCACCGGAGACCGGCGACACATCCACATAAAGATATCTTTATGCGATTATTGCGCTGCGAGCAAGATGGAACTGCCCGGCAAACGGCACGTTATGGATTTCCCTGACTTGATATCCCCGCTTCAAACCCGACATTGTCCCAACCGACCCGTCGACCGTAAGGACACTTCATGCGTATCGCCGCTCTGACCTCTCAAGCCGCAGTCCTGCTGGCTGCGCTTAGCCTGACCGCCTGCGCATCCCGTGAGATGGCGCAGGAAACCGGTGATCCGTTCGAGCCGGCGAATCGCGCCGTCTTCGCGGTGAACCAGACGCTTGATGACGTGGTGATCGGCCCGTCCGCCCGCGTTTATGACACCGTCACGCCGGACCCGGTGCAAACCGGCGTGCGCAATTTCATGAGCAATCTCAACCAGCCGGTCGTGTTCGCCAACGCGCTCCTGCAAGGCGATGTGCACGCCGCGGGCGACACGGTCGGCCGCTTTGTGATGAACACCACGATCGGCGTTGCGGGCGTCTTTGACGTCGCAACCCATGAAGGCGTGCCGCAGCATCGCCGCGATTTCGGCCAGACCCTCGCCGTCTGGGGCGTGGGCGACGGTCCCTATCTGGTGTTGCCCCTGATCGGGCCGTCCAACGTACGCGACGCTACCGGACGCTTTGTGGATCGCTATCCGCATCCGCTCAACTGGAGCGAAGAGGAATCGGGCGAGGCCTGGGCCTGGGGCCTGCGCGGCCTGAACGGCACACAGATCCGCGCGGATCTGGACGGCGCGATCGACAGCCTCAATCGCACCGCAATTGATCCGTATGTTCAGGCCCGTTCGGCCTGGCGTCAGTCGCGCTCCGCCTTCATAGAGACCGGAACGCAGTCTGACCCGGATTATCAAGACCTGCCTGAATTTGAATAAGCACGCCGAAACGGCGGCAGGAGACCTCCCCGATGATCAAACCCATTCTTACCGCCCTCGCCTTGACGCTTCTGGCGCCCCTGGCGCTGGCGCAGTCCACGACCGCTGACGACGCAGAAGCCTTTGTCCAGAACCAGGCCAATCAGGTGATCGCCACGCTGACAGAGCTGAACTCGGGCCAGACCGATCTGCCGACGGTGCAGGCGGAATTTCGTGAGCGGATCGACGCGCTGGCCGATGTGGACCGCATCTCCAATTTCGTGCTGGGCCGGTATCGTCGCACCGCGTCTGAGGACGAGCTGAATGCCTTCCGCAACGCCTTCCGCACCTACGCGATCGGCGTTTATGAAAGCGAGCTGAGCACCTATGCCGGCCAGCAGCTGGACGTCACAGGGTCTGTCACCCGCAATCCGGGTGATTACATTGTCCGCTCGCGCGTATACGGCGGCCCGAATAACGAAGAATTCGAAGTGAACTGGCGCATTCTGGAAGCCGACGGCGAACTGAAAGCCGTGGACGTGGAAGTGCTCGGCGTCTGGCTGGCCCAGACCCAGCGCGAACAGATCCTGGCCGTCATCGGCGACAATCGCGGGGATGTCAGCGCCGCCACCTCCATGCTGCGCAATCGCGAAGCAGACGACGCCTGATCCAAGGCATATCCGCGCCCCTCAGCGTGAAGAGTTGAAACGCCCGCCGGGGCGCGCTACCAGCAGCGCGCTCCGGCGGTTTCGTTTCCGGCCTGCGCGCCAAGCGCCCGCCCGGTCTCAGCGCCCGGCAAGAAAGGCGCGCCATGACACCCGCTTACACACCCGACATCATCGCGCCGATCGACGCGCCTTTTGAACGCGGACCGCAATTGCGCTGGTTTGACGCCATGGACGATCCGCGGCTGAACGTCACCGCCGAGCTTATGGCGCCGGATTTCGTGACCATCGCGAAAGCCCAGGACCTGCCGCCCTTCGCCGTGCTGTTTCACGCCATTGCAGGCGCCAGCCTCGATGTGGACGCGTTTCGCTGGCGGCTGACCGAGAAGGGCGAGCCCTTCCGGGTCAATGCGCTGTTACCCAGCTACACGGTGCAAAACACAAAAGGCCATGTGAACTTTTCCTACGTGCCGTTCACCAAAGACCTCGCCGCCTTTGTGAAGGCCTACCACGCCGACAAGCACGAGGCGGAAACCGCGACCGGGATGCGCACCAATGTCGAGGCCGCACCCGAGTGCGGCCAGCTCTATTGCACCGGCCTGCCCTTCCTGCGCTTTACCTCCATCGAGCACCCCCGCTCAGGCGGCGGCGCCCTGGCCGCCACGCCCAATATCGCAGCGGGCCAGTGGCGGCGCGAGGGCGCGGGCCAGCTGAGCTTCCCCCTCTCCGTCCAGACCCATCACGGCCTGGTGGATGGCGTTCATGTGGCGGCGTATTTCAGCGCTGTCAGAGACAGGCTGGCGCGGTTTGTGGGCGGTTAGTCTGACCCACGCTCCACGAAAAAGGGCGCGCCAGCTGGCGCGCCCTTTTTGTTTGGGTCTGCAAAAGACCTAGCGTTCGAACTTCTGGAACTTCACGCGCTTGGGCACCAGGGCGTCATCGCCCAGGCGGCGCTTCTTGTCGGCCAGATAGTCGGTGAACGAGCCTTCAAACCATTCCACATGGCTGTCGCCTTCAAAGGCGAGGATGTGGGTGGCGATGCGGTCGAGGAAGAAACGGTCGTGCGAGATGACCACGGCGCAGCCGGGGAAATCCTCGAGCGCCGCTTCCAGAGCCGACAGCGTCTCGACGTCGAGATCGTTGGTCGGTTCGTCAAGCAGCAGCAGATTGCCGCCCTCTTTCAGCATTTTGGCGAGGTGGACGCGGTTGCGCTCACCGCCCGACAGAATGCCGACTTTCTTCTGCTGGTCGCCGCCCTTGAAGTTGAACGCGCCCACATAGGCCCGGCTCGCCACTTCATGGTCGCCCAGCATGATCATGTCATTGCCGCCCGAAATCTCTTCCCAGACGTTCTTGTTGGGATCGAGCGCGTCGCGCGACTGGTTCACATACCCAAGCTTCACGGTCTCGCCGAGGGTGACGGAGCCGCTATCGGGTTTCTCTTCGCCGACGATCATCTTGAACAGGGTGGTTTTACCCGCGCCGTTCGGACCGATCACGCCGACAACGCCGCCCGGCGGCAGTTTGAAGTCGAGATCATTGATCAGCAGGCGATCATCAAAGCCTTTCGACACATGGTCGAAATCCACTACATTGCCGCCCAGGCGCGGGCCCGGCGGAATGCGGATGACGGCGGTCGAGATCTTTTCCTTCTCGGCGGCGTCACGCTTTTCTTCATAGGATTTGATACGGGCCTTGGATTTGGCCTGACGCGCTTTCGGCGCGGCGCGGATCCAGTCGAGCTCGCGCAGCAGGGCGCGCTGCTTGGCGCTTTCTTCGCGGGATTCTTGCGCCAGGCGCTTGGCCTTTTGCTCCAGCCAGTCTGAATAGCCGCCCTGATACGGCACGCCCTGTCCGCGATCGAGCTCCAGCGTCCAGGTGGTGATGGCGTCCAGGAAGTAACGGTCGTGGGTCACGATCAGCACGGCGCCGTTATAGTTCTCCAGATGGTTCTGGAGCCAGGCCACGCTTTCCGCGTCCAAGTGGTTGGTCGGTTCGTCAAGCAGCAGCACGTGCGGCTTGGACAAGAGCAGCTGACAGATCGCCACCCGGCGGCGTTCACCGCCCGACAAATTCGTGACGTCCGCATCCGGCGCCGGGCAGCGCAGCGCGTCCATGGCCATCTCGATCTTGGAATCCACGTCCCAGGCGTCGCGCGCATCGACCTGCTCTTGCAGCTCGGTCATCTTCTCCATCAGCTCGTCGGAATAATCCTCGGCGAGCTGCATGGCGATGGCGTTATAGGCGTCATAGATCTGCTTGTCCTCAGAGCCTTCAATGACGTTTTCCCAAACGGTCTTGGTCTCGTCGAGTTTGGGCTCCTGGGGCAGATAGCCCACGCGCACGCCCTTCTCCGCCCAGGCTTCCCCGGTGAAGTCGGTGTCCTGGCCGGCCATGATGCGCAACAGCGAGGATTTACCAGCGCCGTTGACGCCCACGACGCCGATCTTGGCGTCCGGCAGGAAGTGCAGCGAGATGCCGGCGAACACCTGTTTCCCGCCGGGATAGGTCTTCGCCAGATTGTCCATGTGATAGACGTATTGATACGCGGCCATAGGCGTGCGCGCTCCGTTAGCTGGGGGCTTTGTTCTAGCCGCACGCTATAGCGGGTTTGGGGGGGATGACGCAATGCAGCGTGACGGGAACCCCTAATCCGGCCGTTCCACATTCTCGCAGGCGTATTCCGCGATATGGCCGGAGATGGAGTTGGGATCGATCGGATCGAGCATGTAATTGCGGTAATCCGCGTTCATCTCGTCCACGGTGTGACCCTGGCCCAGATAGCGCACCATGCCGGTGCGGCAGTCGATTTCGCGCTGCACGAAGGTTTCGCCCCGGCGTCCGACGCGGCGGGTGACGATCTCCAGCTTACCGCCGCGGGTGGGCACCAGCATCAGGACGTCATAGCGCGCCGCAGGGTCATTGGGCACGTCGATGACGGGGAAGCGCTGGCCTTGCGCGGTCGCCAGCAGGCTGGCCGCCACAGCGATCAGGGTCAGACCCGGCATGAACCACTCCCGTAAATCTCAAATTGCGACGCCTGCAAGCCTCTCAAAAGAATGCTTATGATCAGTTACGACGCGTGCGCAGCGTTTACCACGGCGCCCGCACCCATTAGCGTCGCGCCCAAACTGACTTGAGAAGGGGAGCTCTCATGCGCCACGCCTTGTTCGCCTGCACCGGCCTTCTGGCCCTGGCCGCCTGCGCGCCGTCTACCGACGCCGCACAAACACCACCGCCGGCCCCGGTTGATCCGGCGGCGCTGAGCATTGCGGACGTTTATGGCTCGGTCAGCCTGTCGGGGACGACGCCGCGCGGCTTGCGCTTTTCCCCTGACGGCGAGCGGGTGACCTTTCTGCGCCCCAAGGATGACGACCGCACGGTGACCGATCTGTGGGCAATGAACCTCAGTGATGGTCAGGCCTATATGCTGGTGGATTCAAGCGTGCTGGCGCCCGATGAGCGGGAATTGTCCGAAGCCGAGATCCAGTATCGCGAGCGCGCACGCATCTCCACCTCGGGCGTGGTCAGCTATGACTGGGACGAGACGGGCGAAGCGATCCTGGTGCCGCTCGACGGTGATGTCTTCTATGTGGACGTGAACACCGGCGAGGCCGAGCGCCTGATGCAGACCGAGGCGTTTGAGACCGACGCCCGCGTCAGCCCGGACGGCCAATATGTCAGCTTCATTCGCGACCAGAATCTCTGGGTGCATAATCTTGAGAGCGGCGAGGAACGCGCCCTGACCACTGAAGGCGCCGGCGCGATCAGCTGGGGCGTCGCCGAGTTCGTCGCCCAGGAAGAGATGCAGCGCTATAGCGGATATTGGTGGAGCCCGGACGGGCGTTATGTGGCCGCAGCCCGCATTGACGAGACGCCGGTCGAGATCGTCCCCCGTTTCGGCATTACGGCTGAAGGCGTGACCGTCACCGATCAGCGCTATCCGCGCGCCGGCACGGACAATGTGCTGATCGAGCTGCATGTGATCGACGTGGCCACCGGCCAGCGCACACAGGTCGATCTGGGCTCAGAGACCGACATCTATCTGGCGCGGGTGAACTGGAGCGAAGATAGCGGCACGCTTTACGCCCAGCGCCAGAACCGCGCCCAGACCGTGCTCGACATTCTGGCCGCCGACCCGATGACCGGCGAAACCGAGACGGTTCTCACCGAACAGTCTGGCGCCTGGATCAATCTCACCAATGACTTCACCGCGCTGGACGAGGGCGGTTTTCTGTGGACGTCCGAACGCACGGGCTTCCGCCATATCTATCATGTGAGCGCAGAGGGTGAGACCCGCGCGCTGACCTCGGGCGAATGGGTGGTCGAGTACTTCGCCGGCCTGTCAGAAGACGGCGAGACGGTCTATTTTGAAGGCTGGATGACGAGCCCGCTGGAGCGTCATCTGTACGCCGTGCCGTTTGACGGCGGCGAGCCGGTCCAGATCACCGAAGGCGAAGGCCGCTGGAACGTCAGTCTGGGACAAGGCGGCACGGGCTTTATCGGCAGCTATTCAGATCCCGACACCCTGCCCCAGACCGCGCTTTATGACATTTCGGGCGAGCGCGTAGCCTGGATCGAGGAAAACGCCATCGGCGAAGACCATCCCTATGCGCCCTTCCTGGACAGCCATCTGGTTCCCGAGTTCGGAACGGTGCTGGCTGATGACGGAGAGACCGAGCTCTACTGGTCCATGCTGAAGCCCGAGCATTGCACCGCGGCTGCCCCCTGCCCGGCCATCGTGCAGGTCTATGGCGGTCCGCATGTGCAGACCGTGGCCAAGGGCTGGGTCGGCGCGGGCGATCAATTGTTCGCCGATCAGGGCTATATCCTGTTCAAGCTCGATAACCGGGGCAGCTGGAACCGCGGCCACGCCTTTGAAGCCGCGCTCCATGACCGGATGGGCGGCGTGGAAGTGCGCGACCAGCTGACCGGGCTCGATTATCTGGAAAGCCTTGAGTTCGTGGATAGCGACCGGATCGGCCTGTGGGGCTGGTCCTATGGCGGCTATATGACGTTGATGACCACGCTGCAGGCGCCAGGCCGGTTTGACGCCGCGGTGTCCGGCGCGCCGGTGACCGATTGGGCGCTTTACGACACCCATTACACCGAGCGCTATATGGATACCCCGCAAGCCAATGAAGACGGGTATTACCAGGGCTCCGCCTTCGCGCATCTGGACGGGTATGAAACCCCGACCCTGATGATCCACGGCATGGCGGATGACAATGTGACGTTCGACCATTCCACCCGGCTCTATGCCGAGCTGCAGCAACGCGGCGAGCTGTTCGAGATGATGACCTATCCCGGTCAGCGCCACGGCGTCCGCCCGCCCGCTTTGCAACGCCATTTGTGGACCACGATCTACGACTTCTTCGGCCGTGAGCTGAGCGAAGACGACGAAGACTAGGGTTCAGAGCTGACGAACGCGAAAACCCCGGAGCCATGCTCCGGGGTTTTTGTTTGCGCTTCCAGTTTGTCATCCCGGACGCGCAGCGATCCGGGATCTGCCGGAACCGCTCTGCCCTGATCACAGAGACGCGGTCAGCAGATCCCGGCTCAAGGCTGGGATGACGGCTGTAGAAGGATGACAGATAACCCCGTAACGCTTGTGCGCGTCCCTCTCCCATCTTTGAGGGGAGAGGACAGGTGAGGGGTGAGCGGCGCCTGATCCTGTAAGCGTGACCCTGGCTGAAACGCACCCCCTCACCCTGCCTCTCCCCCTTGTCCAAGGGGGAGAGGGGAAGCGCCGGCAGCCCCGCGCGCAAACGCAAGGGTGAGCCATATAACGGGTCGCGCGGGAGCGGGCCGTTAAAAGTGAACACAAGGTCATTTTGGAAGCCATACCCGGCTCCCGCGCTGGAGATGTTTTGTCGGGATCACCGCGCGGAGACTTCTGCGCTGTCGCGCCGCCGGTGCAGTCACCGTCTCATCAGAGGCCGCTGCCCTGGACCGTACGATGACACCCCGCCTTTTCGGCCAGAGGGCGCGTTAGACCCTCTGTCCTCGGGACATCCCGCCCCTCCCAGCCTGAACGCGCCGGCCGCCCGTCATGGGAGGAACGGCTGCGAGTATGGCTCAAGCCAGGGAGGGGGTGGATAAGTTCGCGCTTACCCCTATTCCGCCCGCTCTTCCAGCCAGAGATCAAACCGGTCCTGACCCCAGTATTTGTTCCGCCCCTCGATCAGGAAGGGCACGCCGAACACGCCGTCCGCCTGAATCATGGATCGCTGGTCCTTGATCACTTGCGCCAGGCTGGCGTCCGCGTTGATGGCGTCCGCGTCAAAGCCGTTCCAGTCCGCGCTCTTCGCGGCTTCGGCGAGCACGTCCGTTTCGGAAATATTCTTGCCCGCCCCCCAGCGCGCATCCGATACGGCGAGCGCGTAGTCGAGCCCTTTGCCCGCTTGTTGCGCAGCGAGAAAACTGAGATTGGCGAGGCGGTAATCGGGGTCAAACGGATCGGGCAAAGCGAGCGGCAGGCCCATCCGCACGGTCATGCGAAACACGTCCTGCTGGTAATAAGCGAGCTTGTACTTGTTGCGCGTCGGATCAGCGAATTCAGCATCCTCGGGCGGGCCGGTGAACAGGATCAGATGGCCGTCAAACCCGGCGCGCGCCAGCTTGTGCAGGCCGAGGCGTGAATACGGGCTGCGGAAGGCGAAATAGCAGCGCAGCCCGGTCTGGGTCTCGGTGTCGGTCGTGTCGTTCATGTCGCAATATCCGGGGGTTCAGGAGAAATCTCTGGCTTCGAGCTTAACAGCCACACCGCAGAGCGCTAACGTTCTGTTAACGCCTGAGCGCATGTGCGCCATTCACAAACGCATGACGCCAAGTGACGCTCAGAGCGCCCAGCCTGAGGGGGCTGTAGCGAGGGGAAAACGGCGATGACGTCAGAAGTCATGATCATGAACCGGCAGGCTGTCGTGCTGGCGGCGGACAGCGCCGTCACCTATGGCGGCGGGCCAGGCTCGGTCGTCACGCTGGAGGCCGAGAAGATCCTGCAGCTCGGGCCGAACATGGCGCTGATGGTGTATTCCCGCGGCGATGTGCTGGGCCGCTCCTGGTCGCATATCGCCCACGCCTTCAAGCGCGCCCAGGGCGATCGCGACTTTGACAGCGTGCAGGCCTGCGCCGATGCGTTCTTCGCCTTCATCGACCGCAATCGTCAGCTCTTCCCCGAAAAGGAAGAGGCGGAGGAGCTGGAAGGCCTGATGCGGGCGGCCATGCTGACCGTGCTCAACCATGCGCGCACCCTGCGCCATCATGCGCCGGGCGAGTATGGCGACGACGCCGCCGCGTTTGAGGGCGCGCTGGATCTGTATCGCGCGCACCTGCTGCAAGATGACGGCGGCGCGGAGCGGGCTAATCTGGATGTGTTCGCCGAGCTTGACCGGGACCGCTTTTACGAGCGCTACGCCGCCATGCTTGACAGCCTGATCTCGGATGCGCTCGGCCCGTTCGGCATGCAGGAAGCCATCCGCAACAAGCTGTTTGATTTCGCCTATCTGATCATCACCAAGCCCGCCTTCCTGGAGCCCTATGCCGGGCTGGTGTTTGCAGGCTTTGGGGAAAGCGACGTCTTCCCGGTCTACAGCCATTACTACGCCTCGATCCTGGTGGACGGCGTCATGAAGCGCGCGCATGACGAGACGACCCAGGTCGGCGTCGAGAACGGGCCGAACGCGTTCTTGCGCACCTTCGCTCAAGCCGAGATGACCCACGCCTTCCTGCGCGGGGTTCACCCCTATTTGTTTGACGTCATGGCGTCGATGAACATGGTGACCAATGAAGCCGCCAGCGAAGTTGCGCTGCGCAAAGCCGGGCTCGATGACGCTGCCGTAGACGCCGTGATGAGCGAATTGCGCGATTCTGAATTGCTGTCCCTGTCGGCGGAATTCATCCACACGGCGCGGACCATCTCGCAGGAAGAATTTATCGACCCGTTCATCGCCGTCGTGGCCGCCTCGGGCAAAAAGCAAATGGGTGAGACCGCCAAGGCCTTGGTGGAGCTTAATATTCTCAAAAGCGACCTGCATCAGACCCAGACCGGAGTCGGCGGCGAAGTCGACGTCGCCATGATCTCGCGCACCGGGGGGTTTGAGTGGTATGCTAAGAAATCGTAAACTCCTTCACCCTCGCAAATCCCTCAGGAGGCGATGATGAGTGCAGACCCCACCCGTTTGAACATCGAACGCGCTCGTGAAGCGCTGGCCCGCGCCCGCATGGATGATGCGGCGTCGGCTGTGCGTGCGCCGCGTCCGGCGGACCTCTCCCGCCTCGAGGAACACCAGGCCCGTGCCGAGACGCTCAGCGAGCGCGCGACGGATTTTCGCGATTCCGTGCGGAGCCGTCTGGGGCTGGGCGAAGCGTCTGGCGGATCCATGAGCTACGCCCACAGCGCCAGCAGCGCTTCTGGCATGGACACCGCCTTGTGCGACGCAGAGGTTTGCGCCCCGGCGCCGCCGCGTCTGAACGATGCGCCACACGCCGCCAGCCCGAAAAGAGCGGAGCGTCAGGAGACAACCCCGGTTGCGCCGCAGCCGCATGCGGAGCCAGGCGAAGCCCGCCGCCGCAAATTCCTGGGATTGTTCTAGGCGCTCAGGAGCGTCTGGCAGATCGCCTCAAGACCGGCCTGATCGTCGGCGTCAAAGGCGTCGAGCTCTGCGGAATCCACGTCCAGCACCGCCGCGAGTTGTCCATCGGCGTCATACACCGGCACGACGATCTCTGATTTCGACCGGCTGTCGCAGGCGATATGGTTGGGGAAAGCCTCCACATCGGGAACCAGCTGGGTTTCGCCCGTCGCCGCCGCCGCGCCGCAAACGCCGCGACCGAACGGAATGCGCAAACACCCCAGCGTGCCCTGATAGGGGCCAACGACAAGCTGGTCAGGCTTCAGCGGATCGACCACGTAAAACCCGGTCCAGAAAAACCGCGGACCGAAATTATGCGCCAGCAGGCAGGCCGCCGTGGCGTACCGCGCCGTGTGACTGGTCTCGCCAGCGACGATGGCGGCGATCTCCTTGCCCAGACGGACATAGGCTTCAGCCTTCGTCTCGCCTTCAACGGCGGTGCTCATTTCTTCAGCCATGCCCGGCTCCTGCGCTGTCACACACTTTTGCTGAGCGCACATCTAGTCTCGCAACGCGACCGGCGCCAGCGCCGGGTCTGCAAACAAATGTGATCACAGCCCGGTCACGCGCTCGTGCAAGCCTGTGTAGAGCGGTATGGGACTACTTCGTCTAAGCCTTGCCTGAGCGACACTGATGTCGATGCAACAGGAGCAAGACCATGCGCAACGCAATCCTTCTGGCCGGCGTGCTGGCCGTCACCGGCGCCGCTATGCCGACAAGCGCGGCCCTGGCGGAGGACGCGATCTATACGGGCCGGTTCAGCAATACGGCTGTGGGCGGGTATGACGCCGTCGCCTACCACACTGAAGGCGAAGCCGTGCGCGGCGAGCGCGCCTATACGACCACCTGGAATGGCGCGGACTGGCGTTTCTCAAGCCAGGCCAATCTGGATCTGTTCGTGGCGGACCCTGAACGCTACGCCCCCGCCTATGGCGGCTATTGCGCCTGGGCGGTGTCAGAGGGCTACACCGCCAAGGGCGATCCCAATCACTGGAACATCGTCGATGGCGTTTTGTATCTGAACTATAATCGCGAGATCAAAGAGCGCTGGACCCAGGACATCCCCGGCCACATCGCGCGGGCGGACGCCAACTTCCCCGCCCTTTTGAGCGAATAGGAGAGGATCATGCTGGGGATCAACCTTCGCAAACTGGCCGCCTACGGGCTGGGGATCTGGATCTCGGCGATCTTTCTCGACTCCCTGCGCTTCAAGTTCGCCGGGCATGAAACGCCCCGACATATCTTTGAAACCCTGCGCGACTGGTCCGGCATCGACCTGTTCTACCCCGCCGGTCCATGGATCATCGGCCTTGCGGAGCTGAGCGCCGCCCTGTTGGTGCTGGGTATTCCCTTTTTGGTGATGCTGACCACGCGCAAACCCGGACACGCCGCCCTGAGCCAGAGCCTGGGCGGACTGCTGGCGATGGGCGTGATGAGCGGGGCGATCATGTTTCACCTGTTCACGCCCTTGGGCATTGAAACCCCGACCGCCTGGACGGACGGTCAACCGACCGAATGGAGCCAGGCCCTGTTCATCGCCGCTTGCATCACCTGGGTCGCCGGGCTGATGGTGGTGATGCTGCGTGGCGGAGAGGCCTTGCGAACGCTGAAAGGATAGCCCGAGCCATGCCGACCGCCCCCGCCCCGACGCTTGAGACGCACGCGGCAGACGCCCTGTTCGCAGCGCTTGAGACAGAGCTGGCCCTCGGGGCGAGCCGGGGCGCGGATGCGCTGGCGCCCCATGCGGCAGGCGGGCTGGCGCGGGCGGCCGGGCATCTGACGCAATCGGACGGCGCGATCGCCCTGTTCACAGGCTTTTACGTGGCCCATGCCGAGCGACCGGCCGCGGAAACCGACGGACCGCTGGCGGTGATGGCCATCGCCGAAGCCCTGCACGCGCTGGGCCGTGATGTGGTGGTGGTGACTGACGCCCCCTGCGCGCCGGTGCTTGATCAGCTGGTGCGCGAGGCGGGTCTGCCCGGAGCCATACTACTGGCGCTGGAACACTCCGACGATTTGCTCGCCGAACTGACCAACCGCGATGTGAAGACCGTGTTTTCAATCGAGCGGCCGGGCCGGGCCATGGACGGACGCTGTTATTCCATGCGCGGCCGCGATCTCACAGAACACACCCTGGCCTTTGACGCCGCCTTTCACCCGCGGTCGGGCTTTGTGCGCTTGGCCGCCGGCGATGGCGGCAATGAGATCGGCATGGGCGCCCTGCCCAAATCCGCGCTTTTCAGCCATATCGACCAGGGCCAGCTCATCGCCAGCGCCACGGGCGCCGACGCCCTGATCATTGCGGGCGTCAGCCATTGGACCAGCTACGCCCTCGCCGCGGCCATGATCGAGCTTGCCCCCGATCAGGCGCCCGTCTGGCGCGACGCCGTCAGCGATGTGCGCGAGCACCACCGGCTCGCCGCCGCCCTCCGGGCTGGCGCGGTGGACGGCGTGACCGGGCTGGCCACGCCGACCATTGACGGCATGGAGCTGAGCACGCATCTCGCCAAACGCGATGCGCTGCTGGCGCTGGCCGCTGCGCATATCCCGCACCCTTGACCGACGTCCTCTGAGCGCAATCGGGGCCTCATGGCGCGCGTCCCCTTTTTCTGCGTCCACTTTGAAACAGTTTAGGGATGGAGAGACTGGTGCGCCCGTCTCTCCACACCAGTTTGAATGGCGCAAATCAAGGAGACACACATGGGTAGCTACGCAGTTTTTGGCGGAGCGGGCGGTGTCGGCTCCGCTCTGGCGCGAAGCCTGACGTCAAACGGTCAACAGGTTCATCTGATCGGCCGCAACGAAGACGCGCTGTCCCGCCTCGCAGAAGACATTGGCGCGAGCTATGCCGTCGCCGACGCCACAGACAGCGACGCGGTGGAGCAGGCGCTGGAGCAGGGTCCGGACGAATTATCCGGCATGGCCTACGCCGTCGGCACGATTGACCTCAAACCGCTGCGGCGGGTCACCGCCGAAGACATGCGCCATGCCTACGAGGTCAATGTCATCGGCGCGCTCAATGCGGCGCGGTCCAGCCGGTCGCGCATCTCGGAACACGGCTCCATGGTGCTGTTCTCTTCGGTGGCGGCGCAAAAAGGGTTTCAGAACCATACCGCCATCGCCGCGGCCAAGGGCGCAGTGGATGCGCTCACTCGTCAGCTCGCCGCCGAATACGCGCCGAAAGTGCGCGTCAACGCCATCGCGATGAGCCTGACGGAAACGCCGCTGGCGGCCTCGGTCCTGAAAAGCGACGCCATGCGCGACGGCATCGCCAAAAGCCACGCCCTGCAGCGCCTGGGTCAACCCGAGGACCCCGCCGCCCTTGCGCGCTTCTTGTTGTCAGACGAGTCAAGCTGGATCACTGGATCCATTCTGAACGTCGATGGCGGCCGCGCCGCCCTCGCCTGATCCATCAGAACCTCATCCGGCCGCGCCTCAGGCGCGGGCCGGACGAGGAGCCCGGATTGGATCGGCATGAGTTTCGGCGGCGCTCACAGCCCTTCCGCTTTCGCGCGCCGCCAGTAGATGAGCGCCAGAACGGTGACCACAAGCGGGACCATCACTCCGTACTCGTCGGTCCAGAAGGCTGTCTGTTCGGTTTCCAGCGTCAGCGGCGTGAAGATTTTCTGGATGTAGATGTTGTGGGCGCCGTGGAACATCACCGCCGGCCACAAGGAGTTCGACCGGAAGGTGTAGAATGTCATGATCACCGACATGGCGGTGATCATCACCGTGAAACACGCCAGCTGGAACAGCGTGTCGCCGCCGCCATAGACGATGATGATCGGGTAGTGCCAGACAGCCCACAGCAGACCGCTGGCCAGGCAGGTCGCCTCAAACGACATGAGTTTGCGCAATTCCCAGACCAGAAATCCGCGCCAGCCGATTTCCTCGCCCGCAATCGTGCCCAGGGATTTGACGAATTGAACACTCGCCATCAGGACAATCATCAAGGTCGTCACGGCCCATAGGGGCGCATCAGACAACCCCAGCGCACCGCGCCATTCGGCCAGGGTTTCGGGATCGCCGACCCCGCCAAAGCCGAAGAACCACACCAGAGCGTAAGAAACCGAAATGTAGAGAACCGGGATCAGATAGCCGGCCCAGTTGGCCCCAAATCCGCCCCAGCTCCAGGGCAGCGCCGATATCTTTCCGCCGCGTAGCTTCAACGTCGCAAAGGCCGCCAGCGCCGGCGTCATCATGAGCGCGCCGACATAAAGCGAGGTCGGAACAAGATAGACCAACGCAAAGTGTGCGAGTGCGCTGGCGCCGCCCAGAATTACAAGAAACACGATCAATGTCGTGAGAGTGGATTTTCTGTCTGCGACGGACGGGTTCATGATCATCCTCCTGGCCGATCCAGTTCCGGATTGACCCTGTAACCCCTCAAACATATAATTACACAATTATTTGTACAACTGGTTGTATAAAAGGTCAAGCATGCACGACAGCAACATCATGGACACCCACCCGCTAAGTGGAGCCTTCCTGTCGAACAAGCTGTTACGGCTGGTTGAGACGATTGCGGACCAGGGCGAGGCGCTGCTGAAGTCCGCTGGCATTGTCATCCCGCCGCGCGCCATCTCCACCGTGTTGATGATCGGTGAGCTGGATAATGTCACAGCGGCGGATATCGCAGGCTCTCTGGACCAGCCGCATCAGCTCGCCACCCAACGCATCAGCCTGCTGATGGAGCTGGGCCTTGTCACCAAGGCGCCCCACGCCACCGATAGCCGCCGGAAAGTGCTCACGCTGACCGAAACGGGACGTGAGCAATACACCCTGATGATCGCCATGCTTGAAAACATCCGCGCCGCCATGGACGCTCTGTATGACGAGCTGGGCTGCAATCTCGCGGACATGGCGGCCAAAGCCGTCAAATCCTTGAAGGACCGGCCCTTGATCGAACGGATCGGGACAGAGGACAGCGAGTGACCGCCGGAGCATCGGTGGAGCTGAAGCAACCAATGTCAAACCCGCAGGGTTTGCAAGCGCCACTGCGCGCCGGTCTATCAGAGACGTCCGCCCAGCGGGTTGCCATGAGATCGAGGACATGGTGGGCCCGGAGGAAATGGAGAGGCTTGAAACCTCAAAATGTTGCGGGGGCTAACCTTGCAAACCGGCTCTATACAAACCAAAGGGTTGCGAGTGGGATGGCTAACACACGCCACTTTTCAGAGCTGACTCGCCCTCACCAATTATGGGTCGTGCAAGACCCATCCATCGCATAGGCGTGCAAGCGGGCGCACAGTGGCGTTGAGCTAACGCGGATCCACAGCTCGCACTCCTGTTGAAAGCGCCAAGTCTACGCAATGATATTCATTCCGTATCAGTCACATGCGTTCAA
Source organism: Oceanicaulis alexandrii DSM 11625 (assembly GCF_000420265.1). Taxonomy (NCBI): domain Bacteria; kingdom Pseudomonadati; phylum Pseudomonadota; class Alphaproteobacteria; order Maricaulales; family Maricaulaceae; genus Oceanicaulis; species Oceanicaulis alexandrii. The sequence goes on from NZ_ATUP01000001.1 coordinate 707,943, forward strand.
GCGGCTCATGACAAAGCCGTTTACCCATGCCGGCGCATGCTCGCATCGAGATCTATGACCATCTGTGCGCCCACCGCATGGACAAGCCCATTGTCGTTTATCGATTGAATCAGGGCGTTCATGACATTCTCTGGCCAGGCCGCTTTCTGGCGCCTGGCCGGCGCCCTATCCAGCCCTTGTTACGTGGAAGTCTCTCAAGGCTTTGCGGCAGATCAGGCTGGGGGGCCATCAGTTCATGATGCAGGATTCCGCAGCGTCACAGGCCCTGCCTGTGCACTCGTCCGCTCTGTCGTGAACACTCACGCCTGAAAACAAGAGCTTCCCTGAGATTTTAGGTCCCGCGCCGCCAAGACGGCGCGAGGGAGAGGGACGACAATGAACAGCTGGGTCTGGAATGCGGCGCGCACGGCAATCGTGGCGCTCGCTTGGGTGTTGTGTGGAACCGCCTGGGGGCAAACCACGGACTTCAACACGGGCACGAACGGCTTCGTGATTGACCAGAGCACGAGCGGATCCTTCTCGACCACCGTGCAGGGCTGGACGGTTGTGGTCTCGACTGATCCCGGCGCCACCACAACCCGGGTGCGTCTCGGCACCAGCACGCTGACCGGCGCGCCCAGCGCTGGCTGGATCCGCGGGGAAGGCAGCGCCGGCCTGTTCAACTCGCTCGAATTCCGGTCCGCCAGCCAGTTTGACCTCGACAGCATCTGGACCGCCGCCACAGCCTCGACAAGCATTCAGCCGCTGAACGCGTCCTATGCGCCGATCGGTTCGGCCGTCGCCTATTCTCCGGGCTCCAGCCAGACCGAGATCAATCTGAGCGCCAATACGGATTTTGACGGCATTTACGGCTTCCGCATCGTGCCCTCGGACGGCAACACCCTGCAGCCCATTTCCCAGGTCACCATCAGCAATGTGGGCACGCCACCGACCGTCACCCTCGCCGCCTCTCCGGCCAGCATGGGCGAGACGGGCGGCAGCTCGACCGTCACCGCCACCCTGTCAGGCACGGCCTCGACGGCGACCACGGTGAATCTCGCCTTCAGCGGGACGGCATCCGGCGGCGGCGCCGATTACACCGCGAGCAATACCTCGATCACCATCCCCTCCGGCAGCACGACCGGCTCGGTCACCCTGAGCGCGGTTTCGGACGCCATCGCGGAAGCCAACGAGACCATCATCGTCGACATTTCCAGCGTCAGCGGGGGCGACGGCGCGACCGAAAGCGGCACGCAACAGGCCACCGTCACCATCACCGACGATGACAGCGCCGCCGTCACCATCGCTGACGTCTCCCAGGCGGAGAACGGGGGCGCGGTAACGTTTACGGCCACCCTTTCCGCAGCCGTCCAGAACGGGTTCACCGTTGATGTGTCGACGGCGGACGGCACCGCCACGGTGGCGGACGGAGACTACACCGCCGTCTCTGGCCAGACCCTCACCTTTGCCGGGACATCGGGCGAAACGCAGACCTTCACGATCACGCCCGGCGCGGACACTAAGGTTGAAGCTGACGAGACCGTGACGATTTCCATGAGCAATCTCACTGGCGCGTCCGGCACGGTCGACATCAGCGACACCGCCACCCTGACCCTCACCAATGATGACAGCGCCGCCGTCACCATCGCTGATGTCTCCGCCGATGAGGACAATGGCGCGATCACCCTGACCGCCACGCTCGACAATGCCGTAGCGGGCGGCTTCACGGTCGATGTCTCAAGCGCAGACGGAACGGCGACGACGGCTGATTCAGACTACACGGCCATATCCGGCCAGACCCTGACTTTCGCCGGGACGGCCAGTGAGACCCAGACCTTCACCCTCACCCCGACCTCGGACACGAAGCTGGAAGCGAACGAGACCGTCAGCGTCTCCATGAGCAACCTTGCCGCGACGGCCCTGAGCGTCACCATCACCGACACCGCGACGGTGACCTTCAACAATGACGATACAGCGGCCGTCACCATCGCCGACGCCTCGGGCGACGAGGATGCAGGCGCGGTCACCTTCACCGCCACCCTGTCCAACGCGGTCCAGGGCGGCTTCACGGTCGATGTATCCACCAACGATGGAACCGCAACGACTGCGGATTCCGACTACACGGCGGTTTCGGGCCAGACCCTGACCTTCACCGGCACCGCCAGCGAAACGCAGACCTTCACCGTTACGCCCACTGCTGACAGCGCCATCGAGGCCGCCGAGACCGTGAACATCGCCATGAGCAATCTGGCGGGCACGAGCCTGGGCGTGGATATCAGCGACACGGCCACTCTGACGATCAACAATGATGACGCGGACGCCACTGCGCCGCGTGTCCAGTCGATCACGCGGTCCAACCCCGCCACCTCGCCCACCAGCGCCAGCACGCTCGACTGGGCCGTGGCGTTCAATGAAACCGTCAACAATGTGGACAGCACGGACTTCGTGGTGACCGGCGCCAGCGTTGCGCCCTCCATCACGGTTCTGGGTTCGGGCGCAACCTATACGGTGCGCGCCACGGGCGGCAGCCTGAGCGGGATGAACGGCACAGTCACCCTCAGCTTCGCCCCCGGACAGAACATCGCCGACACATCGGCCAATGCGCTGAGCAACACCACGCCGATCGGCGCGAATGACAATACTTTCCTCATCAGCAATCCGACGCCGCCCGCCTTCAGCCTGGCCTTTTCCCCGTCGAGCATCGCTCAAGGCGCCGCCAGCACGCTGACCTACACCCTCGATAACAGCGCCAATCTGGTGAACGCCACATCGCTGGACTTCACCAATACCTTGCCCGCGAATGTCATCGTCGCGGCGACGCCCAACGCCGCAACCACATGCACAGGGGGAACCCTGACCGCAGCGTCTGGCGCGGGAAGCATCAGCTATAGCGGCGGAACTGTATCGGCCTCCGGCAGCTGCACGGTGTCGGTGGACGTCACCTCCAGCGTCGCCGGCGCCTATACGAACACGACAGGAAGCCTGACCTCATCGCTGGGCAATAGCGGCACGGCCTCGGGCGGACTGACCGTGACGGATGGCACGCTGCCGACCGTCACCTCCATCACGCGCCTGACCCCCGCCAGCGAAACCACAGACGCGGACGCCGTGACCTGGCGGGTAGTCTTCAGCGAGCCCGTGGTCAATGTCGGCGCAGCGGACTTCACCGTCAGCGGCCCCTCCGGCGCGTCCATAGGCGTGACCGGGTCGGGCGGCGCCTATGACGTCACCGTCTCCGGCGGCGACATGGCCAGTCTGAACGCCACCATCACGCTGAACATCGCAGGCGGAAATGACATCGCCGACGCGGCTTCAAACGCCCTGGCCAGCACAACGCCCTCCGGGACCGACGAGCGCACTTACATCATCAGCAATCCCGGCGCGCCCGGTTTCACCGCCGCCTTCTCACCCAATACGGTCGCGGTCGGCGGCACGGCGACCCTGACCTTCTCGATCAACAATGGGAGCAATGTGGTCCCCGCAACGGCGCTCGGGTTTTCAAACGCCCTGCCCTCAGGGCTGACCCTCGCGGCGGCGCCGAACGCCAGCACTACCTGTACCAGCGGCACGCTCACCGCGACGTCTGGCGCCAGCAGCTTCAGCTATAACGGCGGCTCTGTTGCGGCCAGCGCCAGCTGCACGCTGAGCGTCACCGTCCAGACCAGCAGCCAGGGCGTTTTCACCAACACGTCCGGCGCGCTCTCATCCTCGCTGGGGGCCAGCGGAGGCGCAACCGCGTCCCTGACGACCACCGACGCGACGCCCCCGGTCCTGACGGCCATTGAGCGTCAAAGCCCGGCTGCGGCCCTGACCAATTCGGATACGCTGGTATTCGCCATCAGCTTCAGTGAAACGGTCTCCAATGTCACCGCCGATGACTTCACCATTCTGGGCACAACGGCGACAGGCGTGCTCTCGGGTTCCGGCGCCAGTTATACGCTGTCGCTTTCAGGCGGCGACCTTGCATCGCTAAACGGCGCGGTCAGCCTGAGCCTTGCGGGCGGACAGGACATCACCGACCTTGCAGGCAATGCGCTGACAACCGCCGCACCGGGCGCGAACGAGATCTACACGCTTGATAATACTGCGCCTACGGTCAGCCTTACACGTGCAGCGAACGCCCCCGTCGCAGGCCCTTTCACCCTGACCATCGCCTTCTCTGAAGCGGTCAGCGGGCTGGCGCTGGATGACCTCACGGTCAGCAATGGCGCGGCGTCTGACCTGGCGGGCTCGGATGAACAATACACTGTGCTGATTACGCCCACATCTGATACGGATGTGTCGATTGCACTGAATGCGGCATCCGCCAACGACGCGGCTGGCAACCCCAATCTGGCGTCGGACACCCTGACCGTGGGCGTTGATGCGAAAGCACCGGTCCTGACCATCACCCTGCCCGGCGCCACGACGGAGGGCCCCTTCACCGCCCGCTTCACCTTTGATGAGCGTGTCAGCGGATTTGAAGCGTCAGACATCCTTGTGACCAACGGCTCCGTTTCCGACTTCATGATTGAAACCGACCGCAGCTTCACTGCTCTGATCACGCCCGCCACTGCCGGTCCGGTCACGGTTGAGGTTGCAAACGCAGCCGCGTCCGATCAGGCGGGCAATGGCAATGAAGCCGCCCAAGCTGTCATAGAAGCGATCAGCGGCGCCGAGGATGTTGAGATCGTGATCGACCAGACAACGGGCGATGTGACCGATATCAAGGCGGAGGTCCGGATCGGCAATCCGGGCAGCCAGTCGCTCAACTTCCGTGTCGAGATCGACGTGCCCTGGATCTCGGTTGACCCGGTGTCAGGGGTCATTCCGGCGCTTGGCGATATCTTGCTGAACGTGCAGGTCCTGCCCGAAGCGGCCGATCTGCCCGCTGGCGTCTATTCGGGCGTGATCACGGTCGTTCGCGACCTCCCGACGAGCCCGTTGATGAGGCCGAGCGCCACAGGCGGGGCGGCGACGGAATCCATCATTGTGGAGATTCCGCTGACCGTGACCATTGAGGAGCGTTTCGGCTCGATCCAACTGGTCGCCACAACGCCGGGCGGCGTCCAGCGCGACGCCACCTTCCTCTATGCCTCCAGCGATGCGGATCTTGACGGCCTCCAGCTGACGACGATCGGCGGCTCCGCCGCCTCCGCCAGCTTTGAAAAGGAAGCGGGCCTTTATGACGTCAGCCAGTCTGCGCCTGAAGGCTGGCGCCTGGACGAGATCAGCTGCACGGGCGATCTGGATGGCGGCTCGGTCATCACGCTGAGCGATGAGCGGGTCCTGATCGACCTTGACCCGACCGAGGCCATCACCTGCACCTTCTCCAACACGCGGAATGAAGACGCTGTGCGTCTGGCGACCCAGCGCGCCATTAACAATTTCATGGTGCGGCGCGCCGACCGCATTCTGGCCGCCGCGCCGGATCTGTCGCAAAGACTGCAAGAGCGTCAGTCCGACACGCCGGGCCAGTTCAGCGCCCATGTGGAGGGCGACCGTAAGGCGCTGAGCCTGTCGACCAGCCTGTCAGGGGTGCGCAATCACGTACAGGCGTCCCAGCCGCAAATGCCCGATGGTCCCCGGCTGGACCAACAGGAGCGCCCCAATCTTGATGTCTGGATGCGCGCCGAATTCAGCGCCATCTCAGATGACCGGGATGGAGGCGACGCCTCCAGCGATTTCGGTCTGCTGCAGATCGGCGCCGACTGGACCCTGGGAGAAAATGCGCTGGTCGGCGTCATGGTCCAGCGCGACTGGATGGACGAAACCTCTGCGGAAATCGCCCAGAGCGCCGGCGCCCTTCGCGGGGCGCGGGTGCAGGGTCATGGCTGGATGGCCGGGCCCTATCTGGCCTGGGGCCTCAGTGACAGCGCCTGGCTCGATGTGCTCGCAATGTGGGGGCAGTCACAGAACACCGTCGATCCGCTCGGCCTTTATGAAGACGAGTTCGACACCGACCGGCTGATGATCCGCGCCAATCTGACCGGGGAATGGCAATCGGCCAACTGGCGTGTCCGCCCCTCGATCTCCCTGGCGCATTTCGAGGAGACCCAGGGCGGCTACACGGATTCCCTGGGCATCGAGATCCCCGAACAGACGATCCGGATCGGACGGCTGCAAGCGGGACCGGAGGTCTCCTATCGCTTTGAACGTCGCAATGGCAGCTGGTGGGAGCCGGGCCTGAGCCTGAACGGCGTCTGGGATTACGACCCTGCCGCCCTGATGGATGAGCTGGGCCAGCGCATCTCCACGGGCGCACTGCGCGCGGATGCGGGCCTGAGCCTGCGCGCCAGATTGTCAGACGGCGCAATGCTGTCAGGCGAAGTCCGACTCGACGGGCTTGGTGATGGTGATTTCTCGGCCAATAGCGGCCGCCTCGAAATCCGGCTGCCCTTCTAGGCCATTTTGCACGCGCATGAAAAAGGGGCCGCATCGCGCAAGCGATGTGGCCCCTTGCCTTTGCAGCCTAGCCCATCAGGGCCTGCAGCTTGTCCTTGAACTTGCGCCCGACGGGAATGACCTGGCCATTGCGCAAATGAACCAGAAGCCCGCCCCAGGACGTGCGCGAAGTCTGGATGCAATCGCGCGCAGGAACGATGTAGGAGCGATGAACGCGGATAAAGCCTTCCTCCGCCATCTCTTCTTCAAAGGCGCTGATGGACTGCCGGTGCAGCAGGCTGCGCTCGCCAATATGCAAGCGGATATATTCCGCCTCGGCGGACACGTATTCGATCTGGGCTGGCTCGACCCTGATGGTCTGACTGCCATTTGAGACCCAAATTGAAACCGGACTCTGGCCTGAGCGAGAGCGGGTCTCTCGCAATTCATCAAGATGTGATTGTAACTTCTCCAGTCGGCTCATCGCCTCGCGAGATCGCAAAAGCTGGCGCGCCCGAGACAATGCAAGCTCAAGCCGAGCGGGCCGGATGGGCTTGGTCAGGAAATCAATTGCGCCGGTGTCATAGGCCTGGGCCGCCATGTCGGGAAAGGCCGTTGCGAAAATGAACAAGGGCGGCTCATCGCGAAACGTGGCTTGCGCCAGCGCTTCCACAACGTCAAAGCCGTCCAGTTTGGGCATCTCGATATCCAGAAAGACCAACTCTGGTTCTTCAGCCTGGATCAGCGCAATCATGTCCTCGCCGTTCTGCGCCTCTCCGCAAACCTCAATGTCTTCATCAAGGGCGAGCATCTTGCGCATGCGTTCACGCGCCAGCGGCTCGTCATCCGCGAAGCAGACTCTCATCCTGGCCCTCCTTGAAACGCAATGGCAGCGCCAGCACAGAGCGGAAACCGCCCGAAACCGGGCCCGCTTCAAGCGCCGCCTGATCGCCATACACAGCCGCCAGACGATTTCTGATATTGTTCAAGCCTGTTCCCGTTCCTGCGAGGGCGCTTGCAACGGGCGCCTCCGCGCACCGGTCCGACACTTCAATCACCAGTGAATCCGCCAGGTTTGACACGGCGATACGCACCGTCACCGTCGTTGTGTGCGAAGACACAGCGTGTTTGATGCTGTTCTCGACCAGAGGCTGGATCAACAAGGTCGGCGCAAGCGCCTGCTCCAGCGCCTCGGGCAACTCGACTTCGACTTCCAGCCGGTCGGGAAAGCGGATCCGCTCGATATCAAGATAGCGTAACTGGGCCTCTATCTCGTCCCGGATCGGGGCCAGCTCGCCCTGGGGCGCGATCAGGGCGCGCTCATAATAGCTCGCCAGCATGTCCACCATGCGCTCAGCCTCTTCCACACGCCTGGATGTCAGCAAGGCGGAGACCGAGTTCAGCGCATTGAACAGGAAATGCGGATTGACCTGATAGCGCAACGCACGCAGCTCGGCCTGTCGCTGGGACTTCTCGGCCTGAACGGCGTCCGCTTCACGCTGCCTGAGCTGCCGCGCATACAGGAAGGCCACCAGCACGACGCTCTGAGCGAAGAAAATGTGCACGCTCGCCGACCAGGCCACCAGGCTATGCAGAAGCAAGGGCTGATTGGCCGAGGAAAATGTCGTGATCATCCACCAGTTGAACACCGCGAAGGGGATAGCGGTGACAGTGGAGGCCAGCACTACGAGCGCGCCGGTCAGCCAGACCGACCGCCCCCAGAAAAAGCGCAGCACGGCATACATGCACAAAGACAGACAGGCGCCCACGCCGATCACGACGAGACGCCCTGGAAGGAAGCCGAGCACATCGCGGACGCGCACGAAATCGAGCACGATCCGGGTGAAGAAATAGAAGCCCCAGCACAACATGATCAGCCCGAACGCCATGAGCGTTTCCCTGATCAGCGGTGAGCGGAGGCTGAAGGTTGGCGACGTGCGCGAGTCGCCCGGTATCTGTGTGATCCCCATTCGCCCATTCTAGACCAGACCGTGCAGGCCATTCAATTTAACGGCTAGGTCGTTCGCCCGATAAATCAGGTTGTTGATTGCATTTTCGGCCCCTTGTCGCACCCACACCCGTGTTCATGACTTTCGACTGGCGAGCGCACTGCGCACCCCGAGTATGGCCGGCTTCACAGGGCGGGCAGGCAAGCCGCGCCCAGGCGCAGAGGGGAGAACGTCCAAACATGCAACAGTCCTTATCAATCCGGAATGCCGGGTGGCTCAAACGGCCAGGCCTGAAGGTCAGGCTTCTGTCGAGCGCTCTGGGGTGCGGTCTTCTGGCGCTCCAGCCTGCCGCCAGCGCCCAGGACGGCCCGATCACAGACACGGACACTCTGACCCAGAGCATTCAGGTCGAGGCCGACGCCACAGTGAACATTGTGGTGGACGCGCCGCTGGCGACCGATGAGGACGGCCAGCCTGCGATCCTGGGCCGGTCCTGGCTGGGGGGCGTCATCATCAATAGTCTGGATGTGCTCACATCTGGCGTGATGTCAGACGGCATTTTCGCGCAATCCTTCGCCGATGAGGGCGAAATCCTGATTGTCAGCGGCGATGTTGAAACGACCGGCATCGGTTCCAGGGGCATTGTCGCCAGCAATGAGGGCGCTTTCCCCGGCAGTCTGACGCAGATCTTCAGCGGCAATGTGACAACCGCCGGCGCCGACGCCATTGGCATTCACGCCACCGCCAAGGCGGGCGCCATCACGCTTGAAAGCCTGTCCGTCACGACAAGCGGAGACGGCGCCACCGGCATTCAGGCGCACGCGGAGTCCGGCGATGTCCAGCTGCTGAGCAATGATGTGACGACATCCGGTCTGAACGCTGTCGGCATCCAGGCTGAAGCCAGCGATTTCGTCATTGTCGACAGTCTCGATGTGGCCACCTCTGGCGACGGAGCCCATGGCATTGTCGCAGAGGCGGGCATGAGCGCCTATGTGCGCAGCCAGTCTGTGAAGACCGAAGGCGAACAGGCGCACGGCATCGTTGCGTCCAGTACGGGCCAGATCGCCTATGTGGAAAGCCAGACCCTGACGACCCAGGGTGATGGCTCAATTGGCATCCTGGCGCGCTCCAATGGCAGCGTGGCGGTCCGCAGCGGCAGCGTCACCACACAGGGCGAAGCCATTGCAGGCGGAGACGGGGGCGACTTGCCGCCCGGAGATGGCGGAGACCTGCCGCCCGGTGACGGCGGAGACCTGCCTCCAGGCGATGGAGGCGGCGATCCCTTCCCTCCCAGTAAACCCGTGGGCGCCCTGCCGGCCACGCCCGGCGGCGGCGCCATGGGCATCGTGGCGATCAGCGATGGCGCCGATGTCTTTGTGGAAAGCGGTTTCGTCTCCACCACAGGCTCGGGCGCGACCGGCATTCATGCCTCGGCACAAACCGATACGATAGTGATCAGTGATGAAATCCAGACATCAGGTGAAAGCGCGATCGGGCTTCTGGCTCGCAGTCGTTTTGGTGACGTTAGCGTTAGCAGCGGCGCTGTATCAACTCAGGGAGATTTCTCCACCGGCATCTCACTCCTCAGTGAGTCCGGAAACGTCCTTGTACTAAGCGAAGCCCTGTCCACAGAAGGCTTTGACTCCGCTGGCATTCGCGTGACGGCGAACAAGAACGTCATTGTGGACAGCCAGTTGATCGAAACCACCGGGGACTCGTCGAGCGGCATCCAGGTTCTGACGCAGACGGGCGAAGTCGACATCAACAGCGGCGACATCACAACTCAGGGCGAGGACAGTGATGCGATCTCCGTCATCGGTCTCGGCGGAGGCTCAGACGTCCGGATCAGTTCTGGCGCAATCACGACGATCGGCGACGGCTCGGACGGCATCTTCGTCAACACGTTCGGTGATGTCAGCATCGCGGCGGACACCATCGCCACGTCCGGCGAAAGCGCGGCCGGCATTTATGCCGATGCTGGCGGAGACCTGTCCGTTCAGGTCAATGACGTCACCACGGACGGCGCCTTGTCCGCTGGCATAAGCCTTCAATCCAATAATGGCGGCGTCACCGTCAATGCAGGACGGATCACCACCACCGGCGACAGCTCCGCCGGCATCGAGGCGGTCGCCTTCAACGGTGATATCGACATCAACGTGACCGAGATTGATGTCTCAGGGGACCGCTATCTCCCCGGAGATGGCGGCGGCGAACTGCCCGTCGATCCCAATCCCGGCGGCGGCCCGGCTTCAACCATGATCAATGGCAATGTCATCGGCATCGCCGCCAGCAGCTTCAACTCCGACATCTCCGTGACGGCTGGCAAGGTCACCGCCAGCGGCTTGAACACGAACGGCATCAACGTCTTCGCGACCGGCGGCCGCGCCGATGTCACAGCCGGGACTGTGGATGTTGACGGCGTTGGCGGCGTCATCGGATTGCGGGCGCGCGGCGATCTGGGCGCCCATGTCATCGTTGACAGCATCAGGGCGGTCTCAACCCTTGAGAACACGGCCCCGGGGGAAACCGATCCCTTTAGCGAGGCCATTTCCGTGGGCGCTGTCACTGGGCAGGCCCGCGTGCAGGCCAATAGCGTCCGCACCGAAGGCTCCAAGATGACCGGAGTCGAAGTGATCGCCGTCAACGCCTCGATCCTGGCCGAGATCGGTGAAGTGGTCGTGATCGGCGAAGGTGGCGGCGGCGGCATCCGCACCCTCAATGGCGCAGATGATGGAGAGGGCGGCCGAACCGATATCCGCGCCAACTCCATCCTTACAGACGGCGATTACATCACCGGCGTTCGGGCGATTTCCCTGAAGAACTTCAACGATATTCGCGTAGGTCAGATCCAGACCGACGGACGGCAATCGGTCGGGGTGTTCTCGGCAAGCCAGTCAGGCGCGACTATTGAGGTCGGTGAGATCGTCACCACCGGTGATGTGTCCGATGGCATTCAGGCCATCAACCGCACCGGGCTGAATGGCGGCGAAGGGCCGCTCATGCGTGACCCGAGCGAAATCATCACCGGGGACGGCGAACCCGATGAGACGCCTGGCGGTGGCGAAGACGGCGTGTCTGTCGCAACCGGCGCTTCCGCCTCAAGCGAACCGCTTCCAGGAACCGTGCCGGACGGGGATATCTCGATCACCGCCGGTTCGGTGAGCACGTCCGGGGATTCTTCGCGCGGCATCGCCGCCCACGCCAATGGCGACGTGACCATTGTCAGCGGCTCTGTCAGCACGACCGGCGAACGCACCAGCTATTTCTCGACGACCGATTACCAGTTCGGGCTGAGCGTGAGCGGGCTCTTTGAGTTCGAAGGCCCAGCCTCCCATGGCATCGACGCCCGCAGCGATTACGGATCCATCTCCATCGAGAGCCAGTCCGTCTCCACGCTGGGAGTCGGCGCCCATGGCATCCGCGCCGAGACGGGTGAAGGCGACATCTCTGTGCAGGCGGGCGATATTTCGGTGTCCGGACAGGACGCTGACGGTCTGCATCTGGTCAGCCAGACCGGCGATGTCACCGCCACGGTCGAAGGCCATGTCCGCGCCGAACAGGGCGCAGGCGTTCGCATCGCAAGCGCCGGGACGATCGAGCTGACCATCGCCAATGGCGGTTGGGTGGACAGTGCGGACGGCGCGTTCGCGGTCGTGATCGAGCCCGGCCTTGTGCCTGATGATCCGATCATCCCTGAAGACCCGGTGAGCATACTGGCGGCGCAATCGCTTGGCGGCACGGCGACCCCGGTCACGAGTGGCGCTTCGCTGACCGTGGATGCAGGCGGCGTTCTGCAAGGCCGCATCCAGCTGACAGACGGGGACGACACGCTTCAGATCGCCGGCCGTTTCCTCGCCTCAGGGACCAGCCTGTTCGGCGGCGGCGATGACACCCTGATCAATACCGGCTCGGTCTTCGTGATTGATGGGGCCACAGCTTTTGACGGGCTTGAGCGCTTTGAAAACCAGGGTCTGTTCAGCCTGACCGATGGAGATGCCGGCGACAGCCTTGACCTGTCAGACATCACCTTCATTGGCGGCGAAGGCAGCGTGCTGGCCTTTGACGTGCTCAGCGACGGTGCGGGCGGCGTCCTGGCCGATGACATCACCTTCGGACTGGTTCAGGGCACGACCGAAGTGGAGATTATGGCTGAAGCGGGACTCACGCTTGACGCCAGCGTGGACCTGATCACCTTCACCCGGCCGGTGGCGGACGACGCTTTCCGGATCCGTTCTGAAAGCGCGGATGCGGGGTTCATGCAGTGGACGCTGCGTCAGTCTGCGGACCGTCTCACCCTGGCCGCCACCCCGGATGTGGAGGTGTTCGAAATCATCCAGGCGGGCGGCGTCGCCACAGACCTCTGGCATGAAGGCGCACAGGTCATTCGCCAGCAGGCCGCCCTGTCCCGTTCAACACAGAGCGGAAGCGGCGATGGCCTGTCAGGCTGGATCGAGGCCGCCAGCACGGACCGGAACGGCGCAGAAATGACCCTGAGCACGCAACATGCCGGCTCCACAGTGTCGCAGGCTCTGTCTCGTGATCTGAGCGCCAGCTCGATCTCGGCGGGTCTGACCTGGCGAAGTGGTGCGGCGCATTTCGGAGCCGCACTGGGGTATGTCGATGGCCGGGCGCGGTTTGACGGCACAGGCAATGAAATGGAGATGGAGGCGTTCAGCCTGTCCGGTTATGGCGGCTGGAGCACCGAGCGCTATTTCGCCAACCTGATCGGCAAGCTGGATACAGGGACGCTCGAGCTCAACGTCATCAGCGCCAATGAGCGTAGCGAAATGGATGTCACCACGTTCGGCCTGAATGGCGAGCTGGGCGCCCGTTTCCAGTCCGGCGAGACCTATGTCGAACCGACTGTGTCGATGAGCTGGGTCTCCGCTTCACTTGGCGAGGCGGCGTTCTCCACCGGCGCCTTCGAGCTGGAAGACGGCGACAGCCTGAAAGCCGAGATCGGCGCCCGCGTCGGTCACGCCTTCACCACCGGGGCCTGGACGGTTCGTCCCACTGCAGCGGCGTACCGGGTGGAAGAGCTCGCAGGGGAGAACACGGCCCGTTATGCCTCTGGCGCAAGCCAGCTGGCTCTGCAGGACGAGCCGGCGGGATCCTACACCCGTCTGGAACTCGGAGCCGCTTTTGAAACAGGCGCAGGCCTGGTGCTGAGCATCTCCGGGGAAGCCTTTGACGGCGACCAGTCGGGCGGAGCCCTCCGCTTGGGAGGGCGGATGCAATTCTAGGAGCGCTCAAGCCGCTCCTTCCCTCCCTGCCCCCGTCGAGGTTCCCCACCTCGGCGGGGGCTTTTCTTATCCGCTTTCAGAACGAGCGTATGTCGAACCCGTTATGGACGCGTCTGGCGCAGCATGCGCCAGCCCGGTTTGTCGAGAGGATGAGAGAGTTGGGTGTAGCGCCACGATAATGCGAGACGCTTTATTGACCGGCTTCGGCGCCCTGAGGGGCCTCGGTCGTGTGTTGACGTATAAGCTCTTCTGTCAGCACCTGCGGGAGGATCACGCCTTCATCGATCCCGGCCCCACGCTCGAAATAGAGATATAAAGGCACGCCCGCCCGCCCGTAATCGGCAATGAAACGGGAGATCTCCGGGTCTTCACGGGTCCAGTCGCCCACCATCAAGCGGATGTCGTTGCGATCAAAATGGTCCAGCGTGGTCGGTGTCCTCAACGCCGTCGCTTCGTTCACCTTGCAGGTGATGCACCAGTCAGCCGTGAAATAGAGAAAGACCTTCTGGTTGTCTGCCAGCAGCAACGCCAAGGCCTGCCGGGAGAAGTCCTCTCCTCCTTGGCTTTCAACGAGCTCGGCGGCGGCGGAAGATCCTGAGAGCCAGGCTACGGGAAGCACGCTGCTCGCCCCCAGCACAATCAGGCTTGCGCCTAGGGTCTGACCAACCCGCCCCCCATGGGACAAAGCCTTGGCCGCACCGGCCAGCGCAAGGCAGGCCAGAAGGCCTATGGCCATTCCGTCATGACTGGTCTGCGCGCCGAGCACCCAGAGAAGCCAGATCGCAGTCACGAACATGGGAAAGGCGAGAACCTGCTGCAGGGTCTGCATCCATGGGCCAGGCTTCGGCAACAGGCGCTGCGTGGCCGGGGCGTGCGTGATGACGAGATATGGCAGGGCCAAACCGCTGCCCAGAGACAGAAACACCGCCAGCGCGCCCAGAGGGGATGCGATCATCGCATACCCCAAAGCCGACGCCATGAACGGCGCCGTGCAAGGGGCCGCCACGAGAACGGCAAGCATGCCAGTCAGGAACGCGCCTTGCAGGCCCGGGCGAGTCTGAACAGCGCCGCCGAGACGCTGCAGGCTACCCCCGAGCTTCAGAACGCCCAGCAGGTTCAAACCCACGCCCGTCATCAGAAGCGCCAGCCCCATGACGATGACCGGATTTTGCAATTGGCTGCCCCAGCCTGCGGCAGGCATGATGCTTCTGCCGGTCAAGACCGCCAGTCCGATCAGCCCGAAACATGACGAAACGCCAGCCGCATACGCCCAGCCATCCGCCCTCATCGCGGCCGGCTTCATGCCGGCGCTGCGCGCCAGGGCGATCGCTTTGAGTGAGAGCACCGGCAAGACACAGGGCATGAGATTCAGGATCAGCCCGCCCAGAAAAGCGAACATGATCGCCTTCCATACGCCTTGAGGCGTTGCAGGGGCGGCGGCCTCACTAGAAGGGCTCTGCGCATCCAGCGGCAAAGCCACGCTAACCCCCCGATAGGCGCCCTCCCCGTCGGTGAAAGCGAGAACGCCGGAAAGGCGAGACCTGTCCCCCTGATAAAAAGGGTCAGTCCGCACGGAGAGCTCATGCTCGGTTGAGGAAACCCGAGTCACCGTTTGCGGGTCTGCGTGCCAAATGACGGGTTCCACAGGAAAGAAGTACAGATCATCGATGACTTCCGGAGCGATGATCTGCAGCCTGATTTCACCCTGCGCGGTGCTCGCATCAAACCGCCACTGATCAGCGCTCTCCGGGAGGGTAAGAACGTCCGGGTTCATTTCTGGTCGAGAGGTCTCTGCTGACGCGGACACCTCAACATCGAGCGACAGGCTTGCACCACCCTCAACACAGTCCTGTTCACGACAGGCAAGCCACTGAACCTCGAGCTCTACGCTCTTGATGGCGCCCGGGCGCGCAGTGTTCGGCGCCACGATCCGGAACGGCAGCAGCAGGGTTTCATCATAGCCATAGCCAAAAACACGCCCCTCCCCGTCCATGATCCGGCGCGGCGTTGGCCACCCCTCGGCTTCGACGCTCCAACCCTCTGGCGCCTCCCACCGTGCGATAATGGCTTCGCCCGCGCCGGGATTGATCCAGAACGTGCTCCAGCCGGGCTGATGCTCCAGCCTGATACGCACATCGGCGGCGCCACCCGGTTCAATGCGGGCAGACACGGGGCTAAGGGTCGCCTCTACCGGCGACGCGTTTGCGGGAAGAGGCTGTGCGAGGCTGGGCGCGAGGCAAGAGAGCGACAGGGCCAGGGCGACAGCCAGCATGCGAACAGCGTTCTGAAGCCTGCCTGGGACGCGCCTCAAACTCAACCGGTTGCGCCTAGTCTTCAACACGCAGCAAGACCCGGATCGGGTGTTCGATAGGCGGCAGACACGTGTCGCCGTCGCAGGTCTGGTATTCCACCATGCCGCGGATCAGCATGTCTCCGGATGGCGTGCGGGGGTGAAACCGCACAGGCTGAAGCAGGCTGACGACCTCACCTGTCAGAATATCGTATGCGCCAAAGGAGATGGGCTCGGGAAACCGGGCGTCGGCGAATTGCGCATACTCATGATCGCGCATCGACACGGATGTCTCGATCAGTCCCTGCCCAGCGTTCACCCCTGTGGGAGCGTACAGATACCAGCCCCTTTCCAGCTCAAGGCGAACCTCGATCTGGAACGGCGTCCCGGGCGCTACGGATTCAGGCGCAACGACCTCGACATTGACAGGCTGGGCGTGTGCTGCAGCGGTGATTGCTGCAGCACACGCCACCGCGGCCGCCCCCCCTCTAACGGACATAGACCCAAACATGACCATGTTGCCTTTCATAACCACGCAGCATTTGAAGGCGCGTGCTGTCCACCGGCTCCAAGAACTGTCCCAGGCGCTGCTCGAGCGCCTGCATTTCCTCACGCAGGTCTTCATTGTCGAAGTACACGAAAGTGCTGCGGAAACGATCGCGGAACGGCTCGTCCGGACCTTCAACGCCGGCTCTGCGATCAAGAGCGACGAGCTCGTCCTGCAAGGCCTCGAAAGCTTGCAGCTCGGCGTCAGTCAGCCCGTTTTTTAAGGTCAGGCTCCGAGACCAGTCGCCTACGACCAGGTCCAGAACGCCATTACCATTGTAATCTGTCAGGGCGACCGAGGCGCGCGAGCCTCGAACAGGGCTGTATTGGCCGGGGCGGACCACGTGTGCGGAAATATGCTCTCCGCCGCGCACAGAAGGCAGAAGCCTCTGTGGTGCTGCGAAGGCGATTTCCTCTCCACCCAGATTGCGCAGGAAATAGACAGCGCCGGATTGTGTCCCGACGATCAGATCCGGATGCCCGTCGCCATCCCAGTCTCCCACGGCAGGCACGAGATATTCCTCGCCCTGCATCGGTCCTGCGCCGCCTTCCACCACTTCGAAAACGTCCAGCTGATGGCTGCCGCCCCAGCTGAAGGTGGCGAAGACCGGTTGCCCCTCAACGGGTGTGATGCCGGGTTGGTGCGCCGGACCATGATTGCGACGCACGACGAGATCGCCCTGGGCATTCCCAATGATGAGATCCAGCCGGCCATCATCGTCCCAGTCCAGCCAGGCGGGCTTGGCCGCGTAAGCGAGATGGGGACCCTCATCGACTTCGTTCAGCCGAGTAATGACATCAAGGCCGCCCCAGTCCGTCAGCGATTGCCGCGCCCGAAAGCCGCCATCCTGACCCTGGAACCAGTAGATCAATCCCGGAGAATACGAGCCGGCCGTGAGGTCGGCATGACCGTCTCCGTCAATATCGGCAAAACTGGGGCCCGCCGCGACGCAGCACCAATTGCGGACGATCGCCGTCTCCCCTGCCGCCTCGATCCACTCATAGCCTGAAAAGACCGGCGCTCCGGGCTCGCCCTCATTGAGATAGAGCCGGAAACGCCCTGCCGAACCTCCGATGATCAGATCTTCAAGACCGTCTCCATCATAGTCATGGAAGGTGGGGCCGGCATGCCCATTCCGGTCTTCCTCGAACCAGACGCCCGAACGGCTTGGCGTATCGCTGGCCGTGTCGATGAGCGCGCCATCCGCACGCATAAGGATCGCCTCTTCATACCAGTCGCCGGGCGGCGTGCCGTCCTCATTCCTCTCGATCGCGACTGCCTCGCCCCCAAGCAGGGACAGGCTGGCGAGTGCGAGCGACAGGACACGGGCGAGCGAGCGCTGTTTCAAACGGTCCTGTGTCATGAGGCCGGGCTGACAGGCCCTTTCATATCGGGACATGGCGCTACCACTCCTTGCTGAGGCTGAGGGTGAAGAGGCGGCCGAAAGGATCGGCATTTGTCGGGTCGTAGTTCACGCCCAGATCGGTGCCGATAGTCGACGCCGAGTTCGACCGCGCGAACGGCGGGTCCTCGTTGAACAGATTGCGGACATTCAGTCCCACTCTCAGGCCCGAGAGCAGATCGCCATGCCGGTCCGCGAAGGAGAACCCGGTGATGAGATCGACCGTCACCCAGCGATCCACCGGTTCGGCCGGGGTCACTGACGTGTTGGTGTAGCTGTCGACATAGTTGAGTTGGAGCTGGCTGGACCAGCCGCCACTTTGAAACCCGGCGTTCAGGCGCCCGCGAAATTCGACCGGGTAGGTCAGCGTGCCCACGCGCTCCACAACCGGCGCGCCGGCGCTGATGCGCTCTTTGTTTTCCAGCATGTAAGTGAACGCCGCCCCGACATTCCACGTGCCGAAAGAGGCAGGCGCACTATAGTCGAGCGAAACGTCGAAGCCGGAGGTCTGCTGGGAGGCGATGTTTGTCAGGCCGTTATATATGATATGGGTGACATCGGCCGCGATCGCGTCCGGATCCAGCGTCGTTGAATAGTCGCCGGTCCGGGCGTCAAACAGGCCGATCGCCCCCGGCAAGGTCGCCGCGATGATTTCGGGCGACACCTCATCCGTGATCAGGTCGAAATAGGTCTCCGGATCAGCCGCGATCTCGAACGCATCCGGCGGCTGGGCGATACGGTCTGTATAGTCGATATTGAAATAGCTGCTCGAGAGCGTGAGGCCATCGATCCAGGCCGGCGCAAAATCAAACCCCAGGGTGAAAGCCTCTGACGTTTCAGGCCCCAGGTCAGGATTGCTGATCGGTCCCACGACGTAATACACGGTGGATTGATCATCGGAGAAGGGATCGGGAAAGCTTCCGAGCGGCCCGGTCACCGGCAGGATGACATAGCTCGTCTCGCTCGGAATCAGATCGGGCAGACTGGGCGCACGAAACGCCTGACCATATGTGCCCCGCAGCTTGAGTGCGTCATTAATGGCCCAAAGCACGCCGACTTTCGGATCAAAACTGTCTCCGAAATCGGTCGTGTCGGTGTAACGACCGGACAGGTTCAGCTCGAGACGCTGAACCAGAGGCATCGCCATATCGCGACTGATGAGGGGAACAGCCAACTCGCCAAAGGCATAACTCGTCGCCCGGTCAGCCCGCATCGGACCGAAACCGAGTTCCTGTTCAAGATAGCCGCCGCCCAACGCAAAGCCGACATCCCCGGAGGCCAGGGATACCAGCGTACCATCGAGCTTTCCCGTCACTTCAAGCGAGCTGAAATCCTGGGCGCCGTTCGTCTCACGCAGGCGGCCGTCATCGAAGAACCTGACAATGTTCAGGTTGTTCGTGTAATCGCCATAAGTCGCCAGAAGCTCGAACTGCCAGTCACGCACCGGCTGGATGCGCCCACCGACCGTGGCGACGACCTGCTCAGTCTGGGTATTGCTCAGTGAGGTGGCCTGAAAGAACCCGTCCTCACGGGTCGAGGTTTTCGTCCGCCGGTCGGTATAGAGAATATCGGCGAACACTTCAGCCGATGCGCCAATGTGCTGGCGCGCCGAGACAAAGGCGGAATAGCGCTGGTCAAGTGGCGCCAGATAGGTATC
Organism: Oceanicaulis alexandrii DSM 11625; assembly: GCF_000420265.1. Classification (NCBI taxonomy): domain Bacteria; kingdom Pseudomonadati; phylum Pseudomonadota; class Alphaproteobacteria; order Maricaulales; family Maricaulaceae; genus Oceanicaulis; species Oceanicaulis alexandrii. The sequence continues at coordinate 727,373 of NZ_ATUP01000001.1, forward strand.
GGGCGTGTTGCTGAAATCGACCTCATCAGTCAGGAACGGGCCGGACGTCGCAGCAGAGAGCGAGGCGATCGCCCCGCCGCCAGACCAGCTGGTTCCCAGAACCTGATCAAATTGCCCCGCCGAATAACCGCCATCGCCTCTCGTGGTGTAGCTGACCGAGGTCTCCGCCCCTTCAAAGTCATCCCGCAAGACGAAATTGACGACCCCAGCGACAGCATCCGCGCCATAAATCGAGGATGCGCCATCAGTGAGAACCTCCACGCGCTCTACAGCCCCCAAAGGGATGAGCGACGCATCCGCTGTCTCACCAACATCCGCCAATGGCAGACGCCGTCCATTCAGAAGCGTCAGCGTTGACCCCGCGCCCAGACCGCGCAGATCCACGGCATTGACAGAACGGGCATTGAGCTCGCGGCTGACGGCGAGCCCGCCAATCGAGCTGGTGGTATTGATGTTCTGCGGAATGGCGCGAAGCAGCTGATCTGTCGTCAGGACCCCGAGCCTTTGAAAGTCCTCGCGGGAATAAATATCCAGCGGCGAGCTTTCCGGGTTCACACCCCGAATGCTGGTGCCTGTCACCGTGATCGTATCGATCGGCAAAACATCAGGCTCAGCTTGCCCATTGGCCTCGATCAAGCTCTCTGACGCCGCGCCTTCAGAACGGCTCGGCGCCGGGTTCGTCGTCTCTGTTGCGGGGGCCTCGCGCGCCTCTACTGCTCTGGACTGGCGCAACAGGATCGCGCCCGAGGCACTGCGCTGCATGTCCAGATCAGCGCCGGACAAAAGTCGCGACAAGGCCAGTGTCGGCGTCATCCGCCCCCGAACCGCATTCGCCGTAAGTCCGTCAACGAGGTCCGGCGAATACAGAAGCGATTGTCCGCTTTGGCGTGCATACTCGATCAGAGCTGTCTGAAGCGGCTGCTCTGCAATATCGAAATCCACGGCGCGTTCAGACGATGACGCAATATCACTCCCCCGCGCCCCCGGATCTGACTGAACAAAGGCGAATGCCGCGCCGGACCCTGTTAGAAGCGAGAGTGATGCAACAGTGCTCAACGCCGCTGCACGAAAGCTCGTACGAACCATGAAAGTCTCCCCATGCCAGCCGCTGGTCTTGTTGTTTGCGGCCCATGACAGGGAAGACGCAGCTGACGGCCGAACCCGAACATGCGGGACGAAAAAACTTTCAGAGGGTCTGAAAAACTGGCGCTAGGTCGCGCTGCGCAGGATTATGGCGTGGTCCGTTTCATCGATCCGCACTTCAGGGAAATACTCAGCCAGAGCCTCGACAAAGCCGGTCGACTGGCCCGCGGTGAAAGCCCCGCTCAACCGCAAACCAGATAGCTGCTCATCCGCGATGACGATTGGACGGCGGGCGTATCTGTTCATTTCCGCCACGGCGACGGAAAGCGGCTCATCCTGGAAAATCAGCAAGCCATCCAGCCAACTGGTCAACCGGCGGGCATCCACCGTCGCCACGCTCGGCGGAGCGTCTGCGATCTGCACCAGCTGCTCGCCCGGAGACAGTTCAGCGCGCTCGGATCGTGCAAATTCTCCTGCGGCGCCCTGGTCCACGGCGACGGGCGCATCGACGACAACATTGCCTTCAACAAGGGTGACTGAGACCTGCGCGCTGTCCACACGTACTTCAAACGCTGTGCCGACCGCTGTGACCCGCCGCCCCGCCGCCAGAACCACGAACTCGCGTCCGTCCTCGTGGGCCACGTCGAAATAGGCTTGCCCTGAAACCAGCTCCACCAGTCGTTCCTGGTCTGAAAAGGCGACCCGCGCCCGGCTGGATGTTCCCAGAGTCATGGTGGACCCGTCAGCAAGGGTGGTTTCGAGCCGCTCGCCAATCTGCGTTTCGAAGTCTGACGCCGCCTGCTCGGCGATCACCATGGAAGGCTCGACAGATGCGCCCGGCATCGCCCAATTGGCCAGCAGGAACCCAAATCCGACGCAGACCACAACACTGGCTGCGAGTATGCTCAGTCGCGCCGCGCTGAACACCGGCTTTCGTTCAGACGCCGCTCGCGACAACACCTTGTTGCGCAGCTCAAGCACCTCAGGTTCATGTGCAACCGAGCGAGCAAGACGCCAGGCCGCTTCAGCCTGCCGGAAGGCTTCGCGCTTGGCCGGATCGTCGCCGCACCATTCCTCGAAGCGGGCTTGCAAGTCAGGATCCGCACCCGCTTCACGCAAACGCTCACTCCACAGCGCCGCCGCTTCGCGGTGCTGGTTAATCTCATGTCTTGAGAGTTCTGGCGTACGCATGTTCATCGGCCTGTCTCGTCCCGATCCAGCGCTGCGCCGACATAGGCGAGCGCCTTTGCCATATGCTTCTCCACTGACCGGGTGGAGATCGCCATCAGGCGCGCAATATCTGCATACTTGTAGTTCTCGAACGCGCGAAGCACGAACACATCCTGGGTGCGCTGAGGCAATTCCTGCAGCGCCTGCATCAGACGGTTCAACTCTTCCTTGCTGAGTAAGACGCGCTCGGGAGAAAAATCCGAACCGCCATGCTGATCGACATCGAAGGGTTCATGCGCATCCGTTCTACGAACCTGACGACGCCGCAGATGATCGGCCAACACACTTCGGGCGACCTGAAACACATAGCCCCGGATATGATCGATCTCACCGTGGTCACCGCGCCGGATCAGTCTCAGGAACACTTCCTGTATGAGATCGCGGACCTCGTCACGATCCGCAACCCTCTTTGAGAAGAAGCCTGTCAGAGGGCCCTGGAACTCGCGATTCAGGGTTTCCCAGCGTACAGCCTGATCCGCGTCTTCATGAGACGGGACAGGCGGCCGACCACCCCCTCTTGCGCTTTCAGCCATCCCCCGCCCTCACGCTGTTTAAAGCCTGTCAGGCTCTGTGACAGCGGAGTCCGTATCACTCAAACGGACAGGCTGGCAAATCCAGGCGCACTTCAAGACACGCCTGCGTCAGTGAACGCACACCGCACACGCGCCGCTTGCCCCTGACCTTCCGGACCGTAAAATCCGTGGATAACAAATAGTAAAAATGGTGGGCCCGGAGGGACTCGAACCCCCAACCAAGCGGTTATGAGCCGCCGGCTCTAACCAATTGAGCTACAGGCCCGCTGAGATGAAACAGCGTCCAAGCTTGATAACGCGGGCTGCGAATTTGGCAAAGTGGCGATGGCGGCGAGACGCAGCTGAACAGGCGTTCAGGGAACGGCCATCAAAGAGTCGCGTTTCCGACATGAGACCGGCTTCAAAGACCGTATACTGGACCCACAACAGACTGGGAGAGCTCTTATGATCCGCACCGTTTTTCTCGCCGCCGCCTTGATGACCACCACCGCCCTGCCCGCTGCGGCGGTCGCCCAAACCGCGCCTGCGCAAGAACAGACCGCGCAGCTGAGCCTGTCCGCCACCGGCGAAGTGCGCATCACCCCGGACCAGGCGCAGGTCTCCGCCGGCGTCGTCACCGAAGCGCGCACGGCGGCCGAAGCCCTGCGCGCCAACAGCCAACGCATGCAGCGCGTGTTCAGCGCCCTCGAAGAGGCCGGCGTCGAAGCGCGCGACATTCAGACCAGCCAGCTCAATGTCAGCCCGGTCTATTCCCAGCCGTCCAGCCGCGATGGCGGCACGCGTGAGATCACCGGCTACAGCGCGCGCAACACCGTCACCGCTTTGGTGCGCGGCATGGATAGCGTCGGCCCGGCCATCGACGCCTTGTTCGAGGCGGGCGCAAATTCACTCAACGGCGTGACGTTTTCCAGCTCTGAAGCGGACGCCGCCGAGACCGAAGCGCGTCGACGCGCCGTGGCCGAGCTTTACGAGACCCGTGACCTCTATGCCGAGGCCGGCGGGTTCACCGTCGAGCGTCTGCTGAACTTCTCTGAAAGCGGCGGCTATGCGCCCCAACCTGTGATGTTCTCTCGCGCCATGGCGATGGAAGATTCAGCTACCCCGGTTTCCGGCGGCGAACTGGTCGTCTCGATCACCGTCAACGGCGCCTGGGAAATCGAAGGCTGATCACCAGACCAGCTTGGGCGCACAATAGCGCGAAGCAAGGCCGTCCTCCGCGAGGAGGGCGGCCGCTTTGTTCGCGTCAAAGCCTTGATCAAAGGCCTGCCCAAGAATGCCGTCGGCGATGAACAGCGCATCCACGCCTTCCGACTGCGCGCCCTGAATATCGGTGTGCGGGCCGTCGCCCACGGCCAGCACCCGCGCCTTGTCCAGACGCTCGCCGCGCAGGCGTTCGATCTCGCGATAGGCCAGATCGTAAATCGGCGGATGGGGCTTTCCGGCCATGACGGCCGTGCCGCCCATCTCCTGGTATTTTTGCGCCAGCGCGCCCGCGCAATAGCGCAGGCCGTCGCCGAACTGAACGACGATATCGGGATTGGCGCAGATCAGATCGAGGCGGCGCAGCTTGGCTTCGGTCAGAAGGTCCGTGTAGTCGTCCGGGGTCTCGTTTTCCCAGTCAAACAGGCCCGTGCAGGAGATGAAAGCGGCGTCTTCGAGCTTGGCGAACTCCAGCCCCGTCCCTTCATACAGCGCGTCATCCCAGTTCGGCCCCAGCTTGAAGGCGGGCCCCGGCGCGCGGGTTTCCAGCAAGGCATGGGTCGCCTCGCCGGAACTGACCGCGCCGTCCCAGACATCCTCGCCGGATCCCATCTGCTTGAGGAAGGTCTCAAGCGAAGAGGCGCGACGCGGCGAGTTTGACACCAGCACCACCGTGCCGCCCTGGGCGCGATAGCGGCGCAAGGCGTCGAGCGCTTCGGGCAAAAGGTCCGAGCCGTCCCGGATGACGCCCCAGACGTCACACAGGATCGCGTCATAGTCTCGGGCGAGGTCCGACAGGCGGGGAAAATCAGTCATGGCGCTGAGCTAGGCCAGCCATGCCACGGCGTCAATGTGCGAAGGCGCTCAGCCTAACCCGCGGCGCGACGCAGCTTGTTATCCGCTTCGTTGAGCACTTCATCGCGCACAGGACGCGGGGCGCCGAACAGATGGCCCTGGGCGTAGGCGACGTCGAGATCGAGCACTTCGACCACCGTGCCTTCGGACTCGATCTTCTCGGCCACCAGATCGACGCCATAGCGTGCGAACAGGCCTGCCACGTCTTCAGGGCGCAAGGCGCCCGGCTCGCGGCCCGCAATGGGCTCTGCGCCATGGGCGGCGGCGATCAGACGGTCGCCCGCCACCTTGATGAAGCGCACGCCCGCGCGCTGCAGTTCTGCAAGGTCGATATTGAGGTCCGACACCTGGTCGATCGAGAAGCGGAACCCGAAATCGGCCAGCCGCGCCATGTTGCGCGCGGCGGTGGCGGAGCGATTCTCAAACTGGGCGCGCGGCAATTCAAAGATCAACGCGCCGGCGAGATCGGAATTGCGGCGCAGGAAATCGAGGAAGGCCGGGAAGAAGTCTTCATCGGCCAGCGAACGGATGGAGACATTGCAGAACACGCCGACCCGGCGATCAGACTTGGTCAGACGGCGCACGATCTGCACGCAGCGCAGCAGCAACAGATTGTCCACATCGGTGATCAGGCCGGCTTCCTCTGCGGCGGCGAGGAACTCGCCCGGCCCCAGAACCTGTCCGTTTTCATCGCGGATACGCGTATAGCCTTCATAGAAGTAGGTGCGGCGCTGCGGCAGGCCGACTACGGGCTGAAGGTACAGATCAACACGATTGTCATCGAGCGCGCGGCGCACCAGATCCACGGCGTTCGGCGTCTGGGCGGCGACAGGCGCGGCGCGGCCGCCGCCTTCCAGGCGCGCCAGGATTTCAGCGACCAGACGTTCATCGGCGTTCTGCGGATCGCCCGCGGCCTGGATCGGCTGGCTCAGTTCCAGCGCCGTCTCCTGTGTGCCCGGTGCGCTGGCTTCCGCTGTCCTGGGTTTTGTGGCGACCGCGGTCTCCGCCAGCGCCTCGATCCGGTCCTGAGCGCTGCTCAACTCATCCAGCATGGACATGTTGGCGGCTTTGAGCAGATGAATCTCGTCTTCAAAGAGCTTGCGTTCTTCAGCGCGCGCGACTGAGGCGTGCACCTGACCGCCGATCAGGAAAACCAGCGCGCCCATCATCCAGGCGAGCTCAGCGGACATCAGACCAAAACGATCAAACGCCAGAGCCGCGACGATGGCGACCATCGCATAGGTTAGGATCACCAATATGTCGCTTGCGCGCGGCATTCTCGCTCCTGAATGTCGCTGTTTGGCCCCAAACGAACCAAGTCCAACGAATCACACTCATTTCGGCGATCATAAAGTGCGTTAACCGGACTTGTCAGAACGTTAACGCTGTGAGGCGTGGACAAACGGAAAAAACAAAGGCGCGCCCGCACATGCGGACGCGCCTTGTCGTTAATCGCGGTGTCCCGCCTCGCCGGTTACGAGGTGTGCGGGGCGATCTTGATTTCCACGCGGCGGTTCGCAGCGCGGCCAGAGTCAGTATCGTTGGATGCGATCGGCTGGCTTTCGCCCATGCCGGCCACATACAGACGGTCGCGCATGACGCCGCGTGCGATCAGTTCCGACGCCACAGAGCTGGCGCGGCGCTCGGACAGCGCCTGATTGTAGCCGGCGTCGCCGACGCTGTCGGCATGACCGATCACGTCCACATAGGTCGCCGGATAGGTCATCAGCACGTCCGCCACATCATTGAGCACAGGGCCGAAACGACCGCTGATCTGGGCGGAGTTGGTGGCGAAGGTCACATCGCCCGGCATCACCAGGTACAGGTCGTTGCCCACACGGCGCACGGTCACGCCCGAACCGCGCAGACGCTCGCGGAAGGCGTTTTCCTGGCGATCCATGTAATTGCCGATGCCGCCGCCTGCGAGGGCGCCGACGCCCGCGCCGATCAGCGCATTGCGGCGGTCATCACCGCCCGCCAGCGTACCCAGCAGCGCGCCAGCCGCCGCGCCGGCCAGAATGCCGGTGCCCGTCCGGTTCTGCGTGACATTGCCATACTGGTCAGTGGTGGTGCAGGCGGCCGCGAGGCCCAGCGCCATAACGGCTGCGATCAAAGAACGAAACATCATACTCTCTCCCGTAAACGTCCCCTAAAACGTAGAACTAACCTAGAAGTTCCCCGTCTAGATAGCCCCATCCTAGCCTATGTGCGCGACGCGCGCATGAATGCAGGCTGAACCGGCCGGAGACAGCGCTGAAATCCACGGCGAAAAATGTCGCTCGGCGCACTTGACGGGGTCACGCGCGCCTCTTACCTCCGCCTCTGTTAGCAGCCGCCCTCTGAGAGTGCTAACGCTCTCGAGGCGGCGAGAGCTAAACCAGATCTTCAGTGAGCTGACGCTCAAAAACGGAGTACCGGCAATGAAATTTCGTCCTCTGCAGGACCGCGTCGTCGTCAAACGCGTCGAGGAAGAATCCAAGACCGCTGGCGGCATCATCATCCCCGACACCGCCAAGGAAAAGCCGCAAGAAGCTGAAGTCGTAGCTGTGGGCCCCGGCGCCCGTGACGACAAGGGCGCGCTGATCGCCATGGACGTCAAGGTCGGCGACCGCGTGCTGTTCGGCAAATGGTCCGGCACCGAGATCACTCTGGAAGGTCAGGATCTGCTGATCATGAAAGAGTCCGACATTCTGGGCGTGGTCGGCTAATCGCCGCCTCACCGCTTTTCCGAACCACACACTCAAGATTGATAGGGACGAACAATGGCTGCCAAAGACGTTAAGTTCGGCGCTTCCGCCCGCGAAAAAATGCTCAAAGGCGTGGATACCCTCGCCGACGCCGTGAAAGTCACCCTGGGCCCGAAAGGCCGCAATGTGGTGATCGAAAAATCCTTCGGCGCGCCGCGCACTACCAAGGACGGCGTGTCCGTGGCGAAGGAAATCGAACTGGAAGACAAGTTCGAGAACATGGGCGCCCAGATGGTTCGCGAAGTCGCTTCGCGCACCAATGACGAAGCGGGCGACGGCACCACCACCGCCACCGTTCTGGCGCAATCGATCGTGCGTGAAGGCATGAAGTCGGTCGCCGCCGGCATGAACCCGATGGACCTCAAGCGCGGCATCGACAAAGCCGTTTCGCTGGTCATCGAGCACCTGAAATCCTCCTCGACCCCGATCAAGGGCTCCTCTGAAGTCGCTCAGGTCGGCACCATCTCCGCAAACGGCGAAAAAGAAATTGGCGACATGATCGCCAACGCCATGGAGAAAGTCGGCAATGAGGGCGTGATCACCGTCGAGGAAGCCAAGTCTCTGGCGACCGAACTCGACGTCGTGGAAGGCATGCAGTTCGACCGCGGCTACCTGTCGCCGTACTTCATCACCGACTCCGAGAAAATGATCGCGGATCTCGAAGACCCGTACATCCTGCTGTTCGAGAAGAAACTGTCTTCCCTGCAGGCCATGCTGCCGGTTCTGGAAGCCGTGGTTCAGTCCAACCGTCCGCTGCTGATCATTGCAGAAGACGTTGAAGGCGAAGCGCTGGCGACCCTGGTGGTCAACAAGCTGCGCGGCGGCCTGAAAATCGCAGCCGTCAAGGCGCCGGGCTTCGGCGATCGCCGTAAAGCCATGCTCGAGGACATCGCCGTTCTCACCGGTGGTCAGGTCGTCTCCGAAGACCTGGGCATCAAGCTCGAGAACGTCACCCTCGACATGCTGGGCACCGCCAAGAAGGTCACCATCACCAAAGACGACACCACCATCGTGGACGGCGCCGGTGAGAAAGAGGCCATCGAAGGCCGCGTGAACCAGATCCGCCGTCAGGTCGAGGACAGCTCGTCTGATTACGACAAAGAGAAGCTGCAAGAGCGTCTGGCGAAACTCGCTGGCGGCGTTGCAGTGATCAAGGTCGGCGGCGCTTCGGAAATCGAAGTGAAAGAGCGCAAGGACCGCGTGGACGACGCCCTGAACGCCACCCGCGCTGCGGTGGAAGAAGGCATCGTGCCGGGCGGCGGCATCGCGCTGCTGAAAGCCACCAAGGCGCTTGAAGGCGTGACCGGCGATAACGAAGACCAGAACCAGGGCATCGCCATCGTGGCGCGCGCCCTGCAGTCTCCGATCCGCCAGATCGTTGAAAACGCAGGCGTCGAAGGCTCCATCGTTGTCGGCAAAGTGCTGGAAAACAACGATGTGAACTTCGGCTACAACGCCCAGACCGGCGAGTACGAAGACCTGGTGAAATCCGGCGTCATCGATCCGGTGAAAGTGTCCCGCATCGCGCTGCAGGACGCAGCCTCTGTGGCGTCCCTGCTGATCACCACCGAAGCCGCCATCGCTGAAAAGCCCAAAAAAGAAGGCGCAGCTCCGGCGGCGCCTGACATGGGCGGCATGGGCGGCATGGGCTTCTAAGCTCAGCCATACCAAGGCTACGAACGGAAAGGGCGGCTCAATCGAGCCGCCCTTTTTGATTCGCTAGCTTAGTCAGCGCTTAGCGCCTCGGCGCGAATAGCCACGTTGATCTCTGGCCCCTCCTCCCCATCGATGGTGAGGCTGGCAGGCTGCCCTGCCAGGACGAAAAACCGGGGCGAGGACAAAACAGTCTCGTCATGCATGCGAATGATCGTCATCTGAATATCCACCCCGCCTTCCGGACATTCGGGGCTTGATCCCGAGCAAGGGTCAAGGCGCAACTCGATTGCAAACGCCGCCGACGGCTCACCGCCCGGGTTCGGAAAGTTCATGCGATGCAGCTCACCCGAATCCAGTCGAACCGTCGTTTCCATTCGATTGCGTCTTGTCTGATAGCCTTCGTGTTTGACCAGCTGGACATCAAAGTTTACGGCGTAATCCTCAGCGTTAGCCATCGGCGCAAAGACAAAGCTCATCGCCGCCAGGCCAGCCAGCGCGCTTCCGCCCACCCCGCCCGCTATCCATTTCGCACGTTTCATAATCGTCTCCCACACGCCCGCCGCCATGACCGACCATCGCCGGGGCCGGGCTGTCACATAATCAATCATCAACGACCGGATCACAGCGCCGCTGGACACGCCCTCCTCCCGACAGCGGGCGAGGAACTCGTCCTTGAGCTGATCGGGCAGACGCACATCAAGCTTGGCGTTGTGTTTGAGATTTTCGATCCGGTCGCGTTTCATGGCGGCTCCGACAAAGAGACTTCGAACGCTCTGACGCTATCGGAACCGTGTCAGGACAGGGAGCAAAAACGTGTCCGACAGGCTGCTTTCATGGCCTAGACCGGCACTTCGGTGGTGAATTTGACGGTGCTGAGCACCACGGTGGTCTCATAGCGTTTCACGGTCGGATCATTGAGCAGGCTCGCCTCAGCCCAGATTTCATAGGCCTCGAGACTGGGCGCATGCACGTGGAGCAGAAAGTCGACCTCCCCCGCCACGGAATAGAGCCCGGTGACCTGGGGGTCTGCTGTCATCACAGACCGGAACTGCGCATAGGTCTGCGGCGAGTCATCATTAAAGGTCACCGCCACGATCAGGGTCTGGCCCAGGCGTGCGCGGTCCAGCACGGCGACATCTGAGACGATGACGCCCTCCTCACGCAAGCGCGCCAACCGTCGCCGCACAGCGGTCTCAGACAAGTTCACCTGCTGCGCGATCGCCTGATTGGACAGCCGGTTATCGCGTTGCACAAGTCTCAGGATTGTCCTGTCCATTTCATCGAGCATGAGCGCCACCTTCGAAATTCGGCGTTTAAAGTGCTGATTTCGGCGAGATTGAGCAAGAGCCCCTTGCTATCATTCAGGCCAATTAAAAAAAGAGACGCCCATGATCCGCCTCCCTCTGCTCGCCCTAGGCCTGTGCCTGATTGTCTTGAGCCCGGCTGAAGCCCGCCTGCCCGACACGCCCACCGTCGAAGCCGCGATCGACTCCATTCTTGAAGAAGGCGACATCGCTGGCGCTGTGGTTCTGGTTCAGGACGCTGAAGGCCGCAGGATCATCACGCGCGGCGTGGCGAACCGCCAGACGGGCGCCCCCATCCCCGAAGACGCGCAATTGCGGGTCGCCAGCATCGGCAAGGTCCACACCGCCGCCATCATCCATAGCCTGATCGCGGAGGGACTGATTTCGCTGGACGACAGACTGGCTGACCTTGTCGCCCCCCATTGGGTGGACGGGATCGCCAACGCGCAGACCGCCACTGTGCGCCAGCTGCTCACCCACACCAGCGGCATTGCCGACTATTATGACGATGTCTGGTTTCAGACGGTCAACACAGTCCAGGGCAACACCCCGCAACGCACGCTGGGTTATATCCATGGCCGTCCCGCCGAGTTCCCGCCCGGCGAAGGGTATGGGTATTCAAACTCGAACTACCAGTATCTGGCGCTGATCGCCGAAGCCGTGACCGGAGAGCGCTTTGACGCCCTGATGCAGGCGCGCATCATAGGCCCGCTGAACCTTCAAGCCACAAGCTATAATCAGGCGCTTGAAGGCGGCGACGTCATTCATGGCTATGGCGCGCCAGACGAGCCAGAGCGAGACGTCTATACGCTGATTGAAAACCATGGCCCCGATGGCGGCGTCTTCACCAGCGCCAGCGATCTCGCGAATACGCTGACCGCCCTGTTCTCACCTGATGGCGAACTTTCAGAGCTGGGCCGGTTGATGCTGAGCGAAGACATTGATCGCGGCGACGGGCGCAGTCGGGTTCTGGGGCCCATGCGCATACGTGACCCGCGCGGTCTGGATGTCGTCATGCATGGCGGCTCGATCGCCGGATACGCCAGCATGGCGCTGTATGAGCTCAACACCGGCATGATCATCATCGTGCATCTGAGCGCCGATCGCCCCGACCTGGCCGGTCAACTGGTGCGCCGCCTTCTGCAATAGGCTTGGAGGGCGCAGCCTTCCGCGCCCTCCAAGCCTCGGCCTCAGGGCAGTTCGCAGCCTTCGCGCAGCGCCTTGGTCGCGTCAAAGCTCGGCGCAGACTGGTATTCGATGCAGATCTGCGTGAGCTGTTCCACGCAATAGGCCCAGCTTGCGCTGCCGCGCGGCACGAACAGGGCGCAATCCTCTTCCGCCTGCTGCTGGCATTGAACCGGGTCGCCAGCCATCGCGCCGCCGGTCGCAAAGAGCGACAGCCCCAATAGCGCGGACGACGCCATAGCGGTCAGTGTCATCTTGTTCATGTCAGTCTCCTCCTGTTTCGCGCCACTATGCGCAGCCCCAGTTAGCCCAAAGAGCGAGCTTGTTGCAAATATTTCCCCAATGAGGGGAATGCGATTCCAGATGCCCCGTCTCCAGCGCGGCGCAAAATCAACAACGCACGCATAAAGGCTTCTCAGCCCCATCATCAGACTGGTCAGGGTTTCAGCTTGGCGGTATTGCGAAATGGCAAGATCAGAAGGATGACCAGATGCTTCGTTACCTGACTGCGTTCGCTGCGCTGTCCCTCACCAGCGCCGCATCCGCGCAAAGCCCGGGTTTCGGCCTTCAGGAAATTCGCCTGGGAGTCGCGGCGCATGACCTGACCGACCACAGCGAAGACGGTCCGCAGATCGTTGGTGATCTGATGTTTGCGAGCCCGGATTTTCTGGACCCCATCTGGTCGCCGCGGCCGTTCGTATCCGCCAATATCAGCACCCAGGGCTACACCAATCTGGTCACGGCCGGTCTCGCCTGGGATTATGGCGTCACTGACCGTCTGAGCCTCGAGGCCTCTTTCGGGCTGAGCTATAATGACGGCGTGCTAGAGGTGTATCCTGATCGCGACGGCCCGGTGGAGGCCCAGCGGATCAAGGACACGCGTGCTCTACTGGGGTCTGACTGGCTGTTCCGCACCGGCTTCGCCGCCGATTACGCGCTCAATGACCACTGGTCGCTAGGCGTATTTTATGAACACCATTCCCACGGTCAGATCCTTGCCAGCGGCCGCAATCAGGGCCTGGACGAGCTGGGCCTTCGGATGAGCTACCGCTTCCGATAAGTCAGGGTGAAAGGCGGGGCTAAGCCCGTCGCACCTGCATTTTCAAAGCGGCGATGCGAGCGTTGGCGTCGACCAGACGCTCAAGACTGAGCCGTCCGTCCTCTATCGCCTGCCCGACCCAGTCTACGGCGCGACGAGGCAAGTCCGGATCAGCATCCGCCGAATTGGAAATCAGCAGCAGATCATTGCCCGCCGCCAGCGAGTCCACGATCGCCTGTTCGCGCGAATACTGATTCCGGATCGCGCCCATATCCAGATCATCGGTGATCACCGCGCCGCGATAGCCCATCTGTTCGCGCAATAGCCCTTGCAGAACCGGACGCGACAGGGTCACCGGGCGCCCTGACGGGTCCAGCCGCCGGTTGATCAGATGCCCGCCCATGATCAGATGGGCCTTGTCCTGCTCGATAAGGCGTTCAAAGGGTGCGGCCTCCACCTCACCCCAAGTCTGTGAAATGTCCACAAACCCGTCATGGCTGTCGCCCTGGCTGCGCCCATGTCCGGGAAAATGCTTGATGGCGCAGGCGACGCCTTCCGCTTCCATCTCTTCGATGAAGGCGCCGCAGAATGCCGCCACGGTGTCGGGGTCATCGCCAAAGGCGCGCGCCCAACGATCAATCACCTGGTTGCCCTCATGGCGCAGATCCGCGACCGGAGCGAGGTTCATGGAAAACCCGCTTTGCGCCAGTTCGCGCGCCGCCTGGGCGAACACCGGGCGGGCGGCGTCGAGCCCCATCTCCGCCAACGCCTCGGCGGTGGGAATGTCGGTGAAGCCCATCTCATCGGTCAGGCGCTGTACAAAGCCGCCTTCTTGATCAATGGCCAGCCAGGCGTTCGGCGCTGCAGACTGGAAGCGTTCCGACAGACCCAGCACGCCGTCCCGGCTGCGCGCATTGTGGCGCAGGAACAATGCGCCGCCCACACGGCCAGCGGCGAGGTCAGCTTCCAGTCGGGCCGCGCCCTCAGCCTGCGCATGATCACCCAGAAACCCCAGGATCAGACAATTGCCGACCAGCGCGTCCAAAGAGGCCTGAGCCGCGAAAGCAGGCGCCGTGCACAGCGCCGCCATGCCGGCCATCAGCCCGCGTCGTGAAATCATCATGGGTGTTCCTGAAAATCCCTCATCCTTAGAGGTGATTGCTAGAGCGCCGTTGGTCGCCTGTCCAGACGAAGAGAGGGAGCGTGAATACGAGAATGACAAAAACTTAAGTCTGCAGACGTCACGCCGTAAGGCGCGTTCCCCCAGAGTGCAGGCAAAGGGAGGACATTTTATGAAACACTGGATCGCCACCGCCGCAGCCGTCGCCGCCGCGCCGCTTCTGGTCGCCTGCGCCTCGGCGGGCGCCGCAGAAACACGTTATGCCGAAGCCGATGAGCGACATGACCATGTGCTGGTCGTCAATGGCCAACGTATTGTCATTCGCGACGGCGCCCATGCTGTGCGCGTGATTGAAACCGCGCTCGATGGGGATAACGACACCTCCATCAGCCTGGACCTCGACATTGATGCCGACCGCTGGGACGAGGACGAGATCGAAGCCTTCGCAGAGGAGATGGAGGCGCTGTCTGAGACCCTGGTCGAGCATTTCGCCGAAGGCTCGGACTTCCACATCCAGCTTGATCGTCTCAATCTTGCCGAAGACGAGATGCAGGCGCGGATCGAAGTGATCGTCGAGGACGCCGAACGCCGGGCGATGCGCGCGGAACGCCATGCCGAACGCGCTGCGGAGCGCGCCGAACGTGACGCCGTCCGCATGGCCGAACGGGCGGAACGCCGCGCCGAACGCGCCGCCCGCCGCGCTGAAGAACGCGCGCATCAGGCCGAGCGCCATGCGCTGTCCATTTCCATTGACGCTGACTCCATCGCTCAGGCGGGCCTCGCCGCCGCCGAGCACGGCCTTGAAGCCGGGCTGCGCGCGATTGACCGCACGCTGGAGCGCGGCTGGAAGACCGAGGACGGCGTGCGGGTTCCCCTGACCGCGGAAGATCGGCGAGAACTGCGTGACGCCCGGGAAGAGCTCGAAGACAGCTTGGGCGAGATGCGTGAAGAGCGCGCGCAATGGCGCCATGAACGTCACGAACGTCATGAGCGCGAGGAAGCCGCATCGCATCATGCCCATGACTTTGAAGACCGTCAGGTGCGCATCATCGAACGCGATGGCGAAACTCGGGTCTGGGTGAATGGACGCGAATTGCTGGGCGCAGAGAAAGAGACCTGGCTGGACGCCTGGCGCTCTTCTGAACAGGCGCATGGGCTTGAAGGCGGGCCGGGCGCCCCTCCGCGGCCGCCGCTGCCGCCGCGCCGGTAATCGCTTCAATCCATCGACAGAAAAAAAGCCCGGCGTCAAAAACGCCGGGCTTAAAGATTCTGGTTGGTCGATTAAGAGACGTCTCCTCCCCAGAGACACCACTTAAGAGACAAGACGGTCAGGCCCTGTCTGATAAAACGTTGGCCTAAGCGTCATAGGACCGTCAAGCCCCTAGAGTCAGGCGAAGTTTCGCTCTGCTGCAATTTCGACACATTTATCCGCCGCTCAGACGCGCCTTTATGGCGCTTACGATCTGATCGCGCGCCACTGTGAACTGGGCGGGCTGATCCTCGCGCCACGCCTTGTTATCGGTGATCTCGGCGGCCAAGCGCGCGCCCAGTTTGAGATCCTTGATCTGGGCCTCGCCCGCTTCGCGTTCGTCAGAGCCAATGATCACTGCGAAATCAGCATCCCGACGATCGGCGTATTTGAGCTGTTTGCCCATATTGCCACCGCCAATGAAGGCTTCCGCCCGCAAGCCTGCGCCGCGAAGATCGGCCGCCAGGGCGAAATAATCCGCCATCCGGTCTTTCTCAGCCGCCACGATGATCACCAGTGGGTAGGCTTTGGCGGCGTCCAGACGCTTGAGCGCGGACAGGGCCGCCGCAAAGCGGCTGACGCCAAACGAAAACCCGGTCGCCGGCACGGCCTGGCCGGTGAATCGGCTGACGAGATCATCATAGCGACCGCCGCCGCCCACCGAGCCAAAGCGGATGGGCGAGCCGTCGTCATAGGTGGCTTCGGCCAGAAGCTCGGCTTCAAACACCGGGCCGGTGTAATAGCCCAGACCGCGGACGACGGAGGTGTCGAGCGTCCAGTTCTCGGACTTGCCCAAGGCGTCCAGCACAGACGTGATCGTTTCAAGGTCGGCGACCGCCAGCTTGCCCGCTTCGGTATCGCCCAGAGCCTGTGTGAGGCGCTTGAGCACTTCGGTGTTGCGCGCAGCGCCGGTCAGCGCGTCCTCCACCTGACCCGCCTCGATGAAGCTCAGCACATGGCGGCGCTGATCCGCGTCCAGCCCCGCCCCTTC
The DNA here is from genome assembly GCF_000420265.1 of Oceanicaulis alexandrii DSM 11625. Taxonomy (NCBI): domain Bacteria; kingdom Pseudomonadati; phylum Pseudomonadota; class Alphaproteobacteria; order Maricaulales; family Maricaulaceae; genus Oceanicaulis; species Oceanicaulis alexandrii. Next base: position 743,565 of record NZ_ATUP01000001.1, read on the forward strand.
GGTGAAGTCGCCGCTCTCATCCTTGCGGCCCTCGCCCAGCAGCAACTCGACGCCCTCAAGGCCCAGCCGGTCCATCTTGTCGATGGCGCGCAGGACACGCAGGCGCTTGTCAGACGCCGCATCGCCCAGACGTTCCAGAACCCCGTCCAGCAGGCGGCGATCATTGACGCGGATGACGTACTCGCCCTCCGAAAGCCCTGCAGAGCCCATGACTTCGCTGGCGAGCGCGATCATCTCGGCATCCGCCGCCGGTCCCGGCGCGCCGACGCTGTCGGCGTCGCACTGGACGAACTGGCGGAAACGGCCCGGGCCGGGCTTCTCATTGCGCCAGACTTCGCCGAACTGATACCGGCGGAACGGCTTGGCGAGATCCTGGAAATTCTCGGCGGCGAAGCGGGCCAGCGGCGCGGTCAGGTCATAGCGCAGCGCCATCCATTGCTCGTCATCATCCTGCATGGCGAAGACGCCCTCATTGGGACGCTCTTCATCGGGCAGGAATTTGCCAAGCGCATCAGCGTATTCGAAGGCGGGGGTCTCGAGCGGCTCGAAGCCCCATTGCTCATAAACCGCGCTGGCGGCGCTCACGAGGGCGCGCTCGGCGCGCAACACATGAGCCGCACGATCCTCAAAACCGCGGGGACGACGGGCTTTGGGACGAAACGCCTTGGTCTTGGCCATGAGGATGCTCGCTCAGATTAAAGGTATCGAAGGGCCTGCGAATTAGCCTTGCCAGCGACAAGGATCAAGCGGCGCCGGGTTTGCAAGGCGCTCTAAGCACGAAAAACCGGATGTCGTCCATGTTCGCTCACACGCTTCTGATCATTGTTCAGGCCGCCAGCGCGCCCCATCTGGCGCCGGACGCCGCCCAGGCGCTGGTGACGCTGTCGCACAGTCTTGAGGCGGAAGCGCAACGCCGCGCGCAGGATATGGCGCGCAGCCCGGCAGCCCCGGTGGACGCTCTGCCGGTCCAGGATCCGTTCCTGACCGAGCTGAGCGAATTCAGCCTGCGAACCTATCAGCTGTCACGCGCTGTCGATGAGAGCGGCGGCCCGACCGATCTGCGATGCATCTTCCGGGGCATGAGCGAGGATGCCCAGCATCGCGCCGACCTGTTGTCACACACGGCGACGCGCGCTGATCATGCCAGGGTCTATCAGGAGGTTGCGCGCCTGACCGGACAGGCCGCCGAGATCGCCGCCACGCCCGACGCGCAGGCGGCGGCGCTTAGCGCCTATTCCTGCCCGGTCGAGGCGACCGATCAGTAAGCGTATTTGACGTTGCAGCCATAAGGCTGGGTCTGGGCAGGGTCGGGGCTTTGCCCATTGCTGACCGCCGCCAGCGCCATCGTCACGTAATCCGTTGGTTCAGGGGAATCCGCTCGCGGACGCGGCTGATCATCGATCGCGCCGGCGTATTGCAGCACGCCCTCGCCGTCGATCACATACATATGCGGGGTCGTGCGCGCATCATAAAGACGGCCCAGATCGCCAGACGGATCAAGCACCACATGGGCGGGCGCTGCGCTGCGCTCCTCATTCAGGCTCAGAGCCTCCTCCGCTTCAACATAGCCTTGCTCGCCCGGGGCGGAGGAGATGATCTGAACCCAGACCACGTCATCGCCAGCGGCGGAGGCTTGCAGGTTCTGGATATGCTCAGAGCCGTAATGACGCTGCACATAGGGGCAGCCATGATTGGTCCACTCCAGAACAACCGTCTGGCCCGACAGGTTCTCAAGTGACAGCGCCTCGCCTGTCGCCGTCTGCACGCTGAAAGCTGGCGCAGCCTCACCGGTTACGACATCGGCGCGGGCTTCAAGTGTGAAAGCGGTGATTGTCAGGGCGGCGGCGGCGCAAACGCTCATCAGCTGGCCCAGAGACCGGCGAGATACGGTTACCATAAGATTAACTCCCCTAGTGTGCGGCTTATTGTACGGCCTCGTTCACAGATTGGATCACCAACCCTCCGGTCAAGAGCGGCGGCAAAACTTCAGGCGCGCCGGAATTGGCGGGATACATCAGATAAAGCGGCACGCCCGCCGAGCCGTGACGCGCCAAAGCAGCGGCGATTTCTGGATCTCTATTCGTGAAATCAGCGCGAAACAACGCCACATCATGCTCGGCGAACGCCGCCTTCACGCCTCTTTCAGACAGTGCGCCGAGCTTGTTCACCTGACAGGACACACACCAGGCGGCGGTGAAATCCACAAAGACCGGACGCCCGGCGGATTGCGCCTCCCTCACGGCGCTTTCGCTCCAGACCGCCCACTCGCTTTGCCCCTGGACCGTCTGGCTGACCGGCTCCATCCGGGCCGTGACAGACAAGGCGCCTAGCGTCAATACGACACCCAGAAGCGCCGTCGCGCGGCCCGCCAGGCCTGACAAGCCCAGCGCCCAGACCGTAAAACTGGCCGCCAGCAAGGCCAGCATCAGCCATAGCGCGCCATTGGGACCCAGTTGGGCGGTCAGCACCCAAACCAGCCAGATCGCGGTGGCGAACATCGGGAAGGCCAGAATCTGACGGAACCGCGTCATCCAGAGACCCGGCTTGGGCAGCAGCGCCAGAACCCCCGGCATGAAAGTGACCAGCACGAACGGAAACGCCAAGCCGACGCCCAAAAAGGCGAAGATGGTCAAAGACGCCAGCGCGGGCTGGGTCAAGGCGAAGGCCAGCGCGCCGGTCATGAACGGCGCCAGACAGGGCGCGGCGACGAAAACCGCGAGAACGCCGGTGAGAAAGGCGCCCTTGCGTCCGCTATCCTTGACGCCGGACCCGACTGACTGCAGCGAGGTTCCGATCTCAAACGCGCCCATGAAGTTCAGACCGATCAGGAACATCAAGGTGGCCAGCCCCGCCACAACAAGCGGCGCCTGCAATTGCATGCCCCAAAGCGCAGGCAGGCCGGCGACGCGCAGGATCAAAAGCAATCCGCCCAGCGCCAGGAAGGTCCCGATCACGCCGGCCGCAAACACAAGTCCCAGCGTCCGCGCTTCGCTCTTCTCTGCGCCGCGCTTCTCAACCAAAGTCAGCGCCTTCATCGACAGCACCGGGAAGACGCACGGCATCAGGTTCAGGATCAGCCCGCCCAGAAGCGCGAGCCCGGCGGCCTGGAGGAAGTTGACCGATCGCGGCGCGGGCGCACGCTGTTCACCGGCGCCCGGAGCCGGGCTCACAGATGCTGCAGCCCCCGCGCTCAGGTCATTGACCCGCAGCCCGTTGCGCGCCGTGATCTCGAGCGCTTCTTCTGTCCAGACATCACCGCGCTGCGCGGTGTAGACGAGTACGCCTGAACGCGCCTGATCCACGCCATTGCGGCTCAGATACCCGGCGGTGAGATCCACACGCAGATTCTCGCCTTCATGCGCCAGGGCTTGATCGGCGGCGTGGTCGATCACGCCGGATTCATACGGATAAAAGGTCAGGTCCGAGAGCCGAACGTCTGAAAAACGTGCGCCGCTGACGGTGAGCACCAGCCCAGAGCTGTCACCATCCAGCCCCGCGCGCAAACTCTCATCACGGCTCGGCGCCTGGTCCAGAGCCTGCGCGATCAGCGCCTCGCCCGCCGGATCTATGGCAGACCCGCCCACATCAAGCGTGATTTCGACATCGGCCTCTTCAGGGATGCAGATATCTTCACAGACAAGCCAGGTGGCGAATGCGGTGATCGTCAGCGGTCCCGGTGCGGCGTTCTCTGGCACGGTCACCTGAAGCGGCAGCGTAACCTCTGCGGAATAGCCGTAATTGGTCAGAGGTCCGAGATCATAGCTATGCGGCGCAGGCCAGATCATGTCGCCCGCGCGCCAGCCATCCGGCAGCGCCAGCTCAAGATGAGTCGGCTCTCCTGAATCGCCGGGATTGCGCCAATAGGTGTGCCAGCCTGGCGTGATCGTCTGGTGCAGGGCGAGATGGAACGTCTCGCCAGGTTCGACCGCGCGCCGGTCAGACACCAGCCGCGCATCCACCATGGGGTCGCCGGAGCCGAACTGAGCCAACGCCGGTGCGCTGGTCATCAGGATCAAAAGTACTGCGAGCAGTCGGAACACGTCGGGGGACTCCTTGGGTCGCGTCACTGATCAGCGATCTGATCATGTCAGCCCTGATATAGCCGCTTCCCCCTGCAAGGCGAAACCGCTCTGACGGGGTTGTGATGCCCCGACATGAGCGCAAAGAAAAACCGGCCGAGGCGAAGCCCCGGCCGGTTTCATCTTGTCAGCTTTTAAAGCGCTTAGGCTTCAGGCGCTGCGGGCGGCGGCGGAGCGCCTGCACCGGCATTGCGCTGGGTCGCGCGTGCGATCAGCGTTTCCCATTGCGGCATGGACAGCATGTGCGCGTAGATTGCGCCCAGATAGGTGTTGTCACGCAGCTCAGCCAGAACCTTCGGATCAAGCTTCTGCAGCTTCTCGCCAGAGATGCCCCAATAGCTGGCCACGACCTGCGGTTCGCCTTGCGGCTCGCCATTGGCGTTGCGCGGCTGGAAGGTTGCTTGCTGCTGGTCAAACAGGTCCAGCTCGACCAGGCGCTTCACGAACGCTTCGGTCAGAGCGACGTCGGATTCAAACCGGCGCACGAAATCGATGGCGCGGTTGGTGAACTCGGTCGGCTCGCCCTTGTCATCAAAGAACGGCTGCTCGGGATTGTCCGAGAACAGGTGCGAACCGGTGTCCACGCAGATGGTGAAGCGGTCGCTGTCAGGGCCGTGATTGGCGGCCACAAACGGATAGCGGCGCACGAAAGCCGGCAGATACGCGAAACGCTCGTAATCACCCGTCGCCGGATCCACAAACAGGTTCGCGCCAGCCTGAAGGCCCATGGCCGCGACCGGCGTTTTGTTCTCACCCAGGAAGATGATCGGGAAACGAGCGCTGGCGGCGCCGAATTCACCCAGAGTGACCGGCACGAAGTGCGAGTCCTTCAGGAAATCGAACGGACGGTCCGTGTAGCGCAGACCCTTGCCCTTATGGTCTTGCGGGTTCAGCGGCTCAGGATTTTTGTAAAGCGGCAAGGACCCGGACAAGGTCGGCTTGTTGGCGGCGGCGTCAGCCATGGGGCTCCCCCTCTTGAAACGTTGATGGATCGTTAGCGCAGACCTGCCCCCGAGGCAACATAACGGGACACACGCGCCACGATCATCCGTCCCAATGCAAGACGGGCGCCTCGTAAAACGAGACGCCCGTCCATAGTCCTGCTGTTTAAGCGGACCTAGTAACGCCAGCCGAAACCAACGCCGACAATCCACGGATCAATGTCCACGTCCGCATTGACGACGGCGCTCAGCGCTGTGGTCGCATCAACTTCCACATCCGTATTGATCCACACCTTCTTCACGTCAAAGTTCAGGAACCAACGCTCATTGAGGGCGTAGTCCACGCCAGCCTGCAGCGCGAGACCAAAGGACGGGTCGTAATCGATGCCGTCCAGAATGGTGTTCGCCGGCAGGTCGTCATTGAAGAAAATGGTGTAGTTCACGCCTGCGCCCAGATACGGACGAATCTGGCCTTCAGGATTGAAGTGATACTGCACCGTCAGGGTCGGCGGCAGCAGCGTCACTTCTCCCAGATCAAGGTCGCCCACCGCCGTGTCGACGGCGGTCACATCGTGCGGGGTGACGCCCAGGATCAGCTCTGCAGCGATGTTGTCGGTGAAGAAGTAGCTGATGTCGAATTCCGGCACCACCGAGGTGTCGATATCCACATCGCCACCAATGGTCTGAATGTTTGCGCCTTCATCAGGCTGGACCGTGATGGCGCGCACGCGGAACTGCCAGTCGCCTTTTTCAGCCAGAGCCGCAGGAGCGGTCATGCCAGTCAGTGCGACAACGCCAGCGGCGGCGAGAAGTAGCTTTTTCATGGGTTCGTCCCCTTTCCCATAGTTTGGATGGGGACTTTCTGCGCCTGCTTTCGCGCGCAGGATATATGGCAAGGCGCCGCGCGTCCGGCTGACGCGCGGCGCCCTGCCGCAGGGAGGGGAGTCCCCGCGATCAGAAGCCGGCGCGAACCGCGATGCGGAAGGACCGGCCCGGCAGCGGCACCATGTCCTTGAGGAAGGAGGAATGCACCCGGCCCTCTTCATCAGTGAGGTTGCGCACGCCCAGGATCACGCGCACATCCCGCTCAACGAACGGCGTAACCTCGAGATCGGCGTTAAACATCGCATAGCCCTCGGTTTCCGTTTCGAAACTCGTGGTCTCGTCCTGCTCCGCGACCAGATGCGCCTCGCCGCGCACCGACCACACGCCCCGTTCAGCGATCAGGGCCAGATTCGAGGACAGAGGGGGAATACGCGGCAGGTTTCCGCCGTCATCCAGCTCGCCGCGGACATAATCGAGACTGGCCTCACCGGAGAGCGCCCATCCGCGGACCTCGCCCAGCTCGGCGTTCACTTGCGCCTCAAAGCCATAAAGCTCTGCATTCGCCTGGCGATACTCAAAGACATCGAACCCGTCTTCTTCCTCACCGGTCGGGAACAGGCCGATAAAGCCGTCATAATCGGCGAAGAACAGATTGGTTTCGGCGGAAATCCGGCCCTGCGCATAGCGCGCCGTCACTTCGCCGGACCAGGCCACTTCCGTATCCAGATCAAGATCGCCACGCTCATAGGCGCGGGTTGCGGCGTGGGGGCCGTCAGCAAAGACTTCCGCATCGGTCGGCGCGCGTTCGGTGCGCGACAGGGTCGCCGCCAGGAACCAGGCGTCCGCAGGGCGCGTGAAGATCGAGCCTGACCCCGAATAGGTGTCAAATGAGCGGTTCGCCCGCTGACCGCTCAGCTCGCGGGTTTCCGCGCGCACGCCGCCTTCAACACCCCAGACGCCATTATCCCAGCGTTCGGTGACGAACAGCCCCCAGTCCTGGGTGGTGACGGGTTCGATATAGGCTTCCTCGCCTTCGGCTGAGAAATCCTGGGTCAGCATCTGGACGCCCCAGGCGCCCTGGCGATTATCGCCATGATCATGAGCCAGCTCGACCCGGCCCTCAAATCCGTCTTTCTTGAACAAGGTGCCGATCTCGCCGTCTTCCAGCTCGGCGTGTGTGTAATCGGCGTGGGCGAAACTCCAGCGGATACGATTGAAGGTCGCGTCCCGGTTCAGCTCGCCGCGCAAATCAATGCGGGTCTGATCCAGCACCAGACGCGGCGCTGCTTCCTCGCCCTCGTGCGCATGGTCTTCGTCGTGATCGTCATCATGCTCGTCTTCATGAGCATGGCTGTGGCCGGGCAGGCCGTATTCAGCGTCGGTTTCTTTCACGGAAACGCCGATATAGCCCCAGTCACGAACCAGGGAGACCGCGCCGGAATAGGTCTCGAAGGTGAAGTCAGAATCGGGAACCTCGCCATAGGCCGCCTCTTCCTCGCCCTCGTGTTCGTCGTGATGATCTTCATCCTCGTCATGATCGTCATCGTGATCATGGTGCTCTTCACGCAGGGCTTCGGTCTCGGCGAAACCGGGAATGTCGAAATCGCTCCCCTCCCGACGCAGCCCCTCAATCTGGATCATCAATCCGTCAAAGTCGGCGGTGACGCGTCCTGCAGCCTGAACGCCGTCATCGACACTGGTGGCGCCCAGATAGGCGAAGCCGTCGATGAGATCGTCATTCCGCTCTGTGGGGATCCGGCCGTCGAGCACATTCACGACGCCGCCAATCGCGCCGCCGCCATAGGCGATCGCTGCCGGACCGCGCAACACTTCAATCTGCTGAGCGCCCAGCGCTTCAGCTGAGACCGCATGATCGGGGCTGGCGCTGGAGGCGTCGAGCGCGCCCAGACCGTTCACAAGCATCCGCACCCGGTCAGCGCCCAGACCGCGAATGATCGGGCGCCCCGCCGCCGGACCGAAATACGTGCTGTTCACCCCGGGCATCCGGCTGAGCGTGTCAGCGATATTGCCATTGAGATTGCGCTCGATTTCCTGCGCCGAGATAAGGTCCACTGACCCCACCATCTCGTCGCTCTGCAATTGCATCGGGGTAGACAGAACCACGATGACGTCTTCAAGCGTCGCGTCATCAGTCTGAGCAAACGCCTGCGGCGCAGCCAGCGCCAGCACGCTGACGGCCGCAGCGAGCCGGCAAGCAAAGGGAGTGTGAGCGGACATGATGAAGACCCCGTAATGTTATAGTATCGCACTGCGTTATGTCATAACGTCACCCTCTTGGCGCATCAAGTCCGGACTCCCACCTATATGTGATTGACGCCCGACGCCGCGCCTCACGACGGGCTGGCCCTCAGGCTCGCCCCGCCCCACGAAAGCCGCTAGGATGAAATCATGAACACTGCGATTCAAACGCTTGACGCCGCAGAACGGTTTTGCACCGAACGCGGTCTGTCGCTGACGCCCATGCGCCGGCGGGTTCTGGAATTACTGGTGGAGGCGGGCGGACCGGTCAAAGCCTATGACCTTTTGTCCGCTCTCAAACCCGGCGGCGCCGCACAGCCGCCAACCGTCTATCGCGCACTGGACTTTCTCACGCGCGCCGGGCTGGCGCACAAGGTGGAGGCGCTGAACGCCTATACCGCTTGTCTGAACGGTGACGAGCATGATCCGTGCACCGGGTCCGCTGAACTGTTCATCTGCGAAGCCTGCGGCACAGTGGAAGAGCGTCACATGCACAGACCTGTGGTGGATACGCCTGAAGGCTTTGTCATCACGCGCAGCGTGGTCGAGCATTACGGCCAGTGCCGCAAGTGTGTGAGCTGACCTCCCGTCACATTCCCTGGTCTGGCCCTGACAGATCGCGCGAAGCGCCCTAGCCTTAAACTCGATCATCGAGGAGCCAGTCGGATGCAGATTTTGTGGCGCGGCAACGCGAACAGTTGGGAATGCGACGAGCTAGGCCATCTCAATGTCCGCTTTTACATGGCCAAGGCCCAGGAAGCGCTGGCCGGGCTTGCTGACCGGCTCGGCATGCATCTCGCCTTCGCTCCGGACGCCACCGCCACATTGATCCCGCGCGACATCGTCATCCGGTTTCTCGCCGAAGCGCGCCCTGGGGCGCCTTTACGGATTTCAGGCGGGGTGACCAGCCATGACGCCACCAGCCTGACGGTGGCGATGGTCCTGTATCATGCCGCCAGCGACACGCCGGCCGCCACATTTGAAATCCGCGCCGAACATTGTGACGCCGTTACGGGCCGGGTGTTCAACTGGCCTGCCCGCAGCCTGAAAGCGCTGAGCCTGATCGAGGTGGAGCGCCCCGCCCTGATGACGCCGCGCAGTCTGGGTGAGACGCCAGCCAGCTCCAAGCTCTCCCTGGCCGCGGCGAACGCCCTGAACCTTCAGGAGATCGGGCGTGGCCGGATCAATCGCGACGAGCTGGACGCCTTCGGTCGCATGCGCGCCGAGTTCGGCATCGGCAAGGTTTCAGACAGCGTCATCCATTTCAGCGACGGCTTTCCCGAGCAATGGGAGGCGTTCGCCAAGGGCGAGCCGCTCACCGTCGCCAGCGCCGTGCTGGAAGCGCGTCTGAATTTCCGCCGCTTCCCCGCGCAAGGCGAAGGCTATGTGCTCCGCTCCGGGCTGAAGTCCGCCACTGACAAGGTGCGTACGCTCGTGCACTGGGCGCTCGATCCGGTTTCGGGCAAGCCCTTGTGGAGCATGGAGGCGGTCGCCTGCATGCTGGATCTGGAGACCCGGCGTCTGGCGCCGGTTTCAGCGGCGCGACTCGCGGAGCTGCAATCAAAGACGCAGCCGGAACTGGCGTATTAATCGCGCGGCCCGATCCGTTACCCGCCAGATCCCGCCAGCTCACGCGCCCGACGCGCCGCCATGCGGGCCTGAACGGCCTGCCCATCGGTGCGGGCGGCGCTGGCGGCGGTTTCAAACAACTCAGCCGCGGCCTGATGATCGCCCTGATCGCTCAGAATGCGGGCCAGTCCGAGCGCCGCCTGGAAATGACGCGGGTCAAAGGCGAGCACACGCTGGTAAAGCGACACTGCGCTTTCGCTGTCGCCAACACTGACCAGACAATCCGCGTGGGTGGAGAGCAGGTTCAGATCCCAGGGCGCATCCGCCAGCCGGGCCGCGCTGTCCGGACAGACGCTCTCATCAATCACCAGATCACCGCCCAGCTCACGCATTTGCGCCTGTGTGCCGGCGGCCGAGCCCGCCGAAGCGGGAGCGGGAGCGGGCGCCAGATCCTGAGGCTCGGACGAAGCAGCATCGGCGCCGCCAGCGCTGTGCTGTTCGGAAGGCTCCGATGCTGAGGACGGCGTAGAGGAAGACGAAGACGCGGCGGGCTCTGACGCGGGTGAAGCGGTCGGGCCGGACATTGCCCCCTGCTCGCTGACAGGCGCGCGCGGCGGCGAGCGCCGGATCGGCGCAGACTGTCCGGTGACCCCTGAGAGCGTGACCAGTACGCCGCCCTCTCGCACTTCGGCCTCACCGCCTGCAAAGGCGCCGGACATCGAAATCGAAACGCCGTTGGGCGCCCGGCTCAGCGCCAGAGCGGAGACCGGTCCGCGCACCGCCGGTTCGATATGGCGCGAGCGGTCGAGGCTCACTCCGTCCACATGCAGGACGAGCCCGGACCCAGGTTGGATTTCGACGCTCTGCGGCTGGCTGTCAAAGGCCAGCCAAAGCTGGGTGCGCCCCTCTGACTGAAGCAGGGAGACATCACGCAGCTCCGCGTGAGCGGCGGTGCAGGACAAAGCGGCCAGAGCCGATGCAGTGAGAAGCCGTATCATCATGGCGTCCTTGTGCCGCGAGTCGTTAGGCCCGCGCCAGACATCAGTGGGGCGCTCTCATTATCGGGCTCCGGACCCCAGCAAGGCGACAGGGCCGGACTGACAGACATCGTATCCCAGCGCGCCCAGGATCTCGCCATCCTCCGAAATCACGCGCTCATAAACCGCACAGGCCTCTCCGGCGTCCGGAACCGCGTCCACAATAAAGAAAGGATCGGCTTCGCCCGCTTGAAGCGGAGCGCCCTCCGACACCACGCGCCACCGCGCAGCGCCATTTTCAAGCACGCAATCCCAACGCCCTGACTCGCCAAAGCGCATCCGCACCACGGGCGTCTCGTCGTGATCGGCGACATGCAGCACCTGCGCGCGGCCCGCACCGCGCACGAAGGTCATGGACGAGGCCCGGCTTTCCTCGAGGCAGGCGCGGATCAGGGGCAGATAGCGCGGCAGGGCCTCGCTCCAGCTCACATGCGGGCCGATCTCGGCGGCGCAGCCTTCATAGGCTCCGTCGGCGGCCTCAACCCTGGCGAAGCGCGCATAGACCCGCCCGTTCACCCGGCAGACGCCCGCCTCCAGCTCAATCAGCATGGCCTCACCGTTTTCATCCTGACCTTCAAAACGGCGCACGCCATCATGAAGCCAGGCCGCTTCAGGCCGCAGATCGGCATGACGGGTCACATCCCCCTCAACCGCATGCGCGTAAACCGCGCGAACCCGGTCGCCCTCTTCGAGATAATGCAAATCGCCATAAAACCCCTCGCCATCGATCTGATACCCCGAGCGCGGGACGTCGCCGGGCCGGTCTGACGGCGCCAGCGAAGGCGACGGCGCCTCAGAATCCGATGTGGATGGGGCGAAACCGGCGACAGGCGAGAGAGCGGACTGGGAAGTCTGAGCGCAGGCTGTCAAAACCAGGGCGAGACCGCACAGGGTGATGTAACGGAGATAATTTGGCGTCATAGCATTTGATCCCGGCGCTTATGGGCCGAGCCCCTGACAATTGCCGGGCAGTTTAGCGTCCAGCCCGGCTTCGCTCCAAGAGCCAAGCCTGTATGCTGACCATCATGCGCAGTGATTCCCGATACGGCTATTACGAATTCTTCTGTGGCGGCGGGATGGCGCGCCTGGGGCTCGGCGCGCATTGGCGTTGCCGGTTCGCCAATGACATTGATGCCGACAAGGCCAACGCCTATCGCGCCAATTTCGGCGATGACCACTTCCACCAGGGCGATGTGTGCGCGCTGAACGCCGCTGACCTGCCCGGCGAAGCCGATCTCGCCTGGGCCAGCTTTCCCTGTCAGGATTTGTCCCTGGCGGGAAACCGCAGCGGCCTGGCGGGCGAACGCTCAGGCGTGTTCTACGGGTTCTGGCGTTTGATCGAGGCGCTGAACGCCGAAGGCCGGGCGCCCAAGCTGATCGCGCTGGAAAACGTCACCGGGCTTCTGACCTGCTCGGACGGCGCCGACTTTGAAGCCCTGTGCCGGACCCTGGACGAAGGCGGCTACCGGGTCGGAGCCATGGAGATCGATGCGCGCTGGTTCGTGCCGCAATCGCGCCCGCGCCTGTTCGTGGTGGCCTTGCGCAAGGACATTCCCATCCCCGACGAGCTGGTGCTGGAAGATGCGCCGGACGGAATCTCGCCCTTCCATACCCGCGCCGTGCGACGCGCCGCAGAGCGCTTGCCGGACGCCCTCAAAGCCAACTGGCTGTGGTGGGCTCTGCCCGTGCCGCCCCTGCCCAACCAGGTTCTGGGCGATCTGATCGAGCCAAGCCGGCGCACGCCCTGGCACAGCCCGGAAGAAACCAGGCGGTTGCTCGCCATGATGAGCCCGGCCAACATGGCCAAGCTCAAACAGGCGCGCCAGTCTGACCGCCCCATGATCGGCGCGCTGTATCGCCGGACGCGGATCGAAAAAGGCGAGCGCAAGCAGCGCGCCGAGGTCCGCTTTGACGGGCTGGCGGGATGCCTGCGCACGCCCGGCGGCGGCTCGTCCCGTCAGTTCATCGTCTCCGTCCGCTCTGGCCGGGTCCGAACCCGCCCCATGACGGCGCGCGAATATGCCCGACTGATGGGATTGCCGGATGAGTACAAGCTGCCCCAGCGCGAAAGCGCGGGTCTGCATCTAGCCGGCGACGGGGTCGCGGCGCCGGTGGTGGCGTTCTTGCGCGAAGGCCTGTTCGAACCCATTCTCGAACACGCTCAGGCCGTACTGCCCGCGAAAGAACCCGCGGAATAGATCATGAAGATCGCCATCATTGGAAGCGGGATCTCGGGATTGGCGAGCGCCGCCCTGCTCTCCCGGGATGGCCACAGCGTCAGCGTCTTTGAACGCTTTGACGCCCCTCGCCCGCTCGGTGCAGGGCTATTGTTGCAACCCTCCGGGCTGCTCGCGCTCAATCGGCTGGGCCTAGTTGACCAGGCGGTGGCGCAAGGCGCGCCAGTCTCACGTCTCATCGGCCGCACCCCCAAAGGGCGTACAGTGCTGGATTTGAGATACGCGGACGGCAAGCCCGGCGATATGGGCGTTGGCATTCACCGCGCCAGCCTGTTCAACCTGCTGCACGAAAGCGCGCTTGAAGCCGACATTGACTGGCGTTCGGGTCAGGGCGTGGAGCGTTTGCTCGACCTTGAGGATGCGCCACGTCTGGTGCTTGAAAATGGCGAGGAGACCGAACGCTTCGACCTCGTCATCGCCGCTGACGGATCACATTCCGGCCTGCGCCGTCAAATCTGTCCAAAAGCGCACGCCCCGGTTTATCCCTGGGGCGCGATGTGGGCGATCCTGCCGGAAACTCAAAACCCTCACGGTGGCGAACTTGACCAGATCTATGACGGTTGCAGCGTCATGATCGGCCTGCTCCCCGTCGGCGCAAACCCCTCAGACCCTCACGGTCGCCCGGGAGTCAGCTTTTTCTGGTCCTTGCGCGGGGATGCGATCCCGCTGTGGAAAGCTGAGGGTCTGGAGGCCTTCAAGAAACGCCTGCGATCGCTCTGGCCTCGCGCTGCGGAGCTGGTCGAGCCTGTCACGGACCCCGCCGTATTCGCAGAGGCGCGCTATCGAGATTGCGTCTGCCCCAGCTGGCGAAAGGGGCGCTCGGTCCTGATCGGCGACGCCGCTCACGGCATGAGCCCTCAGCTGGGTCAAGGCGCCAACCTGGCGTTGGGGGACGCAGTCAGCCTGGCGGCGCAGCTCAAGGACCACGCCCCCGTCACCCATGCTCTCAAAGCCTTCGAGACAGACCGCAAACCCGTCGCACGGTATTACTCATTGATGAGCCGCTCGCTCACCCCCGTCTTCCAGTCGAGCTCTCGCATTATCGGGATGCTGCGCGACACTTTCATGGGCGTGTTCTGCCGGCTGCCGGTCTTGCGCAACTGGATGAGCTGGACCCTGGTCGGGCGCGGTCGTTTGCCATGGTGAAACCACGCTCACCTCATGACGTTTTCACCCCGGAAGACCGCTCTCGGGTGATGCGGGCGGTGAAGGGCAAGGACACCAAACCTGAACTGATCGTGCGGCGGATGGCGCACGCCCTTGGTTATCGCTACCGCCTGCATCGCAAGGACCTGCCGGGCAAGCCGGATCTGGTTTTTGTCGGCAGGAAGAAAGTCATCTTTGTGCATGGCTGCTTCTGGCACGGTCATGACTGCGCGCGCGGGTCACGCCAACCCAAGACCAACGCCGAGTACTGGCGCGCCAAGATCGCCCGCAATATCAGCCGCGACGCGGCGAACCTGCAAGCGCTGGACGCCCAAGGCTGGCAGGCGCTGGTGCTGTGGGAATGTGACTTGAAGGATCGCGACGCGCTGGCGGTGCGGCTGCGCGATTTTCTGCGCTAGAGCCCGTCTGAAAACCAGTCCACCAGATGATCCACCAGCAAACGGACCCGATGCGCCAGAAAACGGTTTGACGGGAAGACCGCCCACAGATCGCGATGATCCGGAGCCCAGTCCGGCAGGATCTCGACCACGCTGCCATCAGCCAGGGACGTATGCGCCGCCCAGGCCGGCAATGAGGCGATCCCGGCTCCATTCGCAGCGGCGCAAACCGCCGCGCGGGCGCCATGAAGCGTCAATCGGCCGGACACTTTCACCTCGACGGAGTCATCTCCGCGCTGGAACCGCCATTGATTGGGGGCGGATTTGTTGCGGTCGATGATGCAGTCATGCCGTGCGAGATCATTGGGATGCTCGGGCGCGCCGGCCGCACTGAGATAGGCCGGGCTCGCCACGAGCTTGAGCGGCGCAGGCGCGAGGCGGCGCGCAATCAGGCTGGAATCGCCCAGCTGGCCGATCCGGACGCCCAGATCAAAGCCTTCATCCACCAGGTCGACCATGCGGTCAGAGAATTCCAGCCGCACCTCGACGCCCGGCCATTGCGCCATGAACCCCGTGATGGGCTGGATCAGGCGCGACGAGCCGAAATCAACGGGCGCCGAGACCCGCAATACGCCCGCCGCCGCGGCCTGTTCCGCCACCAGACCGTTCTCGATCGCGTCATATTCGGCAAGCCAGGGCCCGACCCGCTCCAGCAGCGCCCGCCCCGCATCCGTCAGCCGGACAGAGCGTGTCGTACGCTCCAGAAGGCGCGCTTGCATGCGGTCCTCAAGAGCGGAAATTTGCTTGGACGCGGCGCCCGCCGTCATGCCGAGCCGTTCCGCTGCGCGGGTGAAGCTTTCCAGTTCCGCCACAGCAGCGAAGAGGCGAAGCGCGTCGATCCGATCCATGTGTTTCCTTAAGGGA
The DNA here is from genome assembly GCF_000420265.1 of Oceanicaulis alexandrii DSM 11625. Taxonomy (NCBI): domain Bacteria; kingdom Pseudomonadati; phylum Pseudomonadota; class Alphaproteobacteria; order Maricaulales; family Maricaulaceae; genus Oceanicaulis; species Oceanicaulis alexandrii. The sequence continues at coordinate 758,980 of NZ_ATUP01000001.1, forward strand.
AAGAGTAAATCACAATATGACCGTATTATAAGCCAGCCAAGGATTTGTCATCTCACCTCCCGCAGCCTCGCGCCAATGCCCGCAAAGCGTGCGTCGGTCTAAAGACGGGCATCATGAGCAAAAACCACGGACCCATCGCCCGGCCCCGCTGGATGAAGCGGGGCGTCGGGCGATGGAAGCACCAGGGTTTGGCAAGACCAATGGCCTTGGACCCAGGGCTGACGGCCTCCAGGGGAGAGGCCGGGCAGTTGGGCGGCAGCTGAGGGGAAGCCGCCCGTCAGGACCGAGGGAAGCCTGACACCTATCGGATGATATGGTCTTGAGGTGAAATAAACTGCTCAAGACAATGTCTGTTTCCGATGATCAAAGTAAAGCAATAGCGCCCCCTTTACTCAAGCACCTTGGTTAACAAAAATGTTAATAAATGGAATACCTGCATTTTTTCAAATGGTAGCAATGCGGGTTTGGTTCGGCTTATACGGGAATTCGCGACTGAAAACCGGTAAGGCTTGAGCTGAGTCTCGCCCTGCCGGCCTTTTCTGAACAGACGCTCAGTCCTTTTTCGCAGACTTGTGTTCAGACGGCCCTGGCTCAGGAATCTTGTCAGCTTCCGCCCCGTCTGCGCCAGCCTCACGCCGGCGTTGGGCTTCCTGATCCAGGGTTTCTTTCGCCTTCGGGTCTGATTGATCAGATGTGTCGCTCACACCGTCCTCCTTCATAACTTCAAGGTCCGTCTGCCTTAGTCCTGACCGGGCCGCATGGGCGGCGGGTCGGACGCGGGGAAGGTGTCGTCCAGCGCCTCATCAAGCTTGTCGTCTTTCTCGTCTTCGCTCTGATCGGGTTTTTCTGGCGTGTTCTCGCGCTCCGCGTCCGGCACGCGCTCAATTTCGTCCTCACGCGCGCCGAGACGTCCGGCGGAATCCTGCGCCACTTTCTCTCCGAAACGCTCGCCGCGACCGCCATCCAGCGCCTGATCGACAGGCATGGTCTCGTCGCCGATCTTGGTGTCGTCGGGACGCTGCTGACCCTTGCGGTCCACCGATTTGGTTTCGTCAAACGCTTCAGAAAACGCCTGATTGTCGGCGGGTGCGGTCTCGGTCGTGTGATGGGAGGCCATTGGGATCCTCCTTCTTTGCTGTTGCTTGTCTTAAAGCAACGCACACACAGCCGCCGCGTTCCGAGAAAGATCAGTCGTGGAGCACCGCGTCCACGCCGATCAGCTCCCAATCGTGCATCTGATCAAGATAGGCGTCGAAATACGCCTTGTGCGACGATCCAACGATCACCAGCACCCGCGCGCCCGGCTCATTGCCGGCGGCTTCGACGACATTGGCGGCCATGCGCAGACCGCGGGTCTGCCACCAGCTGACATACTGGCGCGCCACCGCATCATTGTCGGGTGTCGCGGCGGCCAGGCCGAAATCGGCGTTGATCGTAGCCTGCTGATAGGCTGGGGCATTGATGAAGCGATACCCGGCGAGCACCCGCTCAGGCGAGCCCAGATAGGTCTGCGCCTCTTCAAACACGGCGTCCGTGTCCGGGTCGGATTGCGCCCAGACCGACTGGATCGTCGGCCCCAGCGTCTCAGGCGCATGGGCGTAGATGGAATCGGCGGTGTGATCATCCATGGTCGCCAGCGAATTCAGCCCCAGGCGTGCGGCCAGCGCGACGCCGATGGCGTTATTCTCTCCGCGCGAACCGAGCATGGCGTTCAACTCGCCTGCCAGCGCCTCGGTCAGGTCGTCTGCAGCAATGCGGTCGCTCGGCTCAAGTTGCGCCCAGTGCAGGGCTGCGGACCAGGGCTCCCCTGCGCCATACAGCAGCAGCGCCAGCGCCCGGCGCTCCGATGCGCTCGGCGCGTCAGGAAAGTCCGCCAAACGGGCGCGCGCGGCGATGAAAGTCTCAGGCTGGCTCATCCCCAGCGCATCGAGCGCAGGCTGCGGGTCGCGGCAATAGGTGCCCGCGAGGCCTTCATAGAGCGCCGCATAGCGGCGCAGCTCGTCACAACCGCGCCCGCCAATGGCTTCAATAGCGATGATGTCAGGCTCAAACGCCTCAAGCCGCGCGAGCACCAGATCGAGATCGCCGGGATTGAGCGCGCCCTCGGGCAATTGGTTGAGGTGCGCCGTGCCCAGCACCAGAACCCGCGTCGGCTCCCCGCCGAGGGGGTCCTGAACGCCTGAGAAATCAATCATCGGCTCGGCGGCCTGAGCAAGCGTCAGTGTGGTGAAAGCAGCAAGAGCTGTGAGCATGGCGTCTATCCCCGTTAGCGATCTCGGATCAGGAAATGCCGCATCCCGTCCCCGTGGATGCAGCGCCAGCGTGACAGTTCATCGCCGAGAAGACGAGTTACAATTAAAAAGGCCGGGCGAAACGCCCGGCCTTTTCAGTTCGGTCTGTAACCAGACTTATGCAGCTTTCGCCGGGGCGAAGCGGCCGTAGAAGGTCTCGCCTTTGCCGGCCATGTCGCGCAGCAAAGCGGGCACTTCGAACGGCTTGCCGTATTTCGCTTTCAGCGCATCGGCGCGTTCCACGAAGGCCTTGGCGCCGATGGTGTCGATGAAGCTCAGCACGCCGCCGGTATAGGGCGCAAAACCCCAGGCGAGGATGGAGCCGACATCGGCTTCGCGCGGGTCGGCAACGATCTCTTCTTCCATCGTCCGGGCCGCTTCGATGGCCTGGGCGTAGAGGATGCGATCCTTGATTTCCTGCACGTCGGGCTGCTCGTCGAGCAGCTTGCCGTTCGGGGCGAACTGATCGAGCTCGTCCCAGAGCTGCTTGCCTTCGTCGGTATAGACGTAGAAGCCCTTCTGGTTCTTGCGGCCATAGCGGCCCAGCTCGTACATCTTCTCGATGACTTCCGCGTTCGGGGTGTCTTCAAACGCGTCGCCAAGATCCTTCTTGGTCTGCTGAAGCACCTTGTAGCCCAGGTCGATGGCCACTTCGTCCTGCAGCGAGAGCGGGCCGACCGGCATGCCGGCCATCTTGGCGGCGTTCTCGATCAGGGCCGGCTTCACGCCTTCGGTCAGCATGTACATGCCCTGCTCGATGTAACGCATCACGCAGCGGTTGGCGTAGAAGCCGCGGGTGTCGGCGACGACGATCGGGGTCTTCTTGATCTTCGCCACGAAGTCCAGGCACATCGAGATGGCCCGGCCGCCGGTTTTCTCGCCCACGATCAGTTCGACCAGCATCATCTTCTCGACCGGCGAGAAGAAGTGCACGCCGATGAAGTTCTCCGGACGCGAGGAGGCCTCGGCCAGAGAAGAGATCGGAATGGTCGAGGTGTTCGAACCAAAGATCGCGTCTTTCGGCATGTGCTCTTCAGCCGCCTTGGTGATCTTGTGCTTGAGTTCGGAGTTTTCAAACACCGCCTCGACCACCAGATCGACGTCTTTCAGGAGCGAGTAATCGGTGGTCGCGGTGACGAGGTTCGTCTTCGCGTCCGCCGCTTCCTGAGTGAGCTTGCCGCGCTTGACGCCCTTGGCGAAGTGCGCCGCCACATGGGCTTTGCCCTTGTCCGCGCCTTCCTGGTTGACGTCGATCAGCACCACTTCGATGCCGGCCTGAGCCGACACGGTGGCGATGCCGGCGCCCATGAAGCCCGCGCCGATGACGGCGACCTTCTTGATCTCGGCCTTCTGCTCACCCGCCGGACGGCGTGCGCCTTTTTCAAGCGCCTGCTTGGACAGGAAGAGCGAGCGGATCATGTTCCGGCTCTCGGGTCGCATCAGCAGCTTGGTGAAATAGCGGCTCTCGATGCGCAGGCCCGCGTCGATGGGAACCTGCAGGCCCTCATAGACGCACGACAGGATGTAACGCTGGGCCGGATAATTGCCGTAGGTTTCCTTCAGCAGCATCGGGGATGCGCCCATGAACACCTGAAGGCCGGCGGGATGGTAAGGGCCGCCGCCCGGGATCTTGAACTTGTCCTGATCCCAGGGCTGCTTGCCGCCCATCGGATCGGCTTTGACCAGTTCCTTGGCCTTGGCGACGATCTCGGCCACCGGCGCGATCTCGTTCACCACGCCTTGCTGCTTGGCTTTTTCAGCGTCGAGCTGTTTGCCCTGCAGCATGATCGGGGCTGCGTTCATCACGCCGATCAGGCGCGGCAGACGCTGGGTGCCGCCGCCGCCCGGCAGAACGCCGACGAGGGCTTCCGGCAGGCCCAGCTTGGCGCCCGTATCGGTCGCCATGACGCGGTAATGGCAGGCGAGCGTCACTTCAAAGCCGCCGCCCAGCGCCAGACCATTGATGGCGGCTGCGATGGGCTTGCCGCAGGTTTCAAGATTGCGCAGGGACTGGTTGAGACGATAGGCGGTCTCAAACAGTTTCGCCTTGGCGTCCTCTTCGGACATGCCCTTGAGGTCGGCCATGCCGCCGCCCAGCTCGGACAGGTCGGCGCCGGCGCAGAAGGCTTTCTTGCCCGACGTGATGACCGCGCCCTTGATGGCGTCGTCAGAGCTGATTTTCTCGACGATCTGGCCCATCTCTTCCATGACGGAATTGGACAGAACGTTCATGGAGACGTTGGGCGAGTCAAAGGTGATGAGCGCGATGCCGTCGCCGTCCACCTCGAATTTGAAATGCGTGTAGGTCATGCTTCAAATCTCCTGATCAGGGTTCGTCTGATCGGTTGTGTCGTTTTGCTTGTTCAGCAGAGCTGTTCCGATAGCGACAGAGAACGGCAAACCGACGCCGGGTCCGAACGCGAGGCCTAGCCCCACGCCCAGAAGCGGGTTGTCCAGCGAGACGCCGAAGGCGACGCCGAGGGAAATCCCCAGCGCTGCGCCAATGGCCAGCCCGAACGGCAAGCCCTTGAGCAAGGCGTTCTGGCTGTCAGCCGGTTTGCTGTTCGCTTCAGCCATCAGATCAGACCAGCTCGATGATGGTCGCGGTGCCCATGCCGCCGCCGACGCAGAGCGTGGCGAGGCCGGTGGACTTGCCGGTGCGTTCCAGTTCGTCGAGCACGGTGCCGAGGATCATCGCGCCGGTGGCGCCCAGCGGGTGGCCCATGGCGATGGCGCCGCCATTGACGTTGGTCTTGGAGTGATCCACGCCCAGATCTTCCATGAAGCGCAGCACGACCGAGGCGAACGCCTCGTTCATCTCAAACAGATCAATGTCGGACGGGCTCATGCCGGCTTTCTTCAGCGCTTTGCGCGCAGACGGCGCGGGGCCGGTCAGCATGATGGTCGGCTCGGAGCCGGTGGACGCCATGGCGCGGATGCGGGCGCGCGGCTTGAGGCCGAGCTTCTCGCCCATTTCCTTGGAGCCTACGAGGATGGCGGCGGCGCCGTCCACGATGCCCGAGGAGTTGCCCGCATGGTGGACGAAGTTGATCTTCTCCACATCAGGGTATTTCTGCATCGCGACCTTATCGAGGCCCACAAACGCCGACAGATCCTTGAAGGACGGCTTCAGGCTCGCCAGCGACTGCATGTCGGTGCCGGGGCGCATATGCTCGTCATGGTCAAGCTGGACGAGGCCGAGCTGGTTCTTCACCGGCACGACGGACTTGTCGAAGCGGCGCTCTTTCCAGGCCTTCTCGGCGCGGTTCTGGGATTCGATCGCATAGGCGTCCACGTCATCGCGCGAATAGCCGTACTTGGTGGCGATCAGGTCCGCGGACACGCCCTGGGGCACGAAGTAATGGTCAAACGCCATTTCCGGATCGACCGCCATGGCGCCGCCGTCTGAACCCATGGGCACGCGCGACATGGCTTCCACGCCGCCGCCAATGGCCAGATCGGCTTCGCCGGACATGACTTTCGCCGCAGCCAGGTTCACGGCTTCCAGGCCCGAGGCGCAGAAGCGGTTGACCTGAAAGCCCGAGGCGGTCTCGGCATAGTTCGCGTTCAGCGCGGCGGCGCGGGCGATATCAGCGCCCTGCTCGCCCACCGGCGACACGCAGCCCAGCACCACGTCGTCGATGAAAGACGTGTCGAGATTGTTGCGATCACGGATCGCTTGAAGCTGCTGGGTGGCGAGCTGCAGCGCAGTGATTTCGTGCAGCGAGCCGTTTTTCTTGCCTTTGCCGCGCGGTGTCCGCGTAGCGTCATAAATATAAGCGTCAGTCATAAAGGGATCCTCCCTGGGTTGAGGCGTGCGCCGCGCCGCAGGCGTGGCGTATCCATTCGTAATGCCCGTCCGACACGCTGATGGTGTCTTCGCTGACGAGCGTGAGCATGTGCGTATTGTCCGCCATCAACTGGCCTTCTGCCTGGCAGCGGGTGCGCACGGCGATCATGTCGCCGTCCCGGTTCAGGTTGAGGACCTCGCAAGAGCGCTCGTAGAGTTCGAGCGCATCGGGCGAGAGGCGGAACATCCCCTCCTCCGGGCAAGAGGCGTCAAGGCCCCATAGTCCGGAGAAGGTCTGTTCGAAATAGGCGCGGACCGGAGACGGCTCAGACATAGCCGCTTCCGATTCCGCCGTGTCCGGCGTGCAGGCGGCGAGCACAAAGCTCGCTGCGCAGAGTATGACACGCCGTTTGATCATCTACAGCGTCCGCGCGATCAGCAGCTTCATGATCTCGTTGGTGCCGCCATAGATTCGCTGCACCCGCGAGTCCCGCCACATGCGGGCGATGGGATACTCGTTCATGAAGCCGTAGCCGCCATGCAGCTGCACGCATTCGTCAATCAGCTCGCACTGGATGTCGGTCGTCCAGTACTTCGCCATGGACGCTGTCGCGGCGTCCAGCTGGCCCTTGATCAGAAGATCAGAGCAATGCTGGACGAACACTTCAGCTATAGTCGCCTTGGTCTTGAGCTCCGCAAGTTTGAACTGGGTGTTCTGAAAACCGATCACCGGCTTGCCAAACGCCTGGCGCTCCTTGACGTAAGTGATCGTCTCATGAAGCGCGCGCTTCATCATGCCCACGGCCTGAACGCCGATCTGAAGGCGTTCCTGGGGCAATTGCTCCATCAGCTGGAAGAAGCCCTGGCCCTCTTCTTCACCGAGCAGCGCTTCGGCGGGGACTTTCATGTCCTCAAAGAACAGCTCGGCGGTGTCCTGGGACTTCATGCCGACCTTGTCGAGATTGCGACCGCGGCGGAAGCCTTCCAACCCGTCGGTCTCAACCAGGAAGAGCGAGGTGCCCTTGGCGCCGCCCTTGGGATCGGTCTTGGCGACCACGACGATGAAGTTCGCCATGCCGCCATTGGTGATGAAGGTCTTCGAGCCGTTGATCTTGTAGCCATTGCCGTCTTTGACGGCATTGGTCTTGATGCCCTGAAGGTCAGAGCCGGCGCCCGGCTCGGTCATCGCGATCGCGCCGACATACTCGCCCGAGATGAGTTTGGGCAGCAGGCGTTTTTTCTGCTCTTCCGTGCCGTAATGCCAGACATAGGGCGCGACGATGGAATTGTGCAGGCTGGCGCCCCAGCCATCCACGCCCATCTCGGCGACGGCCATGTGGAAGGCGTAGTCATGGCGCCAGTCGCCGCCCGCGCCGCCGAACTCCTCAGGAGCCGCTGGGCACAGAAGACCGCTTTCGCCGGCCTTGGTCCAGACATCGCGATCCACCGAGCCTTCTTTCTCCCAGCGATCGCCATGGGGCAGGCATTCTTTTTCAATGAAACCGCGCACGGCCCCGTCGAAAATATTCACGTCTTCCTGGTCCAGCCATTCCGGCTTTGGCACGTTTAAAACTTGCGCCGTCATTAGTGTCTTCCTCCCAAATTCATTATTGCGGAAAAGCCCCCCGCTCTCAGAACGAGGGGCTTTCACGATCAGTCTCAGAACGCTTCGGCTTCCAGCGTCATCATGGTCTCGGCGCCGGTTTCGATCCGGGCCAGATGCGCGTCCGCCTGGGGCAGCCAGCGCTCGACGAAGTATTTCGCCGTGACCAGCTTGGTGGCGTAGATCGGGTCGTTGTCGCCCTTCTTGGCGGCGGCCACTTTCGCCATTTTCGCCCACATATAGGCAAAGCAGGTCAGACCGAAGAGATGCATGTAATCGGTCGAGGCCGCACCGGCGTTGTCGAAGTTCTCAAGACCTTTTTCGACCAGCCAGTTGGTGGCTTTCTGCAGCTTGGCTTTCACGTCCGCCAGGCCGTCCACATAGAGCTTCAGATCCGCGTCGCCCTGGTTCTCGGCGATGAACTCGTCCAGCTCGCCAAAGAAGGTGTTGATCGGACGCATGCCGGCCATCGCCAGTTTGCGGCCCACCAGGTCAAGCGCCTGAACGCCGTTGGTGCCTTCATAGATCAAGGTGATGCGCGCATCGCGCAGCAGCTGTTCGATGCCCCATTCGCGGGTGAAGCCTGAACCGCCATGAACCTGCAAGCCGGTGGAGACGCTGTCATAGCCCTTGTCGGTCAGGTAGCCCTTCACGATCGGGGTAAGCAGCGCCATGTAGTCGCCCGCTTTTTCGCGGAGGGCTTCATCCTCGGCCTTGTGCTCGAGATCGCCTTGCAGCGCGGTCCAGTAGGTGAAGGCGCGAGCGCCTTCGACAAACACTTTCTGATCCATCAGCATACGGCGCACATCGGGGTGCACGATGATCGGGTCGGCAGGACCGTCGGGGTTTTTCGGCCCGGTCAGGGAGCGGCCCTGGATGCGGTCTTTCGCAAATGCGAGCGAGTACTGGTAGGCGGTCTCCGCCAGGCCCAGCCCCTGCAGGCCCACGCCCAGACGCGCCTCATTCATCATGACGAACATGATTTTGAGGCCCTTGTTCTCTTCACCCACGAGCCAACCCTTGGCCTCGTCATAGTTCATGACGCAGGTGGCGTTGCCGTGAATGCCCATTTTCTCTTCCAGGCCGCCGCACTGAAGCGTGTTGCGCTCGCCCGGATTGCCGTCCGCGTCCGGCAGGTATTTCGGCACCACGAACAGCGAGATGCCTTTCACGCCCTGCGGCGCGCCTTCAACACGCGCCAGCACCAGGTGAACGATATTGCCGCTCATCTCGTGCTCGCCGGCGGAGATCCAGATCTTCTGGCCGGAAATCTTGTAGCTGCCGTCGCCGTTCGGAACCGCCTTGGTGCGCAGTAGACCCAGATCAGTGCCGCAATGCGGCTCTGTCAGGTTCATGGTGCCCGACCACTCGCCGGAGAACATCTTGGGCAGGTAGAGCTCTTTCTGCTCCTGGCTGCCGCCCACCAGCAGGGCTTGCGCCGCGCCGTTGGTCAGGCCCGGATACATGCCGAACGCCATGTTGCAGCTGGTCACCATCTCGTTGAAGGCGAGGTTGAGGTAATGCGGCAGAGCCTGACCACCGAATTCGGCGGGCGCGGACAGCGCGGTCCAGCCTGCTTCGGTCATCTGGTCATAGGCGCCCTTGAAGCCGGTCGGCGTGGTGACCACGCCGTCTTTCAAGGAGCAACCTTCATGGTCGCCCACCTTGTTGAGCGGATGCAGCACGCCTTCGCAGAACTTGCCGCCCTCTTCCAGGATGGCGTTGACGATGTCCTCGGACGCGTCCGCGAAGCCGGGGATGTCATTGTATTGCTGGACGTTGAGCAGCTCGTTCAGGACGAACTTCTGATCGCGATTTGGGGCCTTGTAATCGGGCATTTGAACCGTCTCCGTAGGGAACGAGGGGGTTATGGGTATGGGGCCATGTCGGCCGGTGCGCGTCGAGTCCTGTCACGGCCTCTTCGCGAAAGCGTCATGTGGGATCATCGGGCGAATGCCCGGACCATTGGGTCAGTCGTGCGGACGCCAGCGCTTCAAACGCGGCGGCGCGCCGCTTGATGTCTTCAGAAGGCTCTCGATCCGCCAGGCGTTCTTCCAGCCAGGCGCAGCCCGCATTCAATTCCGCCAGCGCATCTTCAATATCATTGCGCTGCTGTTCAAGCGCGGCGATACGGGCGCGAAAACGCCCCAGATTACGCGACAAGGTCTCGTGCGAGCGGGTGGCCAACGCCTCGAGATCGAGCATTTCGCCGATTTCCTCGAGAGAGAAACCGACCCGGCGACCCCGCAGGATCAAGGACAGACGCGCCACATCACCGGCCGTATACCAACGCGACCCGCCCCGGCGCTTGGGATTGAGCAAGCCTTTCTGCTCGTAAAAGCGCAAGGTGCGAGGCGTGACATCAAACTTCTCCGCGATCTCGCGGATGGAAAGATCAGCCTCAGGGATTGCAGCATGAGTCATGGCGATGAGTGTATGCCGCTTGACGTGAACGTCAACGTCAATCTGTTGGCTTCGATGTGACACTCTCAACCTTGTCTCATAGACGCCTTGACCGCGCCGCATTCCTCGATTGATTTGGCGCTTAACTGAAACAGACTCGCCGAAGCCTCGGCCAAGGATTTGCAATGCGCCTGTTTGCGTTCGCCGCCTGCCTGATACTGACGCCCTGCGCGGGCGCTCAAACTGCGCCGGACATGCTGATGGCGCCAGAGGAAATCAGCGCCGCCTGGCGGGTCGAAACCTCACGCACCAGCGCGATTGATATCCTGAACGACCAGACCCGTGTCGCGCGCTATGGCCGCGACTGGGCCAGCTGGGTGACGCAATCAGGCGCTCAGATGTGGCTCGACATGTCCCAAGGCGCCCTGTTCGCCAAAGCGGAGGGTCAGGACATAGTGGTGCGCACCAGCCTTTACGCGGAAGCCCGCCGCCATCTGGACATCTATGTGGCGCTGAGCGAGGGCGGCCGCCGGGACGTGATCAGTTTTGGCAATGCCGGGACCTTTGACCGGGTCTGGCTGGAAGCGGCGACCGGGGTGGCGAGCCAGACCGGAACGCTGGCGCTGACCGATACGCCGACCGGTTTCATCGCCCTGTATGACGACCAAGTCGTGTTCAGCGCTGATTATGGCGCAGAAGAAGGCTCGCGTTGCGATGCGTCATCGATCGGTGCGGAGCATTCCGCCAGCGCCCTGGCCTGGCTGCCCTATGTCGCGCCGATCCATCCCGACATTCTTGAGCGTCTGGCTGAAGACGCCCGTTTTCCTTGCGCCTTTTCTTTCGTGGTCTATAGCCCCGACAGCCCGGCCGGGCGCCTGGAACGCTGGACCCGCACCACGACAGACGACGCGCCAGCGCCTGTTATCCCGCCGATGCCGCAAGACAGCACTCCGGTGTATGCCGGCGCCGACCGGTTGAGCGCCGTGCTGACGGCTGCGACCGACACGCTGGCCGGCGTCTATGGGGCCGGACCGGATTCGGAAGCCTTCTTTGAAGAAAGCCAGCGCCTTCAGGAAGAAGGCGATTACGCCGGCGCCTTGCTGGTTCAAATTCAGGAAACGCATCATTTCGGCCCCTGCCCCGAAGCCTCCATCGGCAGCGCCCGGCTGACCTGCGCCTATGCCAGCGCGTTGACGCTTTCCGGACAGGACGACGACGCTTTTCTAGAGCTGGCGGCGGGACTGGATGCGCTGGAGCGCAATGATGCGGCGCGGGCGGTCGAACGCTTTGCGCCCTTCATCGATCGTGAAGGGCATGCCGGCGCAGCGGCGCGCATTCTAACGGCGAACGCCCTGATCGCCTGGGGGCGGGTCGGCCTGCAGGCGCGCCCCGATCTGGATCCGGCGCAATTGCTGGCCGAAGCGCTGGTGATGGATCCCTTCGCTCCAGACGTCTACTGGCGGCTGGGACAACGCTATCTGGCGGCGGGCGCGCCAGGACCCGCCTGGTCCCTGTTTGATCTTGGCCGTCAATTGCCTCGGCCGATCGAGGATACGCCGTTGGCGGAGGCCGACACGCTCGAACTCCGGATGTCGGACCTTGCGCCGTACTGGCTGCCCCATGTCGAAACCGCCCAGTGAAACGATTCTCTCCTGTTTAAGAGAGATTTACGAGGCGTTAACCGCATCACCTGCTCTTGATTAAGAGTTGAGTCCATGCGTTCGCCTCGTGGGCGGTGATTCCATGTGGAATACCAGATATGGCGCCTGCCTGACTGGTTTACACAATATTAACCGCGTCTATAGGGTCGAGCATGGAAGTGTGGAGATGAGTCGGCATGCCGCCTGTGGCGCCTTGGAGTGTGAAGGGGATTGATCCCCGCGCCCGCGCCCTCGCCAAATCAGCGGCGAGGCGTGAAGGCATGACTCTGGGCGAATGGCTGAACCGCGTCATTCTCGATGACGGCGTATCTGAAAACGCCAAGGACTGGGATGATCAACTCTCCCGTTTCCCGGGCTTTGGCGGCGGCGATGACGGTGGTCCCGGACATGACGACCAGCTGACCGAACTTGTGCAACGTCTGTCAGACCGCATGGAAGCGTCAGAACGGCGCTCCACCCAGGCGCTCTCTCATATCGACCAGTCGGTCACCTCCATTTCGCGCCGTCTCGATCTGATCGAGGACAGCGTGGATGAAGAGGGCGAAACCGCGCAGGACGCCATCAAGCGCACCCGTGCTCAGCAAGACGAAATACTGGAACGCGTGCGCCGACTGGAGCGCGCCGGGCCTGGCGCTGGCGCAGATCCCGCTGCGCTGAAATCGGTGGAGACCACGGTCGGCAAGCTGGCGGGGCGGATGTACGAGACCGAGCGCGATGTCCGCGCCGAACTCGACAACCTCGCCCACAAGGAAGAGCGCCGCCGCGACAGCGCCGAACGCGGGCTGGAAAAACTCGGCCAGCGCCTTGAAGAGACTGAAAAGACGCTGAGCAGCGAAACTCGCGATCTGCGTGAGCTTGTGGAGACGCGTGACCAGCGCACTCAATCCCTGCTCAGCGATTTGCAAGACACTTCGCGCTCGCTGCAAAGCCGCATCATCTCCGCAGAGGGCGCCACCCAGCGGGCCGCCGAAGCGCTGGCGGGATCTCAGGAAAAACTCGACAATCGTCTGCGCCAGTTGGAGACGGTCCAGTCTCAGGCGATCAAGGATGAGGACGTGCAGCGCCGCATCGACGCGCTGGCGCGCGAAGTCGCTGACGTGATCCGCGAAACGCGCAGCGAATGCGCGCGCCAGATTGCGGAAGTCTCAAAGAACGCCGACAGCCCGCGACTTGAACGCGCGCTGGCGGAGGCTGAAACCCGGCTTCGCGCCGCCGAACAGCGCCAGTCTGACGCCTTGCAACGCATTGGCGGCGAAGTGGCGCGTCTGGCCCGCGCCGTCGATCAGCGACTGGATCGCACAGAGCAGCGCCTTCAGCGCCGCCTGGACGAAGACGAAGCCAAACGCCAATCAAAACAAGACCGCTCCGATCTTGAAGCGCGCCTTGAAAAGGTGCGCCAGGATAACACCGTCGCCATGCGGCGGATTGGAGAACAGGTGGCGAGGCTTGGGGAAAACTTGGCGGACCGCGTCCAGCAGGCCGAGCACCGCTCGGCGGAGGCGGTCGAAGCAGCGGGCGAACGCATGGCCCAGGTTGTAGAACGTCTCGAACACGCACGCTCATCCAATGGCGAGCAGGATCTTGAAACCCGCATCCGCGCCTCTGAGGAGCGCACAGCGGAGCGCATCGACAAGGCCATGTCCGGCCTGCACGAGCGGCTGGACCAGGCGCGACACGATACAAGCGAAGCGTTGTCGCCGGTCCAGAAGGCGATGAATGCGCTGGCCGAGCGGCTTGAAGCGATTGAAGGCCGCAAGGGCAAATCTAAGGACAAAGACCCGTCAAAAGCCGTCGTGCGCGAGGCCGTAGACGCGATTGACGATTTCACCAAGCCGCTGCCTGAAGCGCCCGACAATTGGGTCAGCAATGCCGAAGCAGACGATGACTTCGCGCTGCCGGCCCATGATGACTTCGACATCAAGGCGGAGCCGGCGCGCGCTTCATCCTTCACGCCTGCGGAACCGGGGCCTATTCTTGCTCCGACGCCCAAGCCTCAACCGGCGCCACAGCACCGCGCAGCTGAGCCAGAGTCCGCCCCTGCGGCGCGCAAACCGGCCGCCATGGGCGCGACGGCGGATGCAGACTTCCTCGCCAAGGCCCGCAAACAGGTTCGCGCCAATCGCGGCGGCGAAGCAGGCTGGACTCCACCTGCCGAACCGGAGCAGCGCAGCTCCAACCGCACCTTGCTGCTGGGCGCCAGCGCGCTTGGTTTTCTGGCGGTCGCCGCAGCGGCGGGCATGCTGGTGATGGAGGCCATCAACGGGCCTGAACAATCCGCTCTGAATTCAGACCCCAGCGCAACCCTGTCCAGCCTGTTCTCAGAGCCGGCGGATCTGTCGACGTCCGCCACGCCGGACCTGCGTACGGCAGAGGCTGATGACGGCACAGCCAACGCCTTGACTGAAACGCCCGCCGTTTCAGAGGCAGAGTCGTCTACGCCTGACATTCAACCGGCGCCCCCGCCCACTCAAACGCCGAGCGTCGCAGCGCCTGCACCGCGCCCCTCCGCCGCACCGGCGGCCCCCAGCCTTGAAAGCGCCGCCGCCAATGGCGACGCCGTCGCGCGCTACCAACTGGCGCTGCAACAACTTGACGAAGGCCGGTTCAGCGACGCCGCCGCCCTGATGCGACGCGCCGCCGAACAGGACGTGCCCGCCGCTCAACGCCGTTTCGCGCTGATGCTCGCCAATGGAGAGGGCGTGCCCGCCAACCCCGCTTCAGCACGAGAGTGGATGGCCAGAGCTGCTGAGAACGGCAATGTTCAAGCCATGCATGACGCAGGCGGCATGTTCATCAACGCTGAATCCACGCCCGACTTCCAGGCGATCGCAGCCCGCTGGTTCGAGCAAGGCGCCTTGCATGGCCTAGTCGACAGCCAGGTCAATATGGCGCTTCTGTTCAAGGAAGGCTTCGGCGTTCCCGAAAGCCCCGCCGACGCTTATGCCTGGTTCACCATTGCAGCAAACGCAGGCGACGCCGAAGCGCGCAATTCCGCTGCTGAACTGCGCCCCATGCTGACGCCCGAGCAACGCGCCGCTGCGGAATCAGTGGCGCGCAATTTCACGCCGCGCGCCAGCCGCCCCGAAGCGCAGGGCGAGTATCCGCCTCAGCCTTGGGACAATGGCGCGCTGGCCAGCCCGGCCCAGATCGCCCGCGCCCAGGCCTTGTTGTCTCAACTCGGCTATCAGCCCGGCCCCGCGGACGGCATGATGGGCGCGCGCACGCGTGACGCCATTCGCAGCTTCCGTCGCGCCCAGGGCCTGACGGTGTCAGATCAAGTGGACAGCACGCTGATCTCACGGCTTGAACAAGCCGCCGCCGGCTAGGCGCGGGGCGGTGCAGATCTACCTGCCCATCGCCGAGATTTCCCTGAACCTCTGGCTGTTGCTCGGCCTGGGTCTGGGCGTGGGCTTCCTGTCGGGCCTGTTCGGCGTTGGCGGCGGCTTTCTGATGACGCCGATCCTGATCTTTCTGGGCATCCCGCCGGCCGTGGCGGTGTCCACCCAGGCCAATCAGATCGTGGCCAGCTCGGTCTCGGGCGCGCTCGCCCATTTCAGACGCAAGACGCTGGACGTCAAAATGGGGCTGGTGCTGCTGGCGGGCGGCATTGTGGGCTCTGTTTCCGGCGTACAGCTCTTTGGCCTGCTGCAAAGGCTGGGACAGATCGATCTGGTCATCTCGCTTTGCTATGTGGGCTTTCTGGGCGTGATTGGCAGCCTGATGCTGTTTGAGAGCGTCAACGCCATTCGCCGCCGCCGCAGCGCCGGCGGGCCGGTGCGCCCTAAACGCCGCAAGCGCGGACTGATCGACACGCTGCCCTTCAAGACCCGCTTCGCCGTCTCCGGTCTCTACATGAGCGTGATCCCGCCCATCGCCATCGGCTTTCTGGTGGGCGTTCTGGCGGCGCTGATGGGGGTGGGCGGCGGCTTCGTCATGGTCCCCGCCATGATCTATCTGTTGCGCATGCCCACCAATGTGGTGATCGGCACCTCGCTGTTTCAGATCCTGTTCGTCGCCTCCCTGACCAGTTTCCTGCAAGCGGTGCAGAACCAGACCGTGGACATGGTGCTCGCGGGCATTCTGATCGTGGGCGGGGTGGTCGGCGCGCAGATCGGGGCGCGGTTCACCAGTAAAATCCCTGCGGAAGAATTACGCGCCTTACTGGCGCTTATGGTGGTCAGCGTCTGCCTGAAACTGTTGTGGGATCTGACCAGCACGCCGGTGGACATGTTCGTGCTGATGCAAGCGCGCGGGGGGATGTGATGACCGCCCATGCGCTGATGCTCTGTCTTCTGGGGGCGCTTCTCGCCAGCGCAGACGCACTTGCTGCGCCGCCTGAAGGGGTGCAGCCGCCCGCCCAGATCGCGGCGGCGCTCACCGAGGATGTGGTTGAAATCCGCTCGACCTTCGCCGGCGCCGAGTTGACGCTGTACGGCGCAGCGATCGGCCTTGAAGAGGGTGATGACATCGTGGTGGCCGTGCGCGGCCCCGAAGACGATCTGCGCGTCATGCGCAAACGCCGGGTTTTGGGCATCTGGATCAACGCCGCGCCGGTGCGCTTTGAGGATGTGGCGGGCTATTACGCCGTCGCCTCAACGCGCCCCTTGGCTGAGTTCGCGAGCTTTTCAGCGCTGCGGCGCAACCAGATCGGCATGGACCATGTGCGATTGTTCGCGCCCGAAAGCATTCGCCGCGAAACCCTGTTCGGGGTGCGCGACGTGCTGGTGACCGATCTGGGCGGCGAGATCGTCGATTATCGCGCCGCCCTGGTGCGCAACAAGGCCCGCCGCGGGCTCTATGCGGAAGCGCCTGGCGGCGTCGAGGTTCTCGAAGGCGGGTTGTTCCGGGCGCGGGTCGTCTTGCCGCCCACCACGCCCACAGGCCAGTATAACGCGGATGTGTATCTGTTCCGGGATGGACAACCCATAGCGACCCGGCGCACAGAGTTGACGGTGGTCAAGGCGGGCGCGGAACGCACCATCTATGATCTGGCCCAGAACCGTCCGGTCGTGTACGCCTTGATCTCGGTCTTGCTGGCCATGCTGGCCGGATGGACTGCAGCGGCGGTCACCCAGCGCCGTTAATACAGGCTCCAATTGTTATACGAGGCCTCTCGATGCAACGCCTTAGCGAAGCTCCCGCCCTGGTTCTGATATTGGGATTTGGCGGATTGCTGCCCTTCATCGCCGGCGCGCTCGGCGTCATGGTGGGCGGCCAGGCCGCCTTGCAGGCCGCCACCGCCCTGCCCGTCTACGCCGCCGTGATCCTGTCGTTTCTGGCGGGCGGCCGCTGGGCCAGCGAGCTGGTGATCCGCTCGGATACGCCCCGCTCGGGCGTGTTGCTCTTGTCCATCACGCTCAGCCTGGCAGGCTGGCTCGCGGTGGTGATGCAGGTGTGGAACCGTCCCGGACTGCCGCTGGACCTGGAAATGACGGGCTGGGGCGTGCTGATCGCTGGCTTCGTGATCCAGTTCCTGTGGGACCGCACCGCCATTCGCGGCGCGACCTTCCCGCGCTGGTACCTGCCGTTGCGCTTTCTGCTGACTGCCGTGGCGGTATTGTGCCTCGGGCTGACCGCGTTCGTGCGCAGCTCGCCGACTTTCAGCCTCTAATCGCCCAGGAGCTTGGCGCCGTTGACGGCATAGACCCGCTCGCGACCCAGCATGTAGGCGTGGGGACGTGTCTGGAAGAGCGGCGCATAGGCGGCGTCACAGACATTGAGCCCGCCCGTATACGCGCCGAACGCAGGCAGGATCAGCCGCGCGCCGTCGGTCGCGAAACAGCGCCGCCGCACCCGGCGCCCCTGGCCGCTGACCTTGGCGCAGGGATGCAGATGCCCCGCCACTTCGCCCGGTCGGGCGCCCGGCTGGGGCTCATGGCGGAGATGCAAAGGCCCCAGCGCCAGTTCAAACCCGGCCCGCCCGCCAAATCGCGCAGGCGGTTTCGGGTCATGATTCCCCTCGATCCACAGCCAGTCCTGCACCGACGCGACAAGCGCTGACAGGGCTTCCGCGTCATCGGGCGCCATGCGTCCGTCCGCGCCCAGATCGTGAAAGCTGTCGCCCAAGGCGATGACTGACTCCGGCTGGTAAACCGTGATCGCGGCGGCCAGGCGCTGCAAGGTGGCGCGGGTGTCATACGGGGGCAAGAGCTGACCACGGGCCGCATAGGCGCTGCCTTTTTCAAAGTGCAGATCGCTGACCAGCAGAACCGATTCATCCGGCCAATAGGCCACGCCGGACGGATCCGCGATCAGGCGGGCGCCGTTCACCGTCATGAAGACAGGGTCGGCCAGCGGCGTACGGAGAGCGTTGGTCATGGCCTCACTTAGGCGAACGCAGAGGATCGAGGCAAGACGCTAGTCGTCCTCGTCTTCATAGCCGACCAGAGACAAGGGGCGCGCCTTGTAACCCTCCAGTTCCGCCCACCGCGCCAACGCATCATCGCGGCCATGAGTGATCCACACTTCTTCAGGGTTCACATCGCTTATGGTCTGGGTCAGCTCATCCCAGTCGGCATGGTCTGACAGGATCAGCGGCAGCTCGACCCCGCGCTGTCGCGCCCGTGCGCGCACCTGCATCCAGCCTGAGGCGAAACAGATCACCGGGTCTGGGAAGCGCCGCGCCCACGCCGTCTGAAATGACGAGGGCGGCGCGATGACGATCTGCCCGGCGAAGTCCTGCTTGGCGCCGCTGGCGTTCTTGACCGTCGCCTTTTCAAGCGGCCCCAGCGCGACGCCATGATCTTCATACAGCGCACAGAGCTGCTCCATCGCGCCATGAATATAGATCGGCGCGTCATAGCCCGCCTCTCTGAGAAGGCAGATCACCCGCTGCGCCTTGCCCAGCGCATACGCGCCCACCAGATGGGCGCGATCGGGGTTCTGCCTGACGCTTGTCAGCAGCTTGGCGATCTCTCCGGCATCGTCTGGATGACGAAACACCGGCAGGGCGAAGGTCGCTTCGCTCACATAGACATGGGCGGGAAAGACCTCGAACCCGGCGCAGGTGGGATCGCGGCGGCGCTTGTAATCACCGGATACGCCGATCACCAGGCCCTTCCAGTCGAGACGAATCTGCGCGCTCCCCAACACATGTCCGGCCGGATGAAAGCTGACCTCCACCTCTCCGATTTTAAGGCGCTCGCCATAGGCGATGGAGGCGGGATCAGGGGTGAAATCCGCGCCATAGCGCGCCGCCATGATGGCGAGGGTTTCGGGCGTCGCCAGAACACGCTGATGTCCCGCACGGGCGTGATCGGCGTGGCCATGGGTGACGAGCGCGCGCTCTGCGGGACGCATGGGATCGATAAAAAAGCCCCCCGGTTCGCACCAGAGGCCGCGGTCTGTTTCTCGCAAGAGCTGATCAGGTCGGATCATTCACACAGACATAGGGCGTCTTCACGCGCCGGGAAACCAATGATCCTGAGGAGAGGTGAGCGGCGCTGCTCGAGGGGGGAGAGAAAGCAGCGCCGCCCGAATACGGGCAAAGCTAGTGCGTATCGCCCGCAGACAGGGTGCGCGCATGAAGCGCATGAACCGGTCGGAAATTGTTCGAGTAATGCGCGGTGAAGGCCTCGATCTGAGCCGCAGACGCGGTGATCGGGGTCTGCATCACCGTCCAGGCCACGCCTTCAGAACAGGGCGGCGTGGTCAGTGATCCTGCATAGCGCCAGGCGCTGCGATCATCGGGCAGGAACGCGCCCGGATCGACATCGTCGACCTCATGATGCTCGCCTTCATGGGGGATCGCAGCCCAGATCGCGTCCAGCGCCGGATTGGCGGCGCCTTCCTCAAAAAACACGCCCACAACCGCCAGATGGCCGTCGTCAGAGGCATGCACAAAGTGAACTTCCAGCGGATATTGCTGACCGTCGACCGTGTGTTCGCTGCCAGCGTGGAAATGAAACTGGACCAGGTCATAGTCACGGTCGTCCAGATGCAAGGATCCGGCATCTTCAAGACCCACCTTGATCGTATGGCCGTTATCCGTGACAGAACCTTCGCCCGCATCCCAATGGAGCGCAGGTACGGAACCTGCGACGTCACTGACGGCGTGCAGGTCGATCGGCGATTGTTCGTGGCCGCTGCCGCATGAGGCGTTGTCGGCAGACAACATGCCCCAATGCTCTGGTCCGCCCTCGCCGTCATAACCCCAGGAGGCGTGACCATGATGGTCGAGTGCGCTCGCAGCGCCGCTGAGCGCGACACTCGCCGTTGTCGCCATCACGGCTGTCAAAAAACTCGTACGCATAAACAACTCCAACCTGTCCCGTAGACTTGAGCGCACGAAAATCGGTGCGGGCAGAAGTGTCCGCCTGCTCCGGTTAACGGCTCGTCACAGAGTTGCGAATGATAGAGTCAATACGACCTTAAGTACTTGATCCGTTCGAGCTGGCGCTCGTGGTCGTCACAACGCTGGTGGCGGCGATCACAGACACCATCATGGCGGTCTGCGCCGCGATCACGGCGTCCATCGCACTGAGCGCGCCATCCTGGGCGCCGTTGCGGCCTGCGGTGTGGACCAGATGAGCCAGGGCTGTGCGCGCCCCGCCGGTCGAGCTGACCGAACGCGGCAGAGCCTCCCGCACCCGATCGATAGCGAGGGCGTCCTCCACGGTCAGCCCTTGCACTGCCCAAAGCAGATAGCTTTGACGGAACGCGTAGCGTCGCAAGGGTTTGTACGTCTGTCGCGCGGCATCCAGAGCCTTGAACCGCGCCAGCGCCTCGCGAGGATCGACCCCGAGCAACGCGCACAACTTGGCGCCGTCCCGACGATGGCCGCGGGCGCGGGGATGAGAGTGAAACACCTCTTCCGCAGCCGTGCGCCGCGCCAGCACCTCGGATGGATCATCGCCCCGCGCCGCATGGATCGCTGCATAAGTGTCCGTCACCGCAGCATTCGCGCGCCACCAGGGCGGCGCCAAGGCGTCGCGCATCTCGAAAAAGCGCTCGACCGGCGTGTCGTCTTTTGACCCGATGCAGAGCATCAAGGCTGCGCGGGCCCCGCCAGCATGAAGGCTCATCCGCTTGTAGCCGCTTGCACCGCCGCGCACCGCGGCCCGGGCGGCGAGAAAGCGCTCCACCTGCACATCGCTCTGGATCAACATGGCGGCGTACAGCCAGCGCAAAACGCCGGTCGGCGAACGCCAGCCCAGCTCGGCGCGCAGTTGAGCGTATGTCTCGCCCACGGTCTTCGCCAACACTTCAGCCGGTTCCTCGCGGGTCAGCAAGGTGGAGGCGGACAGCCAGGCGGCCAGCTTTTCAGGACGCGGACGCGCCGCCCGCAAAGCCTCAAACAAGGCTTCCAGGCGGTCCAGGTTTTCTGCGTCGCTCATGATAGCCTCACTCTAAATAACTGAGGTTCCACTTTAGCTCGCGTCGGTCCGGAAGACAAAAAACCCCGGAGCCAGGCTCCGGGGTTTTCAAGTCAAACTCTGACAGCGCTCTACTCTTCGATCTCGAGCCCGGTGTGATAGGCGATGAACGCCCAGCGGTCCGCCGCTTCCTCGATCAGTTTTGACACCGGCGTCCCGGCGCCATGCCCGGCGCGCGTTTCAATCCGGATCAGGGTCGGGGCGTCACCCGTCTGGGCCGCCTGAAGAGCGGCCGCGTATTTGAACGAATGGCCCGGAACCACGCGATCATCGGTGTCCGCCGTGGTGATCAGGGTGGCGGGATACGCGCCCGTCTGCGGGATGTTGTGATAGGGCGAATAGCCATAGAGCACGTCAAACATCTCAGGATCTTGCGGGTTGCCATAATCATCCACCCAGAACCGGCCAGCGGTGAACTGATTAAAGCGCAGCATGTCCATCACGCCCACCGCCGGCAGGGCCGCCGCGAACAGGTCCGGCGCCTGATTGGCCACCGCGCCCACCAAAAGGCCGCCATTTGAGCGGCCATGGATGGCGAGGTGATCGGGGCTGGTCCAGCCCATGTCGATCAGGGCGTGTCCGGCGTTGATGAAGTCGTCAAAGACGTTCTGCTTGTTGGCGAGGCGCCCGGCGTCATGCCAGTCGCGGCCATAGGCCGACCCGCCGCGCAGATTGGCGATGGCGTACACCCCGCCCATCTCCATCCACTGCAAGCGCCGCACGTCAAAGTCCGGACGGCGCGTGATGGCGAAGCCGCCATAGCCATAGATCAGTGTCGGGCGCACGCCATTGGGGTCCACATCGCGGTGATGGGCCACGAACAGCGGAATGCGCGCCCCGCCCGTGCTCTCATAGAAGGTCTGGCTGACCACATAATCATCGGGGTTGAAGGTCAGGTCCGGCGCGCGAAACACCGTGCTCTCGCCCGTCACCACATCATAGCGATAGAGCGCCGGCGGCTGATTCAGGCTTTCATAGGCATAAAACGTCTCGGATCGTTCAGGGTCGCCGCCAAAGCCCGAGGCCACGCCCAGGCCCGGCAGCTCAACCTCGCGAACGAACGCGCCGTCCGGCGTATAGACGCTGATCGCACTCGCCACATCGCGCATGGTCTCAACGATCAGGTGTCCGCCCACATGGTCCGCCCCTGTGATCGGACCGTCGCCTTCGGACACCACATCCGTGAGGGTTTCAGGGTCTGACAGAGAGACCGAAACGATCCGGCCATTGGGCGCGCCAAGATCGGTCTGGAAGAAGAAGGTCTCGCCGTCATTGCCGACATAGCCATGGTTGTTGCCAAAGCCTTCAAAGATCTCGACCGGCGCCGCGCCCTCGTCCTCAAGGTCGAGAACATGCACGCCATTGCCGTCCGTGCCGGTGGAGGAATTGATGATCAGATAGCGCCCGTCATCGCTGACAGACCCGCGCCAGCCCACGTCTGGGGCGTCGGGATCAGCCATGATCTGAACGTCTTCGCTCTGATCGGTCCCCAGCGTGTGGAAATAGATCGCCTGGTTGAGATTGAGCGCGGTGAACGCTTCGCCTTCTTCGGGCGCAGGATAGCGCGAATAGTAAAAGCCCGAGCCGTCCTTGGCCCAGCTCAAGGGCGAGAACTTCACCCATTCGATCTCATCGCCCAGTTGTTCTCCGGTCTCCACATCCATCACGCGGATCGAGCGCCAGTCCGAACCGCCATCGGCGATCAGATAGGCGAGCTTGGTGCCGTCGGGGCTCGGCACCGTGCCGGCCAGCGCCGTCGTGCCGTCCGCCGCCCATTCATTGGGGTCGATGAGCGCGCGCGCCTCGCCCTCCATCCCGTCCTGCACCATGAAGACCGACTGGTCCTGCAGCCCGTCATTGCGCGAGAAGAAATAGCGAAGCCCGTCTGCGGTCTCGCGCGAGGTCGGCAGCCCATAGCGCTCGTAATTCCACAGCTCCGCCAAGCGCTCGGCAATGCGCTCGCGACCGGGCAGCTGGTCGAGATAGGCGTTGGTGGTTTCGGTCTGCGCGGTCACCCAGTCCGCGACATCTTCAGAGACGCGTACATCCTGTTCCAGCCAGCGATACGGGTCGGACACCGCCACTTCGCCCTCGGCGGCGGAGGCATAGACATCCACCTGGTCCACCGTGCGGGTTTCCGGATAGGCTGGCGCCGCGATCTCTACGCGTTCAGCGCTCACCGGTTGCGTTTCGGCGGGCGCTTCAGTCTCGGCGGCCGGCTGGCTGCAAGCGGTCAGGGCCAGAACGGATGCGAAGGCGAACAGGGCTGCGCGCATCGGGCGTCTCCTCGAGGGTTATTGTGTTGCGCAGGAGACTAGGGCGAGACGCGCGCAGAGGAAAGACTGTGCCCGCCCTGCGCGCATGCTATCTCTTTCGCGGATGAAGCACGCCCGCCTGCCCGCCCTGCCTGATCGGTTTGAAGCCTGGTTTGAACGCCGCGGCTGGACGCCGCGCGCGCACCAGCGCGAGATGGTCGCCGCCGCGCAAGCGGGCGAAGACGCGCTGCTGATCGCGCCCACGGGCGGCGGAAAGACGCTGGGCGGCTTCCTGCCCAGCCTGATGGATCTGGCTGAGATCGCCGACGCCGGCGGCAAGGATCGCCCCCACCGCCTGCACACCCTCTATATCAGCCCGCTGAAAGCGCTGAGCCAGGACGTGGCGCGCAATCTGATGACGCCGATCGAGGAGATGGGGCTGAACTTGCGCGTCGAGACCCGCACCGGCGACACGCCCGCCTCCAAACGCACGCGCCAGCGCGCCAAACCACCCGACATCCTGCTGACGACGCCCGAACAGATCGCGCTGTTCTGCGCCCAGGAAAACGCCAGCGCCTTTTTTGAAGATCTGCGATGCGTGATCATTGACGAGGTGCACGCCCTCGCGCCCGCCAAGCGGGGCGATTTGCTGGCGCTGGGCCTCGCCGCCTTGCAGCACTATGCGCCCAAGATGCGCCGGGTGGGCCTGTCCGCTACGGTGAAGGATGAAATGGGCCATGCGCGTTGGCTGACAGCGCAAGGCTCAGGCGAGGACGCTCGCTTCGCCCGCATCGTCCGCGGCAGCGCCGGCGCGGCGCCGGAGGTCGAGGTGATGACGCCCGACGAGCGCATCCCCTGGTCGGGACATTCGGGCCGCCACGCCATGAAGGACGTCTACGAGCAAATCAAAGGCGCGGGCACGGCCCTGATCTTCGTGAACACCCGGTCGCAGGCCGAACTGGTGTTTCAGGAGCTGTGGTCCATCAATGACGACAACCTGCCCATCGCGCTTCATCATGGTTCGCTGTCGGTCGAGCAACGCCGCAAGGTCGAGGCGGCCATGGGTGCGGGCGTTCTCAAGGCCGTGGTCTGCACCTCCACCCTCGATCTGGGGATCGACTGGGGGGATGTGGATCTGGTGATCCAGATGGGCGCGCCCAAGGGCACCTCGCGGCTGCTGCAGCGTCTGGGCCGCGCCAATCACCGGCTCGATGCGGCGAGCCGCGCTGTGCTGGTTCCCACAAACCGGTTCGAGCATCTGGAATGCGCCTGCGCCCGCGAAGCGGTGCTGGCCGGCGCGCTCGACGGCGATCCGCTGAAAGCGGGGGCGCTGGACGTTCTGGCGCAACATGTGATGGGCCGCGCCTGCGGCGATCCGTTCGACGCCGATGCGCTGTATTCTGAAGTCACCGCAGCGGCCCCCTATGCCGAGCTGGACCGCGAGACCTTTGACCGGGTGCTGACTTTCATCGCCGATGGCGGCTATGCGCTGGGCAGCTATGACCGGTTCAAGCGCCTGGTGAAGACCCGCGACGGGCTCTGGCGCGCTCGAAACCGCGATGTGGCCCAGCGCCACCGCATGAATGTGGGCACCATCATTGAAGCGCCCATGCTGAATGTCCGACTGGCGCGCAGGACCGGCGCGTCAAAGCCCCGACACGGGCGCGGTCACCAGGGATTGGTGCGGCCGGGCGAAGTCTCCCGCGCGGGCGGCGCCCAGGGCTCGACCCTGATGGGCGGCAAGATGCTGGGTCAGGTCGAGGAATGGTTCACTGATCAGCTCAGCCCCGGCGACACCTTCATGTTCGCCGGTCAGATTTTGAGCTTTGAAGGGGTGAGCGGCGGCGACTGCCTGGTCAGCCGGTCGAGCGCGGAAAATCCGAAAATCCCCAGCTTTGAGGGCGGCAAATTCCCCTATTCCACCTATCTCGCCGCCCGCGTGCGCGAGCTGGTGCACAATCCTGACCGCTGGACTCTTTTGCCCACACAGGTCCGCGACTGGCTGGAGATCCAGAAACTGAAATCAAAGCTGCCTGCGCCCGACAGCCTGCTCGTGGAGACCTTTCCGCGCGCGGGTAAATCCTGGCTGGTCTGCTATCCATTTGAAGGTCGGCTGGCGCACCAGACGCTGGGCATGCTGGTGACGCGGCGGCTCGAGCGCCTGGGCAAGCAGCCCCTGGGCTTTGTGGCCAATGAATATGCGCTGGCGGTCTGGGGGCGGAAAGACCTCTCAGATGTCGACATGAGCGCGCTGTTTTCCGAAGACATGATGAGCGACGATCTCGACGCCTGGCTGGCCGAAAGCGATCTGATGAAGCGCACCTTCCGAAACTGCGCGCTGATCGCCGGTCTGATCGAGCGCCGCTTTCCGGGGCAGGAGAAGACGGGTCGGCAAGTCACCTTCTCCGCCGACCTCATCTATAATGTGCTGCGCGATCATGAGCCTGATCACATCCTGATGCAGGCCGCCTGGGCGGACGCCGCCGCGGGCCTGCTGGACGTGCGCCGCCTGTCAGATGCGCTGGTGCGCGTGGCGGGGCATGTGGAGGCGGTGCATCTGGATCAGATCAGCCCGCTGGCCGTCCCCGTCATGCTGGAAGTGGGCCGCGAGCCCATCCGTCATGGCGAGGCGATGGACGCCATCCTGGAAGACGCCAGCGAGGATCTGATCGCTGAGGCGATGAAGGTTTAATCCTCCGCCGTCAACTTGCGCATGGCCTTATAGGCGTCGCGCTGCTGCACCCGGTCGAGCCAGGCTTTGAGGGCCGAGCCGTCTTTCACGCCGCCCCGTTTTGAGATCGCGTCGAGCTGGAAGCCCATCAGGCAATCTGCGGCGCTGAATTGTTCGCCTGCGAAATAATCATTCTGGCTGAGATGACGTTCGATATGGGCGAAGGCCTTGGCGCGCTCGCCCTCCATGAACTGATCGAGCAGGGAGTCCTTGAGCCCCGTCGCCTCGCAATAGGTGCTCATCAGGAAGGGCAGGAAGACCGCGCCTTCCGAAGCGTGCATCCATTCCAGGAATTTCAAGCGCCCCGGCGCATCCGGCGCGGGGTGCAAAGCGTGGTCGGGGTCAAACGTATCCAGCAGGTATTGCGCGATGGCGCCGGTTTCCGCGAGCACTGTACCGTCTTCCAGCTCCAAGAGCGGCGCCTTGCCCAGCGGATGCTTCTCCGCCAGCTCGGGCGGGGCGAGGCGCACTTGCGGGTCGCGCTTGTAGCGCTTGATCTCATAGGGCGCATTCAGCTCTTCCAGCAGCCAGATGATCCGTTCGGAGCGGGACAGTTCGAGATGGTGCAGCGTAACAGGCATGAGCGCCTCCGGACTTGAATGAAAACGCCGGGAGCAGAGCCCCCGGCGTTTATCTGATTAGTTGGCGTTCGGCAGGACGTAGCCCACTTCCGCGCCCGGCCCCAGGGGCAGGCCGAGGAACACCCAGGCCATGGTCATGATGATGCCCGAGATCAGAAGCCAGATCGAATAGGGCAGCATGCTGGCGGTCAGGGACCCGATGCCGAAATTGTCCACCCAGCGGCGGCAGAAGATCAGAACCAGCGGGAAATACACCATCAGCGGGGTGATGATGTTGGTGGAGCCGTCACCCACCCGGTAAGCCGCCGTCGCCATTTCCGGGCTGACGCCGAGCAGCATCAGCATGGGCACCAGAACCGGCGCCATCAGCGCCCATTTGGCGCTGGCCGAGCCCACAAACAGGTTCAGCACCGCCGAAAACAGCACGATCAGGCCCAGAACCAGCGGCAGCGGCAGGCCCGATTGCTCGATGGCGTTCGCGCCGTTCACCGCCGTGATGATGCCCAGGCTCGACTGGTTGAACATCTCCACGAAATAGGCGGCGAAGAAGGCGAGCACGAGATAATAGCCCATATCCTTCATGGCTTCGGCCATCATCGAGACCACGTCACGATGGCTTTTCACCGTGCCCGCAGCCTGGCCATAGGCGACGCCCGCCAGAAGGAACAGGATCATGAAGCCCGCCACCAGAGACTGGAAGAACGGCACCATGGCGATGGCGACGCCCTGACCTGCTTCAAGCGCGGCTTCATTGAGCAGCGGCACGTCGCCGCCATACATGGAAAATGCGCCGAAGCTGACGAGCGCGACCAGGTCGACCGCCATCAAGAGCCACAGGAAACACACGCCCAGAACCGCCCAGAGCGCCCGCCACATGCCTTTTTTCTGGCCATCCGTCAGCGGGGCGTCGGGATCATCCTCGCCGTCCTGAGCCGCAGTGGAAGCGCCGCCGGTCCACGGACCCAGGCGAGGCTCGACGATGCGGTCGGTGACAAACCAGATCACCGGCATGAAGACAAACGTCATCGCGGCGATGAAATACCAGTTGCCGACAATGTTCATGGTCCAGTCCGGCACCAGCGCGATCACAGACGCCTCGGTCACGCCAAACAGCAGGGCGTCGAGCTGGCCGGGCAGAAGGTTCGCGGAGAACCCGCCCGACACGCCGGCGAACGCCGCCGTGATGCCTGCAACCGGGTGTCGCCCGGCGGCGGCGAAGATGACGCCCGCCAGCGGAATCAGCACCACATAGGCTGCGTCCGCCGCCAGATTGCCCATCATCGCCACCAGCGCCACAGCTGGGGTTAGCAGCATTTTCGGCACGTCACGCACAGCCGCGCGCATGGCGGTGCCAAAAAGGCCCGCACGTTCGGCGACGCCCGCGCCCAGCATCACCACCAGCACATAGCCCAGCGGGTGGAAGCCGGTGAAGATGTCAGGCATTTCAACGAGCAGGTGCTGCAGGCTTTCGGAATTGAGCACGCTGCGCGCGTTCACGATCAGCGCGCTGCCGTCGGGATTGGTCTGGGTGGGGTGGATCGCGGACAGGCCGATCATCGCGGTGATCACCGAGATGACCACCATGGCGATGATCAGATACAAAAACAGAAAGGCCGGGTCCGGCAGACGATTGCCTGTGCGTTCAATCAGCCCCAGAAAGCCTGTCTGGTGTTCGGTTTGCGCGCTGTCGCGCCCTTGTTCGCTCATGATGCTCCCCATCACCACAGCGGCCCTTTATGTTGAGCGCGCCGCTAAACCTGTTCATTGCAAACAGGGATACAGGGCCTCGGCGCAAACGAAAACCCAAAGCGTATAGGGTTATCACCTGAATGGGCGTCCGGGCGGCAAAAGCGAGCTGCGATCCTATATGGTCTGGGCATGGAACGCTTCGCCACCCTTCTGGACCGATTGTCCTATACGCCCCAGCGCAACGGCAAATTGCGATTGCTGGCGGATCATTTTCGCACGACGCCTGATCCAGACCGCGGCTATGCGCTGGCGGCGCTGACCGGCGCGCTGGACTTCAAGACCGCCAAGGCCGCCGCCATCCGCAGCCTTGTGAGCGAGCGGGTCGATCCGGTCCTGTTCGAGCTGTCTTATGACTATGTCGGCGACCTGGCCGAAACCGCCGCGCTGATCTGGCCGCAACAGCATGGCGCGAACCGCCCGCCGGACCTGGTCGAGGTCATCGACGGCCTGAGCACGGTGACACGCGCGGGCGCGCCTGCGCTCATTGAAAGCTGGCTGGATGCGCTGGACGCGCAAAGCCGCTGGGCGCTTCTGAAACTGGTTACGGGCGGGCTGCGCGTCGGCGTCTCGGCCCGACTCGCGAAAACCGCCCTGGCGCACTTCGGCGATGTGGACATCACCGAGATCGAAGAGCTGTGGCACGGGCTCGAGCCGCCCTATGAAAGCCTGTTCGCCTGGCTCGACGGCGCGGCCGACAAACCCGTCAACGCCGCCAAGGCGCCCTTCCGGCCGGTCATGCTGGCCCATCCTGTGGATGACGGCGCCTTTGAGCGCCTGAACCCGGAAGATTTTCTCGCCGAATACAAATGGGACGGCATTCGCATCCAGGCGGTGAGCGAAGCCGGCGTCAGACGGCTCTACACGCGTACGGGCGACGATATTTCCCACACCTTCCCCGACGTGCTGGCTGCGCTCGATTTCGAAGGGGCGATCGACGGTGAACTCTTGATCCGCACCGAAGACGGGCAGGTCGCGCCGTTCTCCGACCTCCAGCAAAGGCTTAATCGCAAGACCGTCTCCAAGGCGATGATGACCCGCCTGCCCGGCTTCATACGGGCCTATGACATCCTGGTGGAGGGCGAGGACGATGTGCGCGACCTGCCCCTGACAGAGCGCCGCGAACGGCTTGAGCGCATGTTGGCGCATACCGTTTCGACGCGAATTGACCTCTCTGAAAAGGTGTCCTTCTCGGACTGGTCCGACCTTGACGTCCTGCGGGCTGATCCGCCCCATGTTCAGGCTGAAGGCGTGATGATCAAACGCAAGGATAGCCCCTATCTGACGGGACGACCCAAAGGTCCGTGGTGGAAATACAAACGCGACCCGTTCCTGATTGACGCCGTTTTGATGTACGCCCAGCGCGGCCATGGCAAACGGTCGAGCTTCTATTCAGATTTCACCTTCGGCGTCTGGCGCGAAGACGACGGCGCACAGGTTCTGGCGCCGGTGGGTAAGGCCTATTTCGGTTTCACCGACGAGGAACTGAAAAGGCTCGACAAATTCGTGCGCGACAACACGGTCGAACGTTTCGGTCCCGTGCGATCCGTTGCAGCACGGCCTGATTTCGGTCTGGTTCTGGAAATCGCGTTTGAAGGTCTCAATCGCTCGCCGCGTCATAAATCCGGCGTCGCCATGCGTTTTCCGCGCATTCACCGCATTCGCTGGGACAAGCCGGCGGGGGAGGCGGATACGCTCGACACGGTTGTGAAAATGCTTCCCGAGCCTCTCACACCTTCGGCGAAACAGTGATATTCAAGGCTCTAATCAGGACCTTCGTCTGAACATTTGGGGACGCACTTCATGGACACTTCCGCTTTTGATCTTCAACGGGCTCAGGAATACCTGACCACCATCGGTTTGCAGATGGCCATGAATGTGGCGATGGCGGGGATCATTCTGATCGTCGGTTTCATGATCGCGGGCGCGATCGGCCGCACCATCCGCTCTATCCCGGATCGCAATCCCAAGATGGACCAGACGCTGGCGAGCTTCTTCGCGTCCATCGCCAAATATCTGGTGCTGGCGATTGTGATCATCGCCGTGCTGACCCGGTTCGGGGTTCAGACCACCTCCATGGTCGCCGTGCTCGGCGCCGCGTCACTGGCGATCGGCCTCGCCCTTCAGGGGACGCTGTCCAATGTGGCCGCGGGCGTGATGATCATCTTCTTCCGCCCTTACAAGATCGGCGATTATGTCGAGGTGGCGGGCGTTGCAGGATCGGTCAAGGACATCACCTTGTTCTACACCGAGCTGAACACCCCCGATAATCGCCAGATCATCATCCCGAACGGCCAGTCCTGGGGCAATGTGATCACCAACTTCTCCGCCTACCCGACCCGCCGCTGCGACTTCGTGTTCTCGGCCGGTTATGGCGATGACATCGACAAGGTGATCGGTGTTCTGCGCGCCACTTTCGAGGCCGACAGCCGCGTTCTGGCCGAGCCGGCCCTGTTTGTGGAAGTCAAAGCCCATGGCGCCTCCAGCGTCGATTATGTGGTGCGCGCCTGGTGCAAGGCGTCAGACTACTGGGATCTGCATTTTGACATGAACAAGCGCGTCAAGATCGCGTTCGACGCCAATGACATCGAGATCCCCTACCCCCACCAGGTGGAAATCCAGAAACAGGGCTGATCGCCGCGATTACGCCCTATTTGCATGAGACACAGACGATCATGAGTGAAGACAAACCGCAGACCTCCGGACGTCAGTCCGTGATCCATCGCATTCTGAGCGTGCGGTTCGCAGACCTCATGGTCGTCGTTCTCCTGTGTGTGCTGGTGGGCCTGGTCCTGGCGGTGTTTCGCGTCGACCCTGCGGATCTGTGGGTGGATTTCTTCCAGACCGTGGGCGAAGCCTGGGCGTCTTTCTTTGACTCCATCGGCGCGTCCTTGCGCTGGGCCTTGCGCTATTTCTTCCTGGGCGCGGTCATCGTCCTGCCGATCTGGCTGGCGGTGCACCTGATCCGGGCGTTTACCCGCCGGTAAGACTAACCCTCGAATTCATAAGACAATCTCCACTTCTTTCTTGTACGAAGGCTAAGGTATGCCTTTGGGGGGAAGAGTGGCGGCTGAACTCGACATTGATTTTAACGATGACTCGTCTGACGACGCCGTCGACTGGCGCCAGCGCGCCGTCATCGTGTGCGATCCCACGCCGTTCTCACGCCGCCTGACCGTGGATATCCTGCGGTATGCGGGCGCGGAGCGCATTCAAACCTGCACCACGCCTGACTCTGCGATCTGGTTTGCTGAGAACGCAGATCATTCCGTCATGCTGGTGGACTGGCGCGATGACCGGCTCGACGCGGCGACCACCATTCGCAAGCTGCGCCGCACGAAAAGCGCCGCTCGCCGGACCCCGGCCATGATCCTGTCCACCAAGAACACGCTTCTGGACATCGAAGCGGCGCGCGACGCCGGCGCTGACACATTGGCGTTGCGCCCTGTCTCTCCGCGCGCCGTCACCGAGCGTCTGACCGAGATCACCCAGCGCCCCCGCCCCTTTGTGAAGACCCTGAATTATAATGGTCCCGATCGCCGTGTGCGGGGTGAAACCCGCGCCAGCGCGTTCAAACGCGACATGGATGTGGCCGCCGGCCTGACCTCGCCGTTGCAAGCCGCTCGGGCTCAGGCCCAGTCGATCATTTTCAACATGTTGCGCAAAGGCGATCAGTTGTCGGCCCGTATCGGCCGCTCCCTGGAGCGTTTCCTGTCCAGCGTCGAGGCGTTGGGCGAGCGCGAACGCGAGATCATCCAGCTGCACCGCGCCTCCCTGGGACGCCTGGCTGATCTGCAGGGTGAGCCCGAGCAAACGCGCATGGAAGTGGTCGAGGGCCTGGAAACGCTGGTGCGACGCAAGGTCCGCGACTGATCAGGCTGGAAAGCTCCGCCGCATCTGATTACAAGCGGGCGTATGAGCGACCCATTACAAGACAAACTCGATACGCTGGCCGGCCTTCTGGTCGACGGCAGCCCCCATGCCGTGGCGCTGGGCCTGAAGCTGGTCAGCGTCAGCCCCGGCGAAGCCGTGATCCGCGCGCCCTATCAAGACGCCTCAATCGGGGACCCCGATACCGGCGTCATGCATGGCGGTGTCGTCACAGCCTTGCTGGACCATGCCTGCGGCACCGCGGCCTTCGCAGGGCTCGGCGGGGATCAGGCGGTCGCCACTCTGGATTTGCGGCTTGATTACATGCGCCCCGCCAGGCCGGGTCAGGATGTGATCGCCGTCGCCAGGACCATCAAGGTGTCCGGCCTGATCGCCTTTGTCAGCGCCTTCGCCCATGACGGCGACACGGAAGACCCTGTGGCGACCGCCCATGCCGCCTTCATGGTCAGCCGCGTCAGCCAGGCCGCCGCCGAGCGCGCCAAGGCCGATTTCGATGAACAGGCCGGCGCTACGAAAACCGGAGGCGCCCGCTCATGAATGATCGCCTTCTGAAACTTCAGTCGAGCCCGTATGTCTCCCGCATGGGCGTTCGCTTTGACGATCATGGCGACGAACTGACTGCGATCCTGCCCTATGACGAATGGCTGATCGGCAACCCGTTGATCCCCGCCCTTCATGGCGGCGCGATCGGGGCCTTCATGGAGATCACGGCCTCGGCCGGGCTTCTGGCCTTCACCGAGCTGGCCGCATTACCCAAACCCATTGACGTGTCAGTGGATTATCTGCGCCCGGGCAAACCACAGGATGTCTACGCTCGCGCGTCCATCACCCGGCAGGGCTCACGCGTGGCCAATCTCCGCGTGGACGCCTGGCAGGATCGCCGCGCCGCGCCCATCGCCAATCTGCACGGGCATTTCCTGATCAAGCCGGTGAAGGCGAACGGCTAGGTCAGGCCCGCCCCTGTCCGCTCAGACAAAAAGGCCCCGCAGGATATCCTGCGGGGCTTTTCAGACCGTCAAAGAGACGAACCGGACCTAGCGAACTTCTGCAGCCATCTCGATGACGCCATTGACGCGGGCGACAGCGATAGTCAGCTGGGATTCGCCCTGACGCTGGGCTTCAATCATGCACTCACGCGCGATGCGGCGCTCGGCCAGGGTGCGCGCTTCGTAGACTTCGCAAACGTTCAGAGCGGCGCTGCGGATACGATCGCGCAGGGTCTCCAGACGCTCGACATTCGTCAGGTCAGAGGCGCGGAAACCAATTTCAACGGATTTCGAGGTTTCGGAAGCAGAGGCGGCGCCGGTCAGGGAAGCGGCGGCGATCAGGGCGGCAGCGATGAAACGCATCGGGGATGTCCTTTATTTCGTAAGCGAACCGCTCTTGTGGCGGCTCGGATCCAACCAGGCCGGAGGAACCGGCTGGGAGACGTATTGCCCGCCTTTTGCTACGCGGCTGTGACACTTGCGCCAGCTTGCCTGCAGCTCTGTCTTGCAAAAATGCATGGCGAGCCATGAAACCGGAACTCGCCGCCAAAAAGAAAAGACCTCCACCCTGAGTCAGGGAGGAGGTCAGTGGGAACAGCCTCGTGAGCAGTGTGGCTGTTGTTCCGGGATCTGAAATCCAAGGCGACCTAATGGGCCGCCTGATCGGATTCAATCGCGCTTTGCGCGTATTGGCGTCTTGAAGCGCGGGCCTCGGCGATCTGAATTTCAAGCTGTTCAAGCCCTTGCTCATAGGCAGTTTGAGCGCAGGCCCGGGCTTCACGGCTGATACGAGAATGAAGGCTCCCAGGCTCACGGCACACACGGCGCGCTGTGTGAGCGATCTCACGACGGAGGGACTCGACGCCCTCGTCAGTGAGAAGTTGTTCGCTTGCGAAGTTCACGACCCGGCTTTGGGTCAGAACATCTTCAGACGGGAGTTCAGAAGCGGGGGCGAGCGTGAGTCCAGCCAGGCTGGCGAGCAACACGGAAAGCGTAGACATGACCTATCTCCTAAGTTCGACCTTTGGACGCGGACCGCCCTCTTCGGAGCGGATCTCTTCTGTCCATAAGGCTGACCCTAGGTCGCCTCACCTAACCGCGTGCTGGCCGCTACATGAGACTTCCGTCATGTGCCGTACATTAAACAGTCTGGCGTTTTGAGGCGCACCGCTTGGAGCAATATTTCACGCTCTCCCAGTTGCGCTCCCATTTCTTTCGCCAAGCGAAGGGGCGCTTGCAAACCGGACAAATCTTTTCTGGCAAATCGCCCTTTTTGGAGCGCGGCGCTGGACCTTTCATCGGACACCCGCCCTGGACCATCGCCCCACCAGTTTCTGCAGATAGGGCCGAAGGGGCAGGAACAGCCTGTAGGCGCCTTCACCGATCCAGACAAAGGGCGGAGCGCCGCCAATAACGCCCAGCCAACGCCAGCCCGGCGTGACGCGCCAGAGCGCCGCAAAAGCCGCTGCGCCGGATCTCAACCGGCCCTTTGCATCACGCACATGAAAGCGCTTGAGCGCCTGTTCACAGCTGACGCCTGACGGCGACGCGCCGTCCTGAGTTACGTCCGTGAACTGAGCATTGGCGCCTGAGTTGCGATAATATCCGATCTCCGCCCGGCAGAGCGGACATCCGCCATCATAAAAGACCTCGACAGGCGCCCCTGCGACTGCATCATCGGGTTTGGATTCACTGGGTTTTGTATTTTTCTGATCCATAACATTCATCAAACTAGACCGCAGCGAAGAGGATGACAGGTGGCCAGGCAACGCGCAGCAGTGATCGGCGCCGGATTGGCGGGCGCAGCCGCAGCCAGAGCCCTGTCCGCCCGCGGACTGGACGTCGTTCTGTTCGATAAAGGGCGCGGACCAGGCGGACGCATGTCCACCCGCCGGGCCAGCACGCCGCTGGGTGATGTCAGTTTTGATCATGGCGCTCAATTCCTGACGGCCACCGGTGAAAGCTTCAGCACTCTGCTGACCGAAGCGCAAACCGCAGGCGCAGCCGATTTGTGGACGGGCCGCACCGTTTCCATCGACCGTGGCGGCAATGCGGAAAGCCTGCGTGATAAAACGCGCTGGGTCGGGGTGCCGGGCATGAACGCGATCGTGAAGACCGCCCTGACTGGAATGGGCGTCCGATTCGGTCGCCGCGCGGTCCGGGTCAGCGGTGAAGACGGCGCCTGGATCATTCATTTTGAGGACGGAGAGACGGAAGGCCCATTCCAGAAGCTCGCTCTTACGATCCCCCCTGAACAGCTGATCGAGTTTCTGGCGCGGAGCGACGGTGAATTCTCCGCCATGATTGCTGAAGCGCTGGCGGCGAAACTCTCGCCCTGCTGGGCGGTGATGACCGTACCGGAAACAGCGGCTGATCCGGGGTTTGACGGCGCCAAACTGTTGGGTGGCGCGCTGCGCTGGATGGCGCGCATGACCTCTCGCCCCGGCCAGACGGGCCCTGAGTCCTGGGTGCTTCATGCCTCGCCGGACTGGTCTGAAGCGTTTCTGGAAAGCGATCCTGAGACTGTCGCTCGCGCGCTGACAGAAGAAGCCTTCATCCGATTTGGCCTGCCCCTGCCGGTGTGGAGCCAGGCCCATCGCTGGCGCTATGCGCTGGTGACCGAAGCGCCTGGAACACCCTTCGCCCTGGACCCGACCGGCACGTTGGGGTGTGCGGGAGACTGGCGGCTGGGCCCGCGCGCTGAACTCGCCTGGGAGTCCGGTGACGCCCTGGGTGACGCGCTGGCGGACTGATTTGACGCTCGCCTCCTGAGGACTGAGCGGTTATCCAGCCTGAATGACGGCCCTGCCCCTGACCCGCAAGCAAGTCTTCCTGCGCGCTCTGCCCATAATGGGCGCAAACATCGCCTCGCCTCTGGTGGGGCTGGTGGATCTGGCCGTGATCGGACGCACCGCCGACACTCAAGCCATCGCCGCCGTGGCGCTGGGCGGCTTGGTGTTCAACGTCTTTTTCTGGTCTGTCGCCTTTTTGCGCATGGGCGCGACAGCGCTCACCGCCCAGGCGGACGGACGCGAGGATGAAGGCGAAGTGCGCGCCGTTCTGTGGCGAGCAGGACTGATCGGCGTCGCCATCGGCCTGGTGTTGCTGCTTGCGCAATGGCCGCTGAAAGCAGCCGCCTTCGCTCTCTTTGACAGCCCTGAAGAGGTCGAGACGCTGGGCCGAGCCTATGTGGATGCGCGGCTGTGGGGCGCGCCGGCGGCCTTCGCCGGGTTTGCGGTCTATGGCTGGCTGATCGGGCTGGGGCTCACCGGACGGGCTTTGGTCTTGCAGGCGGTGCTGAACCTCACAAACGCAGGCTTGTCCGTGCTCTTCGTTCTGGGGTTTGACATGGGCGTGGCGGGCGTGGGTGCGGCCAGCGCCGCGGCGCAATGGCTGCACCTTCTGGCGGCGGCCGGACTGATCGTCCTGATCCTGCGCAATCGCGGCCCGTCCCCCGCCAGCGCCCTGTTTGACGGAACCGCCATTCGCCGCCTGGTCTCGGTCAACCGCGACATCTTCCTGCGCACCATGGCGCTATTGGCCGGGTTCACCTGGTTCAACATCGCCAGCCTGCGTGAGGGGGCGGACGTTATGGCGGGCAACGCCATTTTGATGCAGTACATCTCGATCTGCGCCTTCTTCCTCGACGCCTTCGCCCATGTGACCGAAGCCGAGACCGGTCGCGCAGCCGGGGCGAAGAACTGGAAGCGGCTGTTGCGCGCCTTCCGGCTGACCAGCGAGCTGGCGCTGGCCTTCTCGATCCTGCTCAGCGTCGGTTTCCTGCTGCTGGGCGATCAGTTCATCATGATGATGACCACTGACGAGGCCACCCGCGCCACCGCCCGCAGTTTCCTGATTTGGTGCGCGCTGACGCCGCTTCTCGGCATGCCCAGTTGGCAATTGGACGGGTTGATGATCGGCGCCACCCAGGGCCCGCTCATGCGCAACGCCATGATTGCGGCGCTGGTGATCTATCTGGCGCTCGACGCGGTGCTGCGACCCGCCTTCGGGGCGCACGGGCTGTGGCTGGCGTTCCTGGCGTATTATGTCGCCCGGGCGGGAACCCTGATGGTGGGCTGGCCGAGCCTCAAGCGCAGCTTTGTCGCCTAGACGTCGACGCCCACCGCCTCTGACACATGATCGAACCCGTCCGCTTTCAGCAGCATCGCCAGGCCGTCGCGGATTTTCAGCGCCAGACCCGGCCCCTGATACACCAGGGCCGTGTACAGCTGAACGGCGTTCGCGCCGGCGCGGATCTTGGCGTACGCCGCCTCCGGCCCGTCAATCCCGCCCACGCCGATGATCGGCAGATCCGGGCCGGTGCGTTGACGGAACTGGCGCAGAACCTCTGTGGAGCGCGTCTTGAGCGGCAAGCCAGACAGACCGCCCGCCTCGCCCTTATGGGCGCTTTTCAGGCTCTCAGGGCGTTCCAGCGTGGTGTTGGACACGATCAGGCCGGACAGGGCGTGCACTTGAACCGCTTTTACGATGGCGTCGATATCGGCTTCGACCAGATCGGGCGCCACCTTGAGAAACACCGGCTCGGCCCAGCGCGCGTCATTGACCTTCTTCAAAAGCTCGTCGAGCGCATCGCCACTTTGCAGCGTGCGCAGGCCGGGCGTGTTCGGCGAGGAGATATTGACGGTGAAGAAGTCCGCCAGACCTGAGAGAGCTTTCAGTAGAACCGCGTAATCATTCGCCCGGTCCTCAGAATCCTTGTTGGCCCCCAGATTAACGCCCACAGCCCCCGTCGCTTTCGTCGGGCTGTCCTGCCGCGCTTCAAGCCGGGCTTTGACCGCATCCAGCCCCTCATTGTTAAAGCCCATCCGGTTGATGACGGCTTTATCCTCGCGCAGGCGGAACAGGCGCGGCTGCGGATTGCCGAGCTGCGGACGGGGCGTCACCGCGCCCACTTCCACAAAGGCGAACCCGGCGTTGAGCAGGGCGTCCGGCGCTTCGGCGTTCTTGTCGAATCCGGCGGCGAGCCCGACCGGATGGCTCAGCTCCATGCCCGCCAGCGCGGTTTTCAAAACCGGATCAGCGGCCGTGCGCGCTTTCGGGCCAAACCCGGCCTTCAATCCCATCAGGGCGGTGCGGTGTGCGGTTTCCGCCGGCAACAGGGTGAGCAGCTTGGCGAGGGCGTCACTCATCGGGTCAACTCCGAAGGCAGACGCCACCCGCTGCGCTCATCACGTTGCAGCAAGTGAATGCCCGTGATCGCGCTGAACGGAATGTCGCCATAGACATGAGGAAACAGGGCGCCATTGCGGGATTTTTCCCATTTCAACGTCTCGCCCAGGGCCGCTGCATCGATCTCGGCCACCGCCAACCGTTCGGAGTCGGCATAGTGCAGCTGCAGGGTGTCCGCCAGCTGGTCCAGCGACGAGGCGTGGATGAAGCCGTCAGCCTTGTCATGGGCCTCGCCTTCATAGGCGCCGGCGAGCGATGCCGCGGCCAGAGCCGCCGGATCAGCGATGCGATAAATAAGCTCGGTCATGACACAGGCCGATACGACGCCAACGGGCCTGGCGCAAGCGTGCGTGCCTTCAGACTGCGCCTTCAAGAGCCCTCGGCATTCCTCAAGGATTTTTTTCCTGCTATAAGAGCGTTAAGAGTCGCGTTATACGGTATGCTTATGCTGACCCATGCCCAGATCTGGAACGGGATTGACCGGCTGGCGAACCGCGTGGGCCTGACGCCGTCCGGGCTGGCGCGCCGCGCCGGGCTGGACCCCACCACATTCAACCCCTCCAAGCGCAAAAGCGCGGACGGCGCAAAACCGCGCTGGCCCTCGACGGAAAGCCTCGCCAAGGCGCTGGACGCGACTCAAGTGGGCTTTGACGAATTCGCCGCCCTCGCCATGGGCCGCAGCCAGGGCCGCTCCGTGCCGTTGATCGGTTTTGCGCAAGCCGGCAATGACGGCTTTTTCGACGATGCGGGCTTTCCGTCCGGTTCGGGCTGGGAAGACATCCTGTTTCCCGGCGAGGAAGGCGACGGCGCTTACGCGCTCGAAATTTCCGGCGAATCCATGGCTCCCGTCTATCGCCATGGCGACCGCATCGTCGTCAACCCCGAAGCGCCCCCGCGTCGCGGCGACC
The DNA here is from genome assembly GCF_000420265.1 of Oceanicaulis alexandrii DSM 11625. Classification (NCBI taxonomy): domain Bacteria; kingdom Pseudomonadati; phylum Pseudomonadota; class Alphaproteobacteria; order Maricaulales; family Maricaulaceae; genus Oceanicaulis; species Oceanicaulis alexandrii. The sequence continues at coordinate 798,390 of NZ_ATUP01000001.1, forward strand.
GGGTCGTGGTGAAAACCCGCGAGGGTGAAGTGATGGCCAAGGAGCTGGGCCGGGTCACCGCCGACAGCGTCGAGCTGATCTCGCTCAACCCCGCCTATGACAACCGCAATCTGGCCACCCGTGACATTGTGTGGATGGCCCGCATCGTCTGGGCCAGCCAATAGGCCAGCGCCCCCGCACTGGAAACTGCGAGGGCGCTGAACGCCAGAGATGTGTCAGGAGGAGCGCTCCGGCGCATACTCAAACACCTCGGTCAAAGGCGTTTCAAACACCGCTGCGATCTGAAACGCCACTTCGAGCGAGGGCGAGTACTTGCCCTGTTCAATGGCCAGGATCGTCTGCCGGGTGACGCCGACCCGCTTGGCGAGCTCGGCCTGGGTCATCTCTCCGGCGTGAAAGCGAAGCTCGCGGATACGGTTCTTGATCTGGGTGGATTTGGCCATGATCAGACACCCCTGCGGTAGTCGATGGCGCGCAGCACGCCCTTGACCAGCTCGGACGCCACAAGCCCCCCCAGGATCATATGCACGATCCAGAACAGGTGCTGCTCGGTCAACGCCAGTCCGAGCGACAAGACAGCCGCAGTCCCCAACACATAGCCTGAGCGGGCGTCGGCGCGCATTTCGATCAGCTTGTCACGTTCGTCAGCCTCATCGGCCTCCTTGGGCGCAGCAATAGCGACGAGGATGTGGGCGACCACACCACCGATGACGAGGAACACAACCGCGGCGAACAGATAGGGCCCAACCCCCTCCATGGACGGTCCATCGATTAAGGCCGGCGGCATAACCACTGCGAAATATACGCCGTACGCCAAGGCTATGATGACCGTCATGACCAGATTGCTTTTTTCTTGAAACGACATGTCAAACTCCTTTGATTTGATGTCGAATTTTTTTGACATGTCGAGATGTAAAAGAGCGCAGACCCCATGTCAATTATTTTTGACCCAATGGGTGAAATTTTTGACTTGAAAGCCGAGCTGACAAGCTAAGCGATTGAAATTACTCTTCGAGAAGGCGCACGGCCTCAGTCTGAGCCGCAGCGGAATCGGTCTCAAGAAGACCCAGAAGATGCCCTGCAAGCGCCGAGACCGCCTGTCCCACCGCATCCTGAGAAGAGGCGGTGATCGCCCGGTTCAGCATCAGATTGGCTTCCTCGCCATGAGCGGCCGGGTCGACGGCGACCAGCGCCACAGCAAAGCGATAGGGAATGGCGGCGGGCGCGCCCTCCATCTCGACGGACTGACGCATCAGGGCGAGGCCCTCCGCCTCGTTGGCGTCAAACATGCCCTCGCCCGCCCGGCGCACCACTTCCAGATGCCAGGCGCCCAGCATCGCCGGAGCCCAGGGCTCTGAAGGGTCAAGCGCCAACGCTTCAACCATATGATCGCGCCCGCGCTGTGGCAGGCCCATCATCACAGCGCGCACCGTGTTCACATAGCGGGACTGATACCCCAGCCCGGCGGCGAGGCGCAGATGCGCCTGGGCGTTCTCGGGCTCCAGCGCCAGCGCCGCTTCCGCATAGTCTTGCGCGCGCAGAGCCGCCTGACGGCGCTCCCGGCGTGACAGACCCTCGGCCTGGTCGAGCGTAATGGGCATCAGCGCGGCTTCAGAGGCGAGAATCAGCGCCTCCACATCAGAGGTCTGACTGGCCGCGGCGCTCTCCGCGACGCCCCATTGGCCCGTCTCGAACGCCGTCATCGCCGGCGCGGGCGCTTGGGCGTGCGCCGGTGGGGACAGCACCATGACAGAGGCGGCCAGAGCGGACAGCATCGCGCCCTGAAGCGGAGAGTGACAGACCATCAGAACGCCCTTTCATGCATCATCAGTGCATGAAGCTAGGCCTTCAGCACCCGGCCCGCAACGGCGTCGAGTTTGGCCAGAAGCGCTGGATCGCGTTTTTCCGGCGCGGTGATGATGGCGTATTCGAGCGCTTTCTCGATGCCTTGCGGGCTGTCGGTGCGCTCGGTCGCCGCCATCGCCTTCACCAGGTTGCGCACCAGGGCGTGAGCATGGACGGTGTTGGCGTGCATGGTCCGAAGAATGTCGGAAATATCGACATCGGCGTCCTCGGTGCGCCAGCAATCATAGTCTGTGACCATGGAGACGCTGGCGTAGGGCAGCTCGGCTTCACGGGCGAGCTTGGCTTCAGGCATGTTGGTCATGCCGATCACGCTGCACCCCCATTGGCGGTAAAGCTGGCTTTCCGCGCGGGTGGAGAATTGCGGGCCTTCCATCACCAGATAGGTCCCGCCGCGCTGAACGGTTTCAACGCCAGCCGCCTCGGCGGCATCCGCCGCCATGGCGGACAGGCGCGAACACACAGGATCCGCCATCGCCACATGGGCGACGCAGCCTTCAGAGAAGAAGCTTTTATTGCGCGCGAAACTGCGATCGATGAACTGGTCCACAACCACGAACGCGCCCGGCGCCAGCTCTTCCTTGAGCGAGCCTACCGCAGACAGGGACAGAACGTCAGTGACGCCTGCACGTTTGAGCGCGTCGATATTGGCGCGGTAATTGAGATCGCTCGGCGGGATTCGGTGGCCTTCATCATGGCGCGCCAGGAACACCAGCTCCACACCCTCAAGCGTGGCGTGCACCAGCGTGCTGGAGGGATTGCCCCACGGCGTGCCCACCGTCTCCTTGCGCACGTTTTCCAGACCGTCCAGACCATAAAGGCCGGAGCCGCCGATAATCCCGAGTTTCCAGCTCATTCTTCGGTTCTCCAGTATGAATCAGGCACGCCCGGCGCCCAGTGATGGATCTCCGCCCAGCTTTCCGCCGACCGCAGCACGGTCGAGATGAAGGGACGCTTGATCGCCTGATACGCTGTCCGGTCGCTGCGTGTCTTGTCCGCTAACGCCATTTTGAAGTCGCCATAGTCCCGGCGCGCGCTCTCGTTATCGCGCAGGAAGTCGCGCATCAGAAGCATGTTGCGCGCGGCCGCCGCGCCATTGCGCCGGACATGGATATGCAGACGGCGCTGACCCTTGGCTTCTCTGAAATAGACCTTGCGCCAGTCATCCGGGCCCAGGGACGGCGCGGTGTCGAGGTTCGGGTCATCGCCGGTGTTGTCGGGGCGATGGGTGAAGCCCGCAGCCTTCATCGCCGTGATCAGCCCTTCATCGTCCAGATCAATGACCAGCGCCTGAATGTCGATCACATCCTTCGCGGCGAGCCCCGGCACGGCCGTCGAACCCACATGGTCGACGCGCAAGGCGCGCGATCCCAGAGCGACGCAGACAGCGTCCGCATACGCCAGGCCTTCGGCGGCCCAGGCAGGATCATGAGGTGAGACATGGATTGGATCGCGGCTCATGATCGGTCCTTTAACACCGGCAGCCTTCATAACAAACGGGCCGCCCGGATGTCCGGACGGCCCGCAATCTTGTTCCGTCTAAACGCGAAAGCCTAGTGCTTCACGTTCGACCAGACCTGACGGTAGGCGGCGTACAGCAGTCCCGCCAGCGCCAGCAAGTAGATCATGACCATCAGGCCCATCTTCTTGCGCACTTCCATGTGCGGCTCGGACGCCCAGGTCAGGAAGGTGACGACGTCATGCGCCATCTGTTCCTTGGTGGCTTCGGTGCCGTCAGCGTATTCCACCAGACCGTCCTGCAATTGCGGCGGCATGGCGATCAGACCGCCAGACATGTACGGATTGTAGTACTGACCCGGCGCCACGGTGACGTCCTCAGGGACTTCATAGTCATAGCCCAGCATCAGGGAGCGGATGTATTCCGGACCATGATGGCGTGCTTTCACGATCACCGAGAAATCAGGCGGGATGGCGCCGCCATTGGACGCCGCAGCCTGCGCATCATTGGCGTACGGGCTCGGGAAGCGGTCAGCCGGACGGCCAGCGCGCTCGAACATGTCGCCATATTCATCAGGACCGTCTTCGATGAAATATTCCGCCGCAATGGCCCGAACGATCGGGTTGTCATTGGGGTTGGGATATTCCTCGGTGTAGAACGGACCGCCCTGTTCGCCCAGATTGCGAATATGCAGTTGCTCCAGACCGTGACAGGCCGAACAGACCTGCTGGTAGACCAAGAAGCCGCGTTGCAGCTCGCCGCGGTCATAGCTGCCGAACGGTCCTTCCCAGGACCAGGTGTGCTCGGCGGGCTCATACTGCTCGCCCGCGCCCAGCGCGGCCGGGGTCGCCAGCGCCAGAGCGCCGACAGCCACGGTGAGGAGGCGTTGGATCGTTTTCATCTATCGCTCTCCTTATTCGGCCGGAGCGGCGGACGCCGCCGGCATGTCTTTTTTGCCTGAACCCAGCACCGACTCCTCGATGGAGGCCGGACGTTGGGTCGGTTTCTCGATGAAGCCCAAAAGCGGCAGGATCACCAGGAAATAGGCGAAGTAGTACAGCGTCAGCAGACGGCCCAGCCACAGGAAGTCCAGCCCCACTGCGCCCAGCACCGGCACCTTGTTGTCGGGCAGCTCAGCTCCGCACCAGCCCAGGCCCATGCACGCGATCACGAAGAACACGAAGAACCAGCGGCCCAGAGGACGATAGCGCATGGACCGCACCTTGGAGGTGTCGAGCCAGGGCAGGATGAACAGCACCGCGATGGCGCCGAACATCAAGATCACGCCGCCCAGCTTGTCAGGCACAGCCCGCAGGATGGCGTAGAAGGGCAGCAGATACCATTCGGGAACGATGTGCGCCGGGGTCACCAGCGGGTTCGCCTCGATATAGTTGTCGGCATGGCCCAGAGCGTCCGGCCAGTAGAACACGAAGAAGGCGAAGATGATCATAAAGACGATGATCGCGAAGCCGTCCTTCACCGTGTAGTACGGGTGGAAAGGCAGCGTGTCCGCCTTGGTCTTGATGCTCAGGCCCGTCGGGTTGTTGTTGCCCGGAACGTGCAGCGCCCAGACGTGCAGGCCGACGATGCCGGCGATCAGGAACGGGATCAGATAGTGCAGCGAGAAGAAGCGGTTCAGCGTGGCGTTGCCCACTGAGAACCCGCCCCACAGCCATTCGGTGATCGGCGTGCCGATCAGCGGCAGCGCGCCGAACAGGTTGGTGATCACCATGGCGCCCCAATAGGACATCTGGCCCCAGGGCAGCACATAGCCCAGGAAGGCGGCAGCCATCATCAGCAGGTAGATCACCACGCCCAGGATCCACAACAGCTCCCGCGGAGCCTTGTAGGAGCCGTAATACAGGCCGCGCAGCATGTGCAGGTAGACAGCCAGGAAGAACATGGACGCGCCATTGGCGTGAATGTTCCGAAGCAGCCAGCCGAAGTTCACATCGCGGTCAATACGTTCAACCGAAGCGAACGCGTAATCGATGTGGGGCACATAGTGCATGGCCAGCACGATGCCGGACAGGATCTGGATCATCAGGCAGACGGTCAGGATGCCGCCGAATGTGTACCAGTAGTTCAGGTTGCGCGGGGTCGGGAAATCCACAAAGGAGTCCCAGCCCAGGCGCACGATCGGCAGGCGCTGGTCCAGCCAGCGCTCCACACCGGTTTTCGGTTCGTACGTGCTCGGTCCGCTCATTCTTCGCTCTCCCTAGCCCAGACGCAATGTCGTCGCCGAGATGAAGGTCATCGGCGGAATAGGCAGATTTTCCGGGGCCGGGCCACGGCGAATCCGACCGGCGGTGTCGTAGTGCGAGCCATGACACGGGCAGAACCAGGCGTCATAGTCGCCAGCGCCTTCGGTCGGCACGCAGCCCAGATGGGTGCAGTTCGCGCTGGAGACCAGCAAGGACCCGCGAAGGCTTTCATCCACCTCGACGCCTGCGTCGATAAGGGCGGTGAATGCGGATCGGTTCTGATCAGTCGCAGGCGCGCTGTCTTCAAGGTTAGCATTGCGCGCCAGCGGGTCAGGAAGGCGAGACACCTCCACTTCCGCCGCTTCCGAAATTTCGGTCGCGGTGCGGCGACGCACGAAATGCGGACGCTCACGGAACATCACCGTGATTTCCGCGCCTTCTTCGAGTGCGCCGACATTCACCTCGGTGGTGGACAACGCAAGCGTATCCGCCGCCGGGTTCATCTGATCGATGAACGGCCACAGCGTGAGAGCGCCACCGACGCCCACTGCTCCAACCGATGCGATGTAGAGAAAGTCCCGGCGCGACGGCTCGTCGCCGCCGGTCTCAGGATTGCTGTTCACGTCCGTCACGTGCCGACCTCTTGAATTCGAACTGCCCGCCCCGCAGAACCTGGCAGGCCCCACGCACGCTAGCGCGCGATCTCAGACTTAGCGCACCGTTGCTGTTTTGCGGTGCGGCTTGCTGACGCAGTCCCGCTGAACATACAACGTGTCATCGGGGCGGATTAATGTGCGCCCCCATATTTTTCAACCTGATTATCCCGTAAAAAGGATCAGATTTTGCCGGTGATGGCGGTTATCCCCCGCAAATACAGGCGTGCACGGTCAAATCAGTCCCGCACGCTCCAGCGCAGCGCTCAAAGGTTCAAAGCGATCACCCGCTTCCGCATGAACGCCAGCGGGATCCGCGTTCAGCGCTTCGCTCCGCAACCAGGCCTCAGACGCCGCAGCATCGGCGTCCACACCGACAAACGCCGCCACCTCTCGCGCCGCCGCTTGCGGATCGCTGAGGATGTCTTCATAGCGTATAGTGAGAATCCGCTCTGGAAACAGGGATTCCCAATGCTCGCACAGCCGGTTATGGCACGCCAGGACACGGGCGATGTCATCAGGGTGGTATGTCCAGTGCCGCGCCTTGCGGAACCGGGTCTTGTAGATCGACCAGGCCAGATCGCGCGGATCGCGGAAAATCCGCACCATCCGGGCCGCCGGCAGGCACACGCCGAATGCGCCCGCGGCCATTTCAGACAGCGAGCTGGGATCAATGATTCGTGACGCAGGCTGGCCCAAGGCTTCCTCGACCTGGCTCAGATAGCGCTTGGCCACATCGCCCAGGACATTGCGGCCCCACCCCGCCTCGATTGCCGCTGAAATCTCTGAAAGGGTCTGATCGCCCAAAGGCGTCGCGTTGAGCCAGAACAGGCCGTTATTGCGCATCAAGGCGCCCGCATCGGCGTCAGCCGCCAGCACCTGGCTCAGCCAGTCCGCGCCGGCGCAAGGCGGTGCGATCAGCAGCACCGGACGCCCGTCAATGACGCCCGCCTCTTCATGCTGATCCACAAAGTTTGGCTCATAACTGGCGATCAGCGCCTTGACGGATTCTTCATGGCGACCGGTGTCAAACGCGGTATCCGCCAGACAGAAGGACGCGCCCTCGGCCACGCGCATGGCCGCCACCGCATCCTCGCCCACATCGCGATAGGCCTTGGCCAGCGTATAGGCCAGCACGCCGCGCTGGGTGGAGGACATGGTGTCTGAGTTCTGGATACGCATTTCCTCGAGTGCGGCCAGCTCGGCGGAGCCCGCTTCAAAGGTCACGCATTCCGACAGGCCTTCCCACGCCATGACGTCGAACCGGTCCAGAGAAATGGCGCGCCGAAAGCTCAGCGCCGCCAGATTAGTGCGCCCCAGCGACAGAAGCGTGCGTCCCGCCCGTCTTTGCAGCGCCGGATCATTGGGCGCTTGGGCGATCAGCGTTTCGAGCACCTCAAGCGCACGCTGATGTCGCCCCAGCCCGGTCAGCGCGGAAACGAGCCAGAGCCAGGATTGCTGATAATTCGGAGAGGCTTCGGTCAGGCGTTCAGCCGCCAGCAAGGCGCCGGTTTCGTCGCCCACCTCGAGCGCCAGACTGGCCACGTCGCCCCATTGGCTGCCCAGCTGCGGCGCAGCCTCGATCAGGCGGCGCGCCTCGACTGAGACAGCCAGCAGGTCTTGTCGGGCTCGCGCATCACGCAGGTCGGTCAACGGATCAATCATGGCGACACTCATCCACACTCAAACTCGGCTTGATAAGGCGGCGAACACTAATGCCCGCCTGTCGCACGCGCCAGCGCTTCAGGCGCCGTTTAGACTTGCCAGCGTCAGCTCAGATGTATCTTTTCCACACAGCCTGGACCCTTGAGGAGCGAGCATGTCCGCAACCGCCAAACCCAGCGCCGACATCCTTTCGGATCGTCGCGCCCGCGCCAAAGCCTGGTTTGAATCGCTGCGCGACCGTATTTGCAGCGCCTTCGAAGCGCTCGAGGACGTCGCCGATCCAAAGCTCTATCCCGGAGAGGCGGGACGGTTTGAACGCACGCCCTGGGTGCGCGGCGACGGTGATGAAGAGCTGGGCGGCGGCGTGATGGGCATGATGCACGGCCGCTTGTTTGAAAAAGTCGGCGTGCACGTCTCCACGGTTTTCGGCGAGTTCAGCCCGGAATTCGCCGCGCGCGTCCGCGGCGCCGAGACCGATCCGCGCTTTTACGCGACCGGCGTGTCCCTGATCGCGCACATGCGCAATCCCCACATCCCCGCCGTGCACATGAACACGCGCTTCATCACCACCACGCAAAGCTGGTTTGGCGGCGGTATGGATTTGAACCCGACCCAGGATTACCAGCGTGACAAGGGGTTTGAGGACAGCGTGCTGTTTCATGAGGCCGCAAAAGCCGCTTGCGACGCCCATGACGCGACGTATTACCCGCGCTTCACAGACTGGTGCGACGAGTATTTCTGGCTCAAGCACCGTCAGGAATCACGCGGCACGGGCGGGATTTTCTACGACCATCTCGACACCGGCGATCATGAGGCGGACTTCGCCTTTACGCGCGATGTGGGCGAAGCCTTCCTGACCGCTTACCCCAAGATCGTCAAAACGCGCATGGACACGCCCTGGTCAGAGGACGACCGCGAAGAACAATTGGTGCGCCGCGGCCGCTATGCCGAGTTCAACCTTCTGTATGATCGCGGCACCAAATTCGGGCTCGAGACCGGCGGAAACATCAATTCCATCCTGTCCTCCATGCCGCCCCACGCCCGCTGGCCATAAGCGAAATCTTAATCTGCGTTAACGACCGGTTAGCAGACTCATCGAACGCTATCCTTAAACGGCACCCCGCCTATGGAGCGTTACATGGTCAATACGGTTGGAACCCAAGGTCCATATCTGGGCCCGAACGGCGCCAATGCAGCTACGCAAACCGAGATCGCAAAAGCGCGGTCCGGCGCCGCCGGGCAGGGTGAAAATTCTTCAAAAACCAATGACACCGTCAGCCTGTCCGCGGCGGCGCAAGCGGTGCTGAACGGCGCCTCCGCGCGCGTGGACGCCCTGCTCGGCGAACGCGGAGACGCGATTTTCCGCAACGCTCTGTCTGGCGCTCGAGCCTACAAGGACAATTTCGCCGCTACGCTGGAACAGCCCGGCCTCGACCCTGACGTCGCGCGCGACACCCGCATGAAGATGCTTGCCCGCGAGCGCGAAGCGTTCACCGCCCCAGAACATACCGGCGACGTCTTGACCCGGGCGCGCGCCTATATCGAGTTCTACGATTCCCTGTCTGAGGACGAGCAGAACTCCGAGCGCTATCGCGGCACCCGTGAGACCATGCAGGCGATCGTGGAGCAAGAATCCGCCAAGGCCGGGGTTGAAGCGCCTGATTTGAGCCTGTCGCAAAGCCCGTTTGATGCGTTGTTGAACGCCTTGTCGGACGGCGAAGGCGGCATCGCCGAGCGTGACAGCCAAACGGTCGTTGAGCAGTTCCGAGCGCGTATGGAAGCCCAGATCGGGTCGGAAGCGCGCCAACGCGAAGGCCAGGATCTGGAAAGCCGCTATGTCACCTTGCAGGCGCTGATCGAACAGGCGCGCCGCGGCGACGACAAGGCCTATGCGCGACTGGAAGCCTTGTCAGAGGGCCGTGTCGAGATCGCCCCGATGTCTGAAAGCGGTACGGACGAATAGCTTCACGGTGACAAAAAGGCTGGAGACCAGCCAGCCGTGAGCAATCCGAAGATGAAGCCAAGCCCGATTAACGAGGCGGCGACACCGCCCAAAATCAGCCAGTTCGTCATCTGAAGCCAGATCGGATTCGGCGCACGGCGCGTCTCCAGGGGGGCGCCCAGATTTTTACGGATAGGCTGGTCAGCCCGCATCTCGGCCGCATCTTTAGGCGACCCTGCCGCCCCTGTCGCAAACTGGCACAGTCGGGCCAGCACATCGACCGCCAGCCGAGCGCTGGCTTCATCGTCCATGTGCAGCATCAGGCTGCCTTCGCCGTGGTTGAGCAGCTTGCCGTCCCGCTTCGGCACGTCTCGCACCGCGGTGATCTTGGAATAGCTGCGAATCTCGTCCGCTTCCGCTTCCTCGATATCGTAGGGGCTGTCCTTGTCCTCAGGCAGACCGAACAGCACCAGCCGCAACAGCATTTCCGCCAGCCCCGCCCGGTCGAGCGCGTTCAGGCGCTGATCTTTCAGACCGCCGCCATGGGCCAGCCATTTGCCGATCATTTCGATACGGATCGCCGCCGCCACGCCTTCGGAGACGCCCTTGAGCGCGCTCTTGTCCAGGGTCGGCGCCGCCAGTCGGCCCAGCCCCTTGCCGGGTCGCTTGTCCTTGGGCGGTTTGGCCTTGACGAACGGTCCGTCCAGCTTGCCCCGGAAATGCACCAGACACTGATCCAGCGCATGACGCGCGGCGCGCACGGCGGCGCCATGGCGCACTTTCTTGGACAACAGATCCGATTCCAGAAGGCGATCCGCTTCCCACAGGCTGCGCGCCGCTTCTGACAAAGACGCAGAGACTTTCTGAGGGTCCAGCGTTTGCGCCGTGACCGTCTCGCCATTGCGGATCTTGTTGTCCTGGGCGGTGAGCGCCTGATCGGCCTGGCTCTTGAGCGAGTACAGGATCTGGTCAAACTGGCTGTCGCGTTCCCGCGGCCAGTCATCACGGCGCCAGCGGCCCAGCTGAAAATACCAGCGCGATTCCCCGCGCTGGAGACGCTGGTTCAGATCGCGGCTGAACTCGAGCTGCTCCTCGCCGGGCAAGAGATCAAAGAACGCCTCCACATAATCAAAGATCATGAGGTTGGCGGCGATGCTCCATTTCTTGCCGTTGAGCGGATCGCGCGCGCTAACGCCGCCTTCAGCCTGGAACAGGTTCTCGAAACCCGGCGCGTCCAGAACCGCCGACCAGTGCGCGCGATTGGCCTGCAGATAGGCGTCCGCCATGATCTGGCGCGCGCGGCGCGGCAGGTCCTTGATCTTGCGCTTCTCGTTGGCGTTGTTGATGGTTTTCGCCAGCTGGATGCGTAACGCCAGCTCCGCGTCCACCAGCGCGTTCTCGACCTCGTCTTCGGTGTAGTTGAGCGCCTTGGCCTTCTCTTCCAGCGCGCGGCGATCGTGCAGGTGCAGGTCAGCGGCGAACAGCTCGCCGCTGCCGACCCGGGCGCGATAGCGCAGGGAGAAAAGCTCGGACAGGCTCATCCCCGCCCCTCGCTCGCTATCGCCAGAAGCGCCTGACGGTCCAGCGTGAATCGTGATTCGATCCAGGCCTCCTCGAGCTGGCTGAGAACGGCCCCCAGCTGCGGCCCGGTGTGCAACCCCGCTTCAATCAGGTCGCGGCCATTGATCGGCAGATCAGGGGCGCGCCAGGCCGCAGCCGTTCGCAAATCCGCGTCCGCATCGCCCTCGCCCAGCGCTTCAGCCAGGCGCAAGCGATCCGATACAGTCTGACAGCCGAGCACGTAGAGCGCGCGAGACAGAGCCTTGCCATCAAGCCCGGGACGCACGTCTCCTGCCCGCTCCGGCGCAGGGCCACACATGGCGACGAGACGGCTCGCTTCCGCGTTTGACGCTTTCATCTGGTCACACAGGCTACGCACGGCGTCACCCTCTCCCCCGCACAGCGCCGCCGCTCTTAAGAGCGTGTCGGGCGCGCGCCCTTTCCCTCTGTCGGCGTTAATTATGCTTAAGAGAAGGTTTAAGTCGAGCGGTTCCGGCCAAACCGATTGTAAAACGTGGCCCAGATGCATCGCTTTGACCACAGGCCCGGGATCAGGCGCGGCCAGCAGTTTCTTGAGCTCTTTCCACACCCGTTCACGCGCCAGCCCCGCCAGATTGGGCGCGGCGCGGATGCAGCCCGCATGGCCCGCCGCATCGAGCGCCGAGCCATACCAGGCATTGAAACGATAAAAGCGCAGGATGCGCAGAACGTCTTCGGCAAGCCTCTGATCCGGATCACCGATAAAGACCACGCGTCGCGCCATTGCGTCCGCCACGCCGTTCCAGGGGTCATACAGGCTGCCGTCCCGCCGCGCGTAAATTGCGTTGAGACGAAAATCGCGCCGTCCGGCGTCCAACGCCCAATCCGTGGTGAAGGCCACCACCGCACGCCGTCCGTCGGTGCTCACATCCTTGCGCAGGGACGTGATTTCAAAAGGCGCGCCATCGACCACTGCCGTGATCGTGCCGTGTTCAAGCCCGGTGGGGATCGCCCGAATACCGGCAGTCTTGAGCGCGGCCAGCGTCTCGTCTGGCGTCAACTGTGTGGCGATGTCCACATCCTGGACCGGCTCGCCTTGCAGGGCGTTGCGCACGCAGCCGCCGACAAAGCGCGCCGTATCCGCGTCAGCAGGACTGATCGCGTCCATAACCGCGATCGTCGCCGGGTCCGTCAGAAAGGCGTGCTGATCGGGATCGAGCTTCATCCCTCACACCTTCGCTAGATCGGTTCGTCAGTGGGCGGCGGGTCGCGCTCTTCAAACTGGCCGGGGCGGATTTCCCCATCTTCCAGACGCGGCGGTTGGTAGGCGCCGTCCCGGGAGCTGGCGTCGGTTTCAAGCAGCACCAGAACCACCAGCATGACCAAAGCTGCGCCCATGCCCGACAACACGCCCAGGGTCACAGACATGGGCCGGGCGAGCACGCCAGCCGCCGACAAAACCCGAGCGACGATGTAGGGCAGAGCGAACGCCGCCAGCATCAACAGAAAAATGCGGGTCATAGGCTGGTCTCCTTTGAACGCCTGACGGGTTCGCCTGGTCGCCCTTGCGCATATCGGATGGACAAGGCGCGCAGCATGCCCGCCGTCGCGCCCCAGATATACCGTCCTTTGTGCGGCATGGCGTAAAACCGTCGCAGCATGCCGGCGAACTCGCGCTCCTCGAGCTTGTGATTATCCGGATCCATCAGGAAATCGAACGGAGTTTCAAACACCTCCGCCACCTCTCCCGGATCTGGCGACAGATCAAATCCTGGCTCAATCACGCCGGCGAACGGCGTGACGGCGTAGCCGGTGCCGGTTTCATAACTCTCCCAGCGCCCCAGCATCGTGATCGCGCTTGGGGGCAAGCCCACTTCTTCCTCGGTCTCACGCAGGGCGCACTCGCACAAGCTCTCACGTCCGGCCATCTGGCGCCCGCCGGGGAAGCTGACCTGTCCCGGATGAGCCTGCAAATGGTCCGCACGCCGGGTGAACAGCACGGTCAGCCCGGTCTCGCGCTTGACCAGCAAGGCCAGCACCGCAGCGGGCTTGAGCTTACGGCCGGCGGGCAGAGCCAGATCCTCGTTCAGATCCCCGTCGCCGCGAGTCGGCCGCGCTTCCATAGGCGCGTCGACCGGGTCCAGAACCGTGCTCAGGCGTTTGAGAATACGATCCGTCTCAACGCTCATGCGGCCGGCCCCAGAGGGAAGAACACACCGCGGCTCCACACGCCCATCACCGGTTCGCCCTGATCATTTTCTCCGCGTTCGGCGAATTCCACGAGATCATAAAAGGCCGCGCGCGTGATCAGCGCCTCAAGACGCCCGCGCACATGCACATAGGGTTCCGGCTCGCCGTCCTCTGCGATCTCTACGCGCAAGGGATGCTCCGGTCCCGCAATCACCGCGTCATCAAGATTGGTCAGAAAAGCCAGCTTCTGGTCCTGGCCTGAACCTGACCGGTCCACGCGCACAGCGGTGAAGGGCGCGGCCTCGACCTTGATTTTGATTTTCTCGACCGGGGTGACGAGATAGGTCTCGCCGTCCTCGTCTTTTCGCAGGATGCGCGCGAACAATCGCACGAGTTTTTCGCGCCCGATTCGCGCGCCTTCATGCCACCAGCCGCCATCGCGTTTGATGACGAGATCCATCTCCCCGCAATAGTCCGGCTCCCACCGATCCACCGGGGGATAGCCGTCTGCGGTGTCGATCGCCTCCGCCGCCGAGAGCAGCGACTGCATTGCATCTTGTTCAGACTTCGGTGCGCCCATGGACACCTCCTCTGGCTGCGGCCATGTTTGAGGTTAGAAAACAGCCTCGTTCAAGGATGTAAGCCGATGCCCACCTCGAAGGAAGACGTACAGGCGCTTTCAACACGCGCAGACGCTGCAACCGCACGCCTGGCCGAGGTTCGCCAGTCCATCGCCCGCTCCATTATTGGGCTCGATGACGTGGTCGAACAATCACTTGCCGTGATCCTCTCAGGCGGACATGGCCTGCTGGTCGGCCCTCCGGGCGTGGCGAAAACCCGCCTCGTGCATGCGCTGGCTGTGGTCACAGGGCTTGAAGACAAGCGGGTGCAGTTCACGCCTGACCTGATGCCGGCGGACATTCTGGGCTCCGAAGTGCTCGACCAGGACGCGGACGGCAAGCGCCATTTCCGGTTCATCCCCGGTCCGGTCTTTTGCCGCTTGCTGATGGCGGACGAGATCAACCGCGCCAGCCCGCGCACCCAGGCGGCTCTTTTGCAGGCGATGCAGGAAGGCTTCGTCACCGTGGCGGGCGAACGCCATGACCTGCCCCAACCCTTCCATGTGCTGGCGACCCAGAACCCGATCGAGCAGGAAGGCACCTATCCGCTGCCTGAAGCCCAGCTCGACCGCTTCCTGATGCAGATCGACGTGCCTTATCCTGACAAGGATCAGGAGCGCGCCATCTTGCTGGCCACCACCGGATCTGAAGACTCCGTCGCCGAGCCTGTTCTGAACGCACAGGAAATCCTCGATCTGCAACAGCTGGTTCGCGCCATGCCGGTGGGTGAAGCCGTGCTCGACGCCATTCTGGCGCTGCTCGAACAAGCCCGCCCGGACCGCTCCAATGACCCGGAAGTCCGCGACGGCGTCAGCTGGGGCCCCGGCCCCCGGGCCGGTCAGGCGCTGATGCTGGCGGTGCGTGCGCGCGCCTTGCTGCAAGGGCGTCTCGCGCCATCTACTGACGACGTGCTCGCCCTCGCCGAGCCCGTGCTCAAGCACCGCATGGCGCTCAGCTTCGCCGCCAGAGCCGAGGGCTTGCAATTGGACGCCCTGATCAACCGCCTTGCGAAAGCCGCCGCGTAACATCTTGATGAGCCAGGCTCCCGCCCCTTCCCGACTGACCCGCCTGCGCCATGATGCGGAGCAGGCGGCGGCGCGTTTTCCGGCCTTGCTGGCCGAGGCGGAGCGTATCGCCGCCAGCGTCGCCCATGGCGTGCACGGGCGGCGGCGCGCCGGTCAGGGCGAAACCTTCTGGCAATATCGCCATCACCGGCCTGAAGACGGCGCGCGCTCCGTGGATTGGCGCCGGTCTGCCCAAGGCGATCATCTGTATATCCGCGAAGTGGAATGGGAAGCCGCGAACGCGATCCATTTCTGGCGCGACGGGTCCGCTGGCATGCAGCTGCATTCGCCGGGACTGCCGTCAAAAGTCGAGCGCGCCTCGGTGGCCCTGATGGCGATCGCCAGCCTGCTCAATCGCGGCGGGGAGCGCCTGTCCGTACTGGGTGAAACCGGACGCGCCCGCGCCGGACGGGCTGGGTTTGAAACCGTCAACCGCGCTCTGGCGCTCGGCGACGGACACGCGGACAGCGTTGAAGCCGCTGACCTGCCGCGTCATGCCCGGCTTGTGATCGCCAGTGATTTCCTCGACCCGGTCGAAACCTGGCAGGCCCGGCTCAGCCGCTTCGCCGCCCAGGGCGCGAGCGGCGCGTTGTTGCGCATCATCGATCCCGCCGAAGATGATTTCCCCTTCAAGGGCCGCACCCGGTTTGAAGCCGCGTCCGGCGGCGGAGACAGCTTGTTGTTTGGTCGCGCTGAAGACGCCCGCACCGCCTATCGCGAGGCCTGGAGCCATCATGGCGCGCAGCTCAATGATCTGGCGCGTCAGTATGGCTGGCGGCTGATCACCCATCGCACCGACCGCCCGGCGGCGAGCGCCGTGCTCGCCCTTTATCAAGCCTTGTCAGAGCCCCGTTCATGATCAGCCTGGGTCCGCTCGCCTTCGCCGCGCCCTGGGCGCTGGCCGCCTTCGCTGTGTTGCCGCTGCTCTGGCTGCTCTTGCGCGCCACTCCGCCCGCCCCGGCGCGGATCGTCTTCGCACCGCTGCGCCTGTTGCAAAACCTCGCGCGGACGCCGGAAACCCCGCAATCCACGCCCTGGTGGCTCTTGCTGCTGCGGCTGCTCATGGCGGCGCTGGTGATTCTGGCGCTGGCCCGGCCGATCCTGAGCCCGCAGACCGATATCAGTACGGATCGCCCGCTTTTGCTGCTGGTGGATGATGGCTGGCGCTCGGCGCCGGACTGGCCGCAAATGCAGGCGCAGGCCCGCAGCCAATTGATCGCAGCGCGCAGTGAAGGCCGTGATGTCTTGCTGGTCTTCACCGCCGCGCCCGCCAGCCAGACCGACCTGTCCTTCGGTCCCGCCAGCAACGCCCTGGCGCGCCTGAACGCCCATGAGCTGCGCGCCTGGCCGCCCGCTCGCGATGTCACCGCGGAGCGCCTTGAAACAGGCCTGGACCAGCAAGGCGCGCCTGAGCGCTTTGATACGGTGTGGATCAGCGACGGCGTCTCGAATGACGACCACGATCGTGCGTTGGCGCGCGTGCTGAGCGCTTCTGGACCAGTGACGATCATCCTGCCCGCGCCGGAGCGCACCGCCATCGGCCTGACGCGGGTCGGTGTGGCGCCCGATGGCTTCACGGTGCGGCTGGTGCGGGCAGACAGCGACACCGAACGCCCGGTCACCCTCACCGCCACAGGCGCGGACGGTCAGGCGCTGGCGCGTCTGGAGGGCGTATTTGAAGCCGGCGAAACCCGCCTGGATCTGTCCGCCAGCCTGCCGCTGGACCTTCGCAATCAGATTGCGCGTCTGGCGCTCGACCGCTTTGGCTCGGCTGGCGCGACCCATATCACCGGCGATCGCTGGCGGCGGCCGCGCGTGGGTTTGCTGACGCCGGAAACCGGCGGCGACCGGCAACCGCTTCTGTCTGACTATCACTACGCCCGCGAAGCGCTGGCGGGCGCCGCCGAGCTGGTGAGCGGGGATCTCGACACGCTGCTGGGGACTGAGCCCTCAGCGCTGGTGATGGTGGACAACGCCCGTCTAGAAGATGACCGCCTGACCGCCTTTGTCGAGGAAGGCGGTCTCCTGATCCGCTTCTCCGGACCGAATCTGGCCACCCGCGCCGATGATCTGTTGCCGGTGCGCCTGCGTGAAGGCGGGCGCCTGTTTGGCGGCGCGATGGCGTGGGAAGATCCCCAACGCCTTGCCGCTTTCCCTGATGAGAGCCCGTTCACCGGGCTTGAGGTCTCGACCGAAGCGCAGGTCACCCGGCAGGTTCTGGCCGAACCCGGCCCCGATCTCGACGCCAAGGTCTGGGCGCGTTTGTCGGACGGCACGCCGCTGGTGACCGCGGACCGCCGCGGGCAAGGCTGGATCGTGCTGTTTCACGTTACCGCCGGGCCTGACTGGTCATCCCTGCCCCTGTCCGGGCTCTATCCGGCCATGCTGGAACGGGTCTTGTCGCTGAGCGGCGGCGCCGATCCGACTCCCCCCCAGGGCGGCGCCTGGGGGCTGGAGCGTCAGCTGACCGCGGACGGGCTTTTGACGGACCCGGCCGGACAATCGCAGATGATCGCTGCGGACCAGTTCACCCAAGCGCGCGCCAGCGCCCAGACGCCGCCCGGCGTCTGGAGCCTGGGCGCCGCGAGCGCCGCGCTCAACGTGATGCAGCCCGGAGATGATCTGGCCTTGATGGCGCGCGACCTGCCCGGCGCGACCTATCGGACAGGCGATGGCGCGATCGAGACGCGACTGGCGGGACCGCTCTTGAGTCTGGCCCTGATCATCTTGTGCCTGGACGGCCTGATCACCCTGGTTCTGTCAGGGCGCATGCCCTTGGCCACACGCAATTTCGGCGCAGTCGCCCTGCTCGCGCTGGCCCTGGGCGGCCTGCCCCAAGACGCGCACGCGCAAGACATGACGGGTATCGACCAGCAGGCCCTGGAAGTCCGGCTCGCCTATGTGCGCACGGGCGATGCGCGCATTGACGATTTGAGCCGGGCGGGCCTCGCCGGTCTGTCGCGCGAGAGCACGCGGCGCAGCGCGGTCGAACCCAGCACGCCCGCCGGCGTTGATATCGAAACCGACGAGATCCTGTTCTATCCGATGATCTACTGGCCGGTGACCGAAGACGCGCAAGGCCTGTCGCCAGAGGCCGCCGCCCGCGTCACCGCCTATATGAATGCGGGCGGTCTGATCGTCTTTGACACCCGCGACGGGCGCGCCAGCGGCCGCGGGCTCGCCCCGCATCCCGGGCTGGTGCGGCTTCTGGATTCCGTCGAAGTGCCGCCCTTGCAGCAAATGCCGGATGATCACGTGCTGGGCCGGGCGTTTTACCTTCTGACTGAGTTCCCCGGACGCTATCCCGATACTCGGATCTGGGTGGAAGCCAACCCGGAAAGTTCGGGCCGCGACGGCGCCTCCTCGGTGGTGATCGGCTCGGCGGACTGGGCTTCGGCCTGGGCGATTGACGAACAGGGCCGCCCGCTCGCCCCGGTGGAGGGCGGACCGCGCCAGCGCGAACTGGCCATCCGCTTCGGGGTCAATCTCGCCATGTACGCCCTGACTGGAAACTACAAGGCCGATCAGGTGCATGTGCCCGCCATTCTGGAACGATTGGGACAGGATTGATGGACGCTGTCACGCTCTCCTTCTCCCCGCTTATCCCGCCGGTTCTGGCGTATGGGTTAGGCGCGATGGCGCTGGCTGTGGCGGGGTTCGCGCTGGTGCGCGGCCTGAAGGGCTGGCTCTGGCGCGCGCTGGCGGCGCTGGTGCTGACGAGCGCGCTGCTCAACCCTGCCCTGGTTCAGGAAACCCGAGAGCCGCTGAGTGATGTGGCGGTGCTGATCAGCGATGACAGCGCCTCCATGCAGATCGGAACCCGGAGCGACGCCGCAAATCAGGTGGCCGAAGCCATGCGCGCGCTGGCCGAGCGTGATCCGCTTCTGGATCTGATCGAAGTGAGCGGCGGCGCGTCCGAAGACGGCACCCGCCTCAGCCGCGCGCTGCAACAGGGCCTGTCGCAAGCGCCGCGCAACCGGCTGGCGGGCGTGATCATCGCGTCTGACGGCCAGGTGCATGATACCCCGCCGAGCGCCGAAGAGCTCGGGCTGGACGCGCCTGTGCATCATTTCCTCACGGGCGATCCGAACGCGCGCGACCGTCGCCTGATCGTCTCCCAGGCGCCCCGATATGGTCTTGTCGGCGATCCGGTCAGCTTCACGCTGCGCGTTGAGGATGAAGGCGCCGCCACCGGCACGGCCATGGTCAATCTGTACGTGGACGGGGGTGATCCGATCAGCGCTCGTGTGCAGATCGGTCAGGACGTGACCGTGCAGGCCGAGATCGCCAATCGCGGTCCCAATGTGGTCGAAATCGAGGTCGAACCCGGCCCCGGCGAGCTGTCTCTGATCAATAACCGCGCCGCGGTGAACGTCACCGGCGTGCGGGATCGCTTGCGCGTGCTGCTGGTGACGGGCGAGCCCCATAACGGCGCCCGCGCCTGGCGCAATCTTCTGAAATCTGACCCCAGCGTCGATCTGGTGCACTTCACCATTCTGCGCCCGCTGGACAAGGATGACAGTGTGCCGCCCAACGAGCTGGCGCTGATCGCCTTTCCGGTGTTCGAACTGTTCCAGCTGAGCTTGCAGGAATTTGATCTGGTCATTTTTGACCGCTATCGCCGCCGCGGCATTCTCCGCCCGCTCTATTTCGACAATATCGCCAACTATGTGGAGAACGGCGGCGCGCTTCTGGTGACCACCGGCCCGCCCTTCGCCGGACCGGAAAGCGTGGCGCGCTCGCCATTGGCCAGCGTCCTGCCCGCCGTTCCCACCGGACAAATCAGCGAAGAGCGCTTCACCCCGCAGATCAGCGATATCGGCCAAAGGCACCCGGTCACCCGCCCTATGCTGACGGGGCAAGGCGAATGGGGTCCCTGGTTCCGCAGCATCGGCGCCCGCGCCTTGTCCGGCGAGACCGTCTTGCAGGCGCCCAATGGCGATCCGCTGCTGACCCTGTCACGAGAGGGTCAGGGCCGCGCGGCGATCCTGCTGTCAGACCAGGCCTGGCTGTGGGCGCGCGGCTATGAAGGCGGCGGCCCCCATGACGAGCTGTTCCGCCGTGTGGCGCACTGGCTGATGGGCGAACCCGAGCTTGACGAGGAACGCCTGAGCGCCCGTGTGGTGAATGGCGAGCTGGAGGTGACGCGCAACACGCTGTCAGGCGATGTGCCCGATCTTGAGATCGAATGGCCGTCCGGCGCCCGTGATACGATTGCAATGACGTCAAACGGCTTCGGCGATTACATTGAGCGCCTGCCCGCGCGCGAACAGGGCCTGGTCCGGTTGCGGTCGGGCGAGCTAACCACGGTCACGGCCTCTGGTCCGCTCAACCCGCTGGAATATCGCGATCTGCGCCCCGATCCTGAAGGCTTCGCCACGCTGGTGGACTCAAGCGGCGGCGGCGTGTTCGCCCTGGGCGACGGCATCGACCTGCCCGACCTGCGCCGCACCAATGAGCGCGCGCGTCAGGCGGGGATCAACTGGGCGGGCCTCAAGCGCAACGCCGCCTATCGGGTCACTGATGCGCAATCCACGCCGCTGGCGCCGGGGCTTCTGATCGCGCTTCTGGTGCTGGGCCTGTTCGCCTTGGCCTGGCGACGCGAGGGCGACTAACGCCGATCCTTTCCAGAACGGCAAAACTCACCGTCCACCCCTCCCATTAATCCGAGCGTCTTCAGCCGCTATCTGTGTCTCCAACACGAGCGAGCTAAGGAGGTTCGTCATGATTGATGTTCGATATTTCGAGGATCTGGGCGCATTCCGGATCGACTGGCTGAACGCGAAACACCATTTCAGCTTCGGCTCCTACCACAATCCCAAGCGGATGGGCTGGGGCGCGCTGCGGGTCTGGAACGATGATGAGATCCAACCCGGCACGGGCTTTCCCCCGCATCCTCACGCAGAGATGGAGATCATAACCTATGTGCGTGACGGCGCGATCACCCACCAGGACAGCCTGGGCAATAAGGGCCGTACGGTGGCGGGCGATGTTCAGGTGATGAGCGCGGGCAAAGGCATTCGCCACGCCGAGTACAATCAGGAAAACGAGCTGACCCGGATCTTCCAGATCTGGATCATGCCCGATGAACGCGGCGGCGAGCCCTATTGGGACAGCCGCAGCTTTCCCAAGAATGACCGGGCGGGCGAGCTGGTGGTGCTGGCCTCAGGCCGCAAGGGCGATGACGGCGCCCTGCCCATCCGCGCCGATGCGCGGGTTCTGGGCGGCACGCTGAATGCCGGCCAGTCCGCGACCTATGCGCTGGAGCCGGGCCGTCACGCCTATCTGGCGCTCGCCAAGGGCGCGGTGACGGTCAATGACGAAACCCTGGGCCCGCGCGACGGCGCCGCGATCGTCGATGAGCCGAGCATCGAGATCAAAGCGATCGAAGACGCCGAAATCGTACTGGTGGACTCGTTGTGACGCTCGCGTTCACCCGACCTTAAGCGCCGCAGGGCCAGACTAAGAACCGGCGGAGCCCACTGCTCCGCCGGTTTTTTTGGAGCCGACCATGACGCGCTATGGCCTGATGATGATCGCCGCCGCCGGCCTGATGCTGACGCCCGGATGCATCGTGGTGCAAACCGCCGATCTCGCGGTGGGCGCAACCGGCGCCGTGGTGGGAACCGCCGGCAAGGTGGTGGGCGGCGCGGTGGACATCGTCACGCCCGGAAAGACCGCCCCTGAGGACAAGTTCATCACCGAGCTTTGCGAGCAGACGCCCGCCTAGGGCACGTTGATCCATTTATGCGTCTGCAGGCTGAGCATCCATTTGGGATGTTTCAGACAATATTCGAACGCCGCTTGCGCGTTTTCCGCCTGCCTTGGTCCATCCATGGGCTGAAGCCGCAATTGCCTGAAATCGAGATGCTCGAACAGCTCGGGCATGGCTTCGGGCTGGGGATAGACGAGCTTGAGTTCGTCACCTGAGGTTTGTTTCAGAGGAGCGGTGGATTTGGGGCTGACGCACACCCAGTCGATGCCTTCTGGCGCCTCGATGGTGCCGTTCGTCTCCACCGCAATCTTGAACCCGGCCTTGTGCAGAGCGTCGATCAGGGGAGCGTCGAGCTGCAACAGCGGTTCGCCGCCCGTACAGACCACATAGGGCTCGCCCCCGCCCGGCCACAGGCTGGCGACGGCTTCAGCCAGCACCTCGGGCGTTTTGAACTTGCCGCCATTCACCCCGTCCACGCCCACAAAATCGGTGTCGCAGAACTGGCAGATGGCGCTGGCGCGATCCCGTTCCAGCCCGCTCCACAGATTACAGCCTGCAAAGCGCAGGAACACCGCTGGACGGCCCGTCTGGCCGCCCTCGCCCTGCACGGTCAGGAACATTTCCTTGACGGAATAGGTCATTCGCCTGTCGCGCCTTCGCGCCATCGAGTCCAGCCTGTCTTGCGCAGATCGCAGGCCGGGCAATCATCACAGCCATAGCCCCAGTCATGACGCTGGCCGCGTTCGCCGCGATAACAGGTATGGCTGTGCTCAACGATGAGATCGACGAGCGCGTCTCCACCCAGCTCATGGGCGAGCGCCCAGGTCTGGGCCTTGTCCAGATGCATCAGCGGGGTCTCAACCAGTGTCGGCCGATCAAGCCCGAGCCCCAGCGCTTTCGCCTGGGTCTGGATCGTGTCTTCGCGGCAGTCGGGATAACCCGAATAATCGGTCTGGCACATGCCGCCCACCAGCACGTCGATGCCGCGCCGATAGGCGAGCGCGGCGGCGACGGTGAGGAAGACGAGATTGCGCCCCGGCACGAAGGTTGAGGGCAGGCCCGCCTCGGTCATGACGATTTCCATGTCCGCGGTCAGCGCGCTTTCCGCGAGCGCGCCATACCCTGACAAATCCACAAGCCTGTCCTCGCCCAGCCGGTCCGCCCAGTGCGGAAAGGCATCGAGCATGGCCTCGCGCACCTTTTGCCGTGCGGTCAGCTCCACATCATGGCGCTGGCCATAGTCAAAGCCGATCGTCTCCACCCGCTCAAACCGGCTGAGCGCCCAGGCGAGGCAGGTGGCGGAATCCTGTCCGCCGGAAAACAGCACCAGAGCCGCGTTTGAAGAAGAGCGTATATCCATGTAGCCAGTATATCTTGCTTATGAGCCGCGCCTGCAAGGATCACATCCATGCCCGACACCGCCCCCACGATCTGCCTGCTGTACACGACCTGGCCGGATGAAGAGAGCGTGACGCGCGCAGCGCACCGATTACTCGAGCAAGGCCTGATCGCCTGCGCGAATATTCTGGGCGGGAGCCAGTCCATCTATCGCTGGGAAGGCGAGGTGCAGAGCGAGCGTGAAATCATCGCTCTGTTCAAGACTTCAAGCGCCTCTGCGCGTCAGGCCCGGGCGGAGATCAGCGCGCTGCACCCGTATGACGAACCCTGCATTCTGGCGCTCGACGTGAACAGCGCACTCAGCGCGGAAAGCTTTCAGACCTGGGTTGTTGAGCAGACGTCCTGACCCTTCGCTTGCGCGGTCAGGCGATCCGGTAGAGCTGGGCGTTGGCGATCGGATCGTTGGCGAGCGCTTGTTTAAGCCCCTCCATCAGCACCTCAGCGGTGACCGGTGAGCGTATCAGCGTCTCCATCGCATTCACCCGCAGCGCCGCATCCAGACCTTCCACCAGACGCAGCACCGGCGTCATCGCGGCTGTAGAGGGCAAGGCGCGCACGTCAGCAGCGGCGTCTTCAGGGGCCGTGTCCGTCAGCTCATGGCCCAGAATGACCGCGTCATAGGCCGAAGCGCTCAGCGCATCCAAAAGCTCCGAGCCATTGCTGGAACAGGTGACCACGCAATTGAATGATTTGAGATAGCCCAGCAGCACAGACCGCAATGCGGGTTCACTTTCACCGACCAGGACACGCAAGCGACGGCTGGACACAGACATCTGTTCGCCATCGGCGAAACGATCCGCTTTTGCGGAGTGACGCAGCTTCACCTCGAACCAGAAAATCGAGCCAGTCCCGTCTTTGGCGGGCGCATACCCCACATCGCCGTGCATCATCTCAGCGAGTTTACGCACCAGATGCAGCCCCAGTCCGGTGCCGGCCTGTTTGATGTTTGGGTCAATGGTGTCGCGTCCCATGGCGATGAACAGCTGCTCTCGAGAACTCTCGGGCACGCCGGATCCCGTATCGCAGACCTCAACACGCAATGAAGAGCTCGCATTGCTGGCCTCACCGGCGCTCAGCCGGATCGTCACGCCACCGGAATCGGTGAAGCGGATCGCATTGCCGGTCAGAATCCTGCACATATGCATGAGGCGACCGCCATCAGCGCGCAGCGTGCGCTCGGCATCGCCTTCAAGCTCAATGTTCAGATCAAGTTTCTTGGCCAAAGCGTGCGGCTTGTGTTCACGACGCAGACGGTCAGCGAGATCGCTGGCCGTGAGGTCCTCGACCACCAGCTCCATACGGCCCGCATCAATGCGCGACACCTCGAGAACGGTATTGATCAGGCCTTCAAGGTTTTCACCGCTCTCAAGAAGCCCGGAGACCATCAGGGCCTGCTCATCGGTCAATGAGGTCTTGTTGAGCAACTGAGCCATGCCGAGAACGCCGTTGAGCGGCGAGCGCAGTTCGTGACCCATATTAGCGAGCATGACCGCGCTTGCGCGCGCCGTTTCTTCCGCCTTGCGAGCCGCCTGATCATTATGTTCGGCGAGCCGAGCCAGAGCCGCGGCCTGTTCAAGGGTTTTCGTGTTGGCGCTTTCCAGAGCGACGGTTGCGGCGACCGATTCCTTCAAGGTCTCGGCATATGTCTTGGCCAGCATGGTGATGCCGGCCAGGAAGCCAAGCAGCATCATGGCGCCGAACGAGCCGATCAAAGGATCAACGTTGATCAGCGACACCGCCCATAATCCAAGCGCCGGACCTGCGTAAGACAGAATGACCCGTCGTTCGCCCGCAGAGGTCAGAACGGCGCCCGCAGCCATGCCTGCGATCACAAGGCCAACGGTCTGGGCGACCAGAGACGGCGCTGCGTTTGACAGGATGAGCGGCGTCATCCCCCACGCCACACCGACCACGCCGGACAAGGCGATATACAGATACATCTCGGCGTCATTCGGCGCACGATCCGCCTTGCGCGCCCGCAACATGGCTGAAAAGCGCAAGATCGGGCCGATGCACAGTACGGCCAGCCAGGGCCAGAACACGACCGGCGCCACATAAGGATGGATGATCGCTGTCAGCAGCAGCGCATTGACGATGTTCAGCGGGACAGCGCGGAGTGCGCCTTTGGACACCAGCTCATACTGCGCCTGTCTGGCGCGTTGCGCGATATCGTGTGTTTGAATGTCGTCCGCCGGGTTAAATTGACCCATCAAGCCACCTCCAGGACCGCTTCTCGCGGCTCTTAGGTATGTTTATGACAGGAAGTTCTTAAAACTGCGTGCATTTCGCTCTGACAGTTCTTGAGACGCCAATGCCGTTTACTGGAGCCTTGCCCTTATGCTGCGCATATCTGGTCTGAGTCTGCTCACCCTTCTCGCCCTCACCGCTTGCGGCGCAGAGCCCACAGAACGTGTCGAGAGCGTTTCGGGATTGGTGGCGGTTGACCCCAATGCTGAAGCAGAACTTCTGGTGTGGCGTGATTTGCTGCCGGATTCAGACCTGGAAGCGCTGGAGGCGCTCACCGAAGGCCGCGCCGACCCGTCCTTGATGAGTCAGCTGGGAGAGCAAAGCACCATTGAGGGCCAGATCGGCACCTTCAATATTGTCGAAGACCTGGATGGACTCGTGGTCAGGATGCCCGGCTATATCCTGCCCCTCGATTTCTCCGAGAACGGGTCAGCGCAAGAATTCCTGCTGCTGCCCTATCACGGCGCATGCGTGCATGTCCCGCCGCCGCCGCCCAATCAGATCGTGTATTTGCGCGCGCTGGAGCCCGTCCGTTTCGACAGCCTGTGGGAGCCGGTCTGGGTGGAAGGCCGCATGGAGATCGAACGCGTGGACACCGACCTCGCCGCCACCGCCTATTCCATGGTGGTGCGTTCGGTCGAACCCTATCAGGTGCGCTAGACCGCTCTAGCCTAGTGCTGGCGGTCGCAAGCGTCCGTCGTGAACAGGTCCGCGATCACCCCCTCGCAATCGCGATCCCGGCGCGGTCGAGCATGACGGCGGTCATAGCGATCCCGGCCGTGCGCGCCATGATGGCGCGCCGGCGCCGCAATATCTGCGCGGATCTCCGCCAGGGATAGCGACACGTCCGTGAAGCGATCCTGCGCCCGCTCCCACGAATTCAGCGAGGCCACGCAATCGCGCTCCTCGTAATCGCGCTGGTGCATGCAAGCGGAATAGGCGCGGCAGGATCCGGCCGCGAAGCGATAGGCGGCGTCCAGATCCAGCTCGAAGGCGCGCAGCATTTCTGTGCGCTCGGTTTGCGGTCCTGACGGCGGTTGGTCCACGCGAAGCGTGCCTTCACGGTCCTCCCAGCGCTCGTTCACATCCCCGCCAGAGGCATAGCCCGTAATCAGAAGCGCGCGCGCGGTCTCGATGCGCTCATCACGCTGAGCGCGCAGGGACTCCACTTCGCAGACCTGCATGGCGGTATCGAGCGCGATGGCGTCCGCCGTGGCCTCCACCGGCGCGCTGGCCGGCGGGTAATACGGGTCCACCGGCGGGATGTAACCAGGCTCGGTCGTGCAGCCTGCGAGCGCGGCGGCGCTGATCAGCACGCTGAGTAAGATTGAATTGCGCATCAGTCCTGTCCTCTTGATCTCGCCGGTCATCGGCTCGCATTGGCGTCCAGGCATCCGGCGTCAGCCGGCGGAACGCGGGCGCGCATGGCGTTGCGCAAAATTTCCATCGCCCGGGCGCCCCGGCCGGGCTCGGACATGGCTTCTTCTTCGATTTCTTCGCGGATCCGGGCCCACCGCACATGTGCGTTCGGCGCGCTCGACAGTTCGGGCGTTGAACGGAAACGCCGGGCCAGGCCATGACCCAGTTCAGCCGCATCGCGCAGATAAGCGTCAGCGCGTTCCGGGTTCTCAACGATGGCGCACAAGCGATACGAGCCGAACACGGCCCCCGTGCCGTAAATGACCGCCAGATTGAAATTGGCGTCCGCGTCGCCGCGCACAGCCGCCATCTCCAGCCATTCAAGCGCCAAGTCGGTATTCTGCACCACCCCAAGCCCCACGGCATGCATGATGCCCAGAACGTTCTGAACGCCGGGATCGCGGGCGGTCTGGGCCGCATGACACATCAGCTGGGCGGTCTGGCGCGGCGTCAGCGACGCCGTTTCATCATAGCCAAGCTCACGCTGGAAGGCGCGCACGGCCCGGCGGGTCTCCGCCCCATAGGTTCCGTCGATCGATCCATTGTAATAGCCCAGCGCGGACAAGGCCGCCTGTCGCAGATTGAGCCCGATCACATCCGCCAGGCGGCTTTCAGGGTCACGCGCGATGCGCGCCAGGCTGTCCTGGGTCACCGGGCAGTCGACCAGATGCGCCTGCAGACGACGTTGCGCCAGGATCGAGGATTGCGCGCCGAAGGGGCGTCCCCAGGCGACGGACCGGTTCCAGAAGCGCATGGCCGCTTCGCGCGATTCCGGCATGTGCGGGCGTCCGCCCGCCTGCTCGCAGCCAAAATCGATCAGCGAGGAAAAACTGTCGCCGCAATCAAGCTCCAGCGTGGTCAGCTCGGCATCCCCGCGCAGCAGCCAATACCGGGCCGCTTCGCTATAAACCCGCGCCGCGACCGGTCTCGGCACGCACTCCGCGGCGCCGTCCACGCAGACCAGGCTCGCATTCGTCTCGCCGGTGTCAGGGTCTGCTGTCTCAAGATGATACGTCCAGGGTTCGGACGGAAACGCGTCGCGCTGACGCGGGAACCAGCTGCGGTTCGGGTTCAGCCAGCTGCTGGAGCCTTGATAGACCGGCGGCTGGTATCCGGGCGCGCGTCCTCCGAGCGGCGTCCAGCGCCCTTGCTGGCGCGAGGCTTCGGACAAGGTGCGCGGTTGCCAGTCATCGTCTGAAGCGGGACGCGCCATGCGGTCATCGTTTTCTTCGGAATCAGACTGAAAGTCGAAGAGGGACTGCCGGGCGGCGCTCTCAGAAACGAGAAAAGCCGCCGTCACGCCCGCCAGGGCCAGCCCCAGGGCCAGCGTCACAAGTATGGAGAAGCGGTTCATGATCCCTCGCCCCAGCCGCGTTGGGTTTCACCGAACGGGCGCTCTTGCGTCTGCGGGGCGTAGGCCGGATCCGCGTCCAGATCATTCTGATAATAATCATACCGGGGCGGCTCACAGACCGGGACGCCGCAAATGTCAGACGCGTCAACACAGACCCGCGCGTCGCGTCCGGTCAGGGTGTTTTGCGCCAGCCGTCCGTCAAAATAGCGCCGACGATAGGCGTCACGCTCCAGCTCGCGCACATAGCTTTGATAGCCGTAGCGCGAGAGCTGAACGCTCAGCACGCCCGAGAAACACCGGCAATTATTGTCGCCATAAGTGTCGATGCAGGCCGCATAGATGGGCTCGCTCTCTTCACCGCCGCGCATGATGTCACTCATGCGCCAGCCGCCATAGACGAGCAATCCAATCAGGATCAGGCCCGCCAGGGCCCAGACCCATCCCAGTCCGTATGAGAATTGATCTCGTTCGTGCATGTGCGCCTGTCCCGCCTCGTCCAAGCGTTTACCCCCTGTTAAGGTTAACGTACGCTTAGGACGCCTGCCCGGCAACCAGAACGGATCAAGTTTCGGTGAGTTCCCCTTTTTATTCCTCGGCGTGCGCTTTTCCCACATCACTGCGGTAGGGCGTGTCGGGATCCTTGAAGACCACATAGACCGCCGGGATCACCAGCAGGGTCAGAAGGGTCGAGGACAACAGGCCGAACAGCAGCGAAATCGCCAGACCCTGGAAGATCGGGTCAAAAAGGATCACCGAGGCGCCCAGCATCGCCGCCAGGGCGGTCAGAAGGATCGGTTTGAAGCGAATCGCCCCTGCCCTCAGCACGGTCTCGCGCAGGGTTTCGTCCGGCTTGGCTTCATGGCGAATGAAATCCACCAGCAGAATCGAGTTCCGTACGATAATCCCCGCCAGCGCGATAAAGCCGATCATCGAGGTCGCCGAGAACGGCGCCCCGAACAGGGCATGTCCGATCAGGATGCCGATCAGGGTCAGGGGAACAGGCGTCAGGATCACCAGCGGCGCCCGGAACGACCCGAACTGGGCCACAACCAGCACATAGATGCCCGCCAGCGCCACCATGAAGGCCGCGCCCATATCGCGGAAGGTCACATAGGTGATCTCCCACTCGCCATCCCACAGCAAGGTCGGCGCATCATCGCTGATCGGCTGACCGAACAGGCGGATGTCCGGACGCGGCAGGTCCTCGGGCCAGTCTTCGCCCTCAATCCGCTCGGCGACTGCGCCCATGCCGTAGATCGGCGCTTCATAGCGGCCCGCCAGCTCGCCCATCACCATGTCGGCGAAGCGGCCGTCCCGGCGATAGACCACCGGAGAGCCCTCCACTTCGCGCACGCTGACCACATCGCCGAGCTCGACCACGGTGCGATCGCCCGGCAGGAGATTGGCGGGGACGGGCGTGGAGAGCAGGCGTTCGGCCCAGATCCGTTCAGACCGGGGCAGATCAATCGTGATTTCGAGCGGATTGCGGCCATCGCCCTGCTGGGCGTAGCCCACTGCGCGGCCATCAAGCAGGATGCGCAGGGTGTCAAACACATCGCCCTGCTCCACCCCGTAAAATTCCAGATTGTCCTGATCGAGCACGATCTGGAGTCGCGGGCGCGGCTGACCAAAGCTGTCATCCACATCGACGATGAAGTCGACGTCCTCAAAGATGCGGCGCACTTCAGACGCCACGGCGCGGCGGGTCTCGCCATCGGGGCCGTAAATCTCGGCCAGCAAGGTCGCGAGCACCGGCGGCCCCGGTGGCGTTTCGGCCAGTTTGATCACTGTGCCGTCGGGCATGGGAATCGCGCTCAACAGCGCGCGCGCCTCAAGCGCGATGTCATGGCTCTGGCGGGTGCGGTGATGGCGGGAGGCCAGATTGACCTGAAGGTCGCCCTGCTCGGGATTGCTGCGGAAGAAATAGTGGCGCACCAGACCGTTGAAGTTGAACGGCGCAGACGCGCCGGCATAGGCCTGGATGGAGATCACTTCCTCGACGCCCGACAAAACGTCCGCCGCTTCGAATAGGACCCGTTCGGTGTCTTCAAGGCTCGCGCCCTCGGGCAGGTCCACGATCACCTGAAACTCGGATTTGTTGTCGAACGGCAGGAGCTTGACCGTGACGATCCCAAGCGGAATCGCCAGCATGACGACGAGCGTCAGAACCCCCGCGCTGATCAGGAACGCCCAGGCGCGGGCGCGGCTTTTCACCACCCAGCCCGCAATGGCGCGATAGCCGCGGCCCAGCCGGGTTTCAGAGTCTTCCACGTCATGACCATGCTCGCCGGCATTGCTGGCGATCTTCACCATCAGCCAGGGCGTGATGATCATCGCCACGAAGAAGGAGAAGATCATCGCCGCAGACGCGTTGATCGGGATCGGCGCCATATACGGCCCCATCAGCCCGGACACGAAGAGCATCGGCAAGAGCGCCGCCACCACGGTCAGGGTCGCGACGATGGTGGGATTGCCGACTTCGGCCACGGCCTCGACCGCGGCCCGGATCGGCGGTCGGCCATCCTTCATCGCCCAATGGCGGGCGATGTTTTCGATCACCACGATGGCGTCATCCACCAGAATGCCGATGGAGAAGATCAGCGCGAACAGGCTGACCCGGTTGATGGTGAAGCCAAGCGTATTGGAGGCGAATAGCGTCAGCAGGATGGTGGTGGGAATGACCACCAGCACCACGATGGATTCCCGCCAGCCCACCATCAGCGCGATCAGCACCACGATGGAGATCGTCGCGAGCCCCAGATGGAAGAACAGCTCATTGGCTTTTTCCGCCGCCGTCTCCCCGTAATTGCGGGTCACCTCGACGCGTACGCCGTCAGGGATCAGCGTGCCGCGCAGGGTCTCGACGGTCTCAAGCACCTGCTCGGCCACCACCACGGCGTTCGCGCCAGGGCGTTTGGCCAGCGCCAACGTCACCGCCGGGCTGCGCACCCAGTCACCGGTCGCGCCATGACCCACCTCGGCCTGGGCGTCTTCAGCATGAGCGTCGCCTTCGCGAGAGAGGGACCAGACGCGGTGATCAGAGGGCTCGGCCCCGATCACCACGTCCGCCACATCGCGGACATAGACGGGGCGTCCGTCACGCGTTGTCAGCAAGAGAAGACCGATAGAGACGGGATCGCGCAGGGTTTCCCCCACCAGCGTTTGCGCCACCGCGCCATTCTGAAACACGGGTCGCACCGGAAACGCCGAATTGGCCGCCCCGATCTTGCCCGCCAGCTGCTGCAAGGTGACGCCATAGAGCGCCAGACGCTCAGGATCAGGCTCGATGCGCACCTGATCGGAGCGGCCGCCAACGATGAAGCTCAAGCCGGAGCCGTCCACCGAGGTCAGCCGCGATTGCAGCTCTTCGGCCAGCGTCAGCAGCGACGCGTCCGTCCAGCGTTCGCCAAGCCCCGGTTCCGGGCTGAGCGTCAGGGTCAGGATCGGCACGTCATTGATGCCGCGCGCGATGATCAAGGGTTCGGGCACGCCCAGGGGCAGCTGATCGTAATGGCCGCGGATCTCCTCATGCACGCGCAGAACGGCCAGGTCCTCAGCCACGCCCACCTTGAAACGGGCGGTGACCAGAACCTGATCATCCATGGTGTTGGAATAGGTGTGCTCGACCTCGGCGATGCCGGAGATGATCGCTTCGAGCGGTTCGGTGATCAGCTCGACGGCGTCCGCCGCCGCCAGCCCGTCCGCGCGCACCATGATGTCGATCATGGGGACGGAGATTTGCGGCTCCTCCTCGCGCGGAATGGTCAACAGCGCGATCAGACCCAGGCCGAGTGCGGCCAGCAAAAACAGCGGGGTGAGCGGCGAACGGATAAAGCCGTTCGCCAGATGTCCAGACAGGCCCAGCTTCATGGCTGCACCAGCAGGTCGCCGGACTGCAGGCCGGACAGGATTTCAACGCGGGCCTCACCGTCCGGCCCGTCTTGCCGCCCGCCGCGCTGCACCACCACGTCATGGGGGTGGCCGGCGTCATCCAGCACGCTGACATAATCGAGCCCGTAGCGGGTCTCGATCAGCGCGGCGGGAATGACGATGCCGCGCCGGGCGTCGGTGCTCACAAGCACGCGCACACGCTCGCCCACAAAGAAATCGCCAAGACCCTCAACCATTGCGTCCGCCGTCACCCGGCCCGCTTCGATACGCGGATAGACCTGGCGGATCGTGCCGGTCGCGGCCAGGCCGTCTTCGGTCAACGCCCCGCCCGCCAGCTGGACCGGATCGCCTTCCCGGACAAAACGGGCATGGCGTTCGGGCAGGGACAGCCGCAGCACATAAAGATCGGTGGCGATCTCGGCGATCTGCTCGCCCGGCATCACCACGCTGCCCGCCGTCACCGGGACCGACAGCACCACGCCCGTCGCGGGCGCCAGCACATCGCCCTCGCGCGAACGCTGGACGGTCACCGCGCGTTGCTGGCGCGCGGAGGCCACCTGATTTTCAAACACCTCGACCTGGGTGCGCGCCGCTTCCAGCCGCGCTTCAGCCACAAGGCCGCGATCATACAGGCGCTGATCGCGCGCCAGATCGGCCCGCGCTTGCTCCAGCTGAGCGGTGACCGCCGCCAATTGCGCATTCAAAGACCCGATCTGGGGCGCGATCTGGTTGTCCACGACCACCGCGATCACCTCGCCGGCCTCGACCCGGTCGCCCTCGTCGATCCGCAATTCTCCGATGGTACCGGACAAACGCGCGCGCGCCATGGTCACGTCCACGCTCTGCACGGTGGCGAAGACCGCCTTCTGATCAGTGATTTCGGTCTCGGAAACCTGATAGGGCTCATCTTGCGCCCAACTCGCAGCTGGGGTCAGACCCAGCGCAAGACATCCCAAAGCCAGCCAGCGGATCATGCAGTCTCTCCCTGTGCGCGAGCGCGGGAGGCCTCCCGCCGCGCTGAACACTTATCAAAATAGATAAGTGTGAGAGACTTGTCACCGCCCCGCGCTGCTCTGCCGCACCTGGGGGTGTGAGACTGAAGCGGCAGGACCCTGAAACGCATAAAAACGTCCCGATGGGACGTTGGTGCAACTTGATAAAGAGGAAAAGAAGTGGTGGCGGGGGGGAGACTTGAACTCCCGACCTCACGATTATGAGTCGTGCGCTCTAACCAGCTGAGCTACCCAGCCAAACCGTATGTTCGCAACTGGGTCGGCTGCGAACCGGAGGGAGGCGTATAACCGCGCGCGGGCCGCCTTGCAAGGGGCCCGCGCTGATGCGGCGTCACATAAATCAGTTAGGCCGCACGGACCGAGGAGAGGAACTCGCCGACCGCTTTGCGCAGGCCGGTGGATTCTTCGGTCAGGGCGTGGCTGGCGGCGTTCACCTGGGCGGCGCACTGGCCGGTTTCAGAGGCGGCGGCGTCCACCTGGCCGATGGATTCAGACACTTCGCGGGTGCCCGACGCGGCTTCGTGGGCGGCGCGGGTGATCTCGGACGCCGCAGCGCGCTGCTCTTCCATGGCGGCCGCGATGGCGGCGGAGATATTGTTCATCTCAGAGATCACTTCGCCGATATTCTCGATAGCGCCCACAGTCTTGGTGGTCGCGCCCTGAATGCCGGAAATCTGGTCGGAGATGGATTTGGTCGCATTGGCGGTTTGTTCAGCCAGGGTTTTCACCTCGCTGGCCACGACCGCAAAGCCCTTGCCGGCTTCACCGGCGCGCGCGGCCTCGATCGTGGCGTTCAGCGCCAGGAGGTTCGTCTGCTCGGCGATGCCTTCGATCAGGTTGACGATATCGCCGATCCGGGCGGCGGCTTCATCCAGCTGAGCCACGTCCGTATTGGTCGCTTGCACACGGTTGGCGGCGTCCTGGGCGATCTCGGTGGAGCGCGAGATCTGCTGGGCGATCTCGGCGATCGAGCCGGTCATCTCTTCGGCGGCGGCGGCCACAGTGTCCACGTTTTCAGCGGCGCGGCTGCCCGACGAATTCACACGTGCGGTGGTTTCGCCAGCGCTGCGTGAGGAATGATCGAGCGCGGTCGCAGCGCTTTCCATTTCTTCCGCGGCGGTGCCGACGGCGTCCAGCGCGCGGCGCGAGACATCGTCGAACTGGGCCACCAGCTCCTCGATCTTCTTGGCGCGGGCTTCGCGGGCGATCCGCTCGGCTTCGCTTTCCTGTTCCAGACGCTGACGCTCGACGGCGTTCTGGCGGAAGACGGCGACGGCCTTGGCCATCTCGCCAATCTCGTCCTTGGAGTCGTCTTCGATCTCATTGCCCAGATCGCCCTTGGCGAGGGTCGCCATGGCGCGAGCGATGCGGGTCAGACGATCCAGCAGATTGCGCGAGACGTAGAAGTAACCCACGGCTCCGCCGACCGCGACGGAGAGGATGGCGAACACCCACATCAGCGCCGAACCGAACGCCATGGCGTTCAGACCGGCATTGCTGGCGGCGTCTTGCTCATTGAGCGCGCCTTCGCGGGTGGCGGTGACCAGCTCGGCGAGCGCGGCGTCCATGATGCGTGCGTCTTCAACCAGCATTTCGGTCTCGGCGATCATCTCAAGCTCGGTCTCGCGCAGGCTGAACATGCCTTGCGGGCCTTCTGCATAGGCCAGAAGCGTATCCACGGCGTCCCGCAGCTCGGGCGTCGCCACATCGCCAAGGATGGCCATGTTGATGCTGAGATCATCGGCGGCGATATAAAAGTCGTCCTGAATGCTGGTGACTTCACTGGCGCTGCTCGCCGTGCTCAGCTCGGCGAACCGCGCGGCGGCCAGATTGACCGACATGGAAGAGCGCAAAAGCGTTTCGATCACGCCCTCATCGCTGGTTTCATCCAGCGCGCCTTCGAGCATTTCTGACACGGCCGCGCGTTGACGCAGCACGTCGCGCATGGCGCGTTCGCGCGCTGCGCTGGCTTCAAGCTTGGCGCCGACCGGGCCGGACGCGTCATTCACTGACGCGCTCAATCCGTTCAACGCTTCGCTCAGCGCATTGGCGTTCTCTGTGCTCAGCCCCGCCTGGCGCAGGGCGTCGATCGCGGCGCTCGCTTCTTGCGTCAGCGCATCCAGCCGCGAGGCGGAAACTTGTTGGTCGATGGTGTCGCGCGAGCGTGAGAACGCCGCCAGTTCACCGGTCAGGGCGCCGGACGCTGCTTCCAGCCGCTGAGCGGCGGCCGCGCGAGGCGCAGATTCTTCAACAATGGCGTCGAGCGCATTCTTGGAGCTGGAGAATGCAAACAAGCCCGCAGCGCTCGTCGCCAGAGTAATAACAATCACTGCAGCAAAAGCGGCCAGCAGGCGTGTCTGGACGGAATGGATCGAGATCGCCATCTATCAGCCCCAATTAAGGTTAACTCGGTAATGCGCAAAAAAACGGCGCAGTCAGAGATTGACTGCGCCGCCTTTACAAATGGTTTAGTCGCCGAAGTTGAAGTCGAAACGACGCTCGACACCTTCAGCGCCCGGGCCGGTAGCGTACTGCCAGCCTTCAAGAGCGCGCATCACGGAGCGCTCGAACACGCCAGCGGGGGTCGCTTCGACCACTTCCACATCAGACACGGCGCCGTCAGCGGAGACGTTGTAGCGCACGACCACATGGCCTTCGATCTCGCGGCGCTGAGCAGCGCGCGGAAATTCCGGGGCCTCGGCCTGAACCAGTTCCGGCTCCTGGAACGCATAAGCGGGGGCTGCGCCCAGACCAGCGATCAGAGACACGGCAGCGAAAACACCAGCAAACTTTTTCATAGTCACACCCAAACCTAGCAAAAGGGTCCTCGTTTTGAGGCCCGTTGACTTCCCAAAACGTCGTCATCTGAGCGTGTTGTCCGCTCTTCCGACAATCGACAGGCATGTTTGTGACAGAAAGGGCTGAATCTTCGTTTAAAGGGTATGACTAACAATCGGTAAAATTGCGCGCCTAGAGCGTCTGGTCCGCGCAGGGACCTGTCTCCACTTCTACTGTGGCGTGGGTCAGCCGGTACTCTTCCGCCAGGCGGGCCTTGAGCTGGAGCACGATCCGGGCCGCGTCAGCATCCGACTCAATTCGCGCATGAAGTGTGGCCATGGGACGGTCCGGCGTCAGCGACCAGACATGGACGTGATGAATATCGAGCACGCCCGGCGTCGAGGCCATCAGGTCAGCCCGCAGCGCTTCAGGGTCGATATGGTCCGGCGCGGCCTCCAGAAGAACCCGGCCTGCATCTCGCACCAGCCGCCAGGCGGACACGCCGATCAGCCCCGCGATCAGCAAGGACAGAAGCGGATCAATGGGCGTCCAGCCCGTCCACCAGATCACGCCCGCCGCAATGATCGCTGCGACCGATCCCAGAAGATCTCCCATCACATGGGCCAGCGCGCCGCGAATATTGAGGTTGTTCGTATCCGCGCCATGCAAGACCGCGAAGGCGGCGATATTGACCACAAGGCCCAGCACCGCGATCACCGCCATGCCGGTCGCCTCGATCTCATTGGGATCAAACAGGCGCATCACCGCCTCGCAGACGATCCAGACCACCAGGATCGACAGCGTCACCCCGTTGGCGAACGCCGCCAGGATCTGCATACGGTCATAGCCGTAAGAGCGCTTTGACGTGGCGGGACGGCGCGACAGACGGAACGCGCCCCAGGCCAGCAGCAGCGCGGCGAAGTCCGTCAGCATGTGCGCCGCGTCGGCGAGCAGCGCCAGAGACCCGGTCAGCAGCCCGCCGATCACCTCGGCCAGCATGAAGCCGCCGGTCAGCGCCGCCGCAATCAGCGTGCGCGTCTCGTTGCGTCCATCAACAGGATGCGCGTGAGAATGCCCGTGGCCATGATGGTGGTCATGGCCGTCATGCTCAGGGTTGTGATGATGCGGGGCGTGGGAAGGGTTGGGTTCGTCGGTCATCACTGTCCCCTACCCGCTTTGGCGGGCGGGGAAAAGCGATGACATAACGTTTCGGCTAGGCCGAGATGTGGATGGGGTGACCCAGCGCGGTCAGCACGCCTTCGGCGAAGCCCTCGGTCAGGGTCGGGTGCACGTGAATGGTGCCGGCCACGTCTTCCAGCGTCGCGCCCATCTCCAGCGCCAGGGCGAACTCGCCCGACAGTTCAGAGACGTGCTTGCCGACCGCGTGAATGCCCAGGATCACATGATCGCTCTCGCGGGCGGTGACGCGTACAAAACCGCCATCCGCGCCGCCTTCCATGGTCAGCGCCCGGCCCGAAGCCGCCAGCGGGAACTTGCCGGTGATGACGCTCTCGCCTTTGGCTTTTGCTTCATCCGGCGTCAGGCCCACGCCGACGAGTTCGGGTTCGGTGAAGCACACCGCCGCGACGGAGACCGGGTCATAGGCGCGCTTGTGACCGGCGATGATCTCGGCGACCAGCTCGCCCTGCTTGGTGGCCTTGTGCGCCAGCAGCGGCTCACCCACCAAGTCGCCAATGGCGTACACGCCGCGCATGGCGGTGCGGCACTGATGGTCGATCTTCACGAACGGGCCGTCCATATCGAGGCCCATATTTTCAAGACCCCAGCCTTCCGTCACCGGCTTGCGGCCCACGGCGACAAGAATTTTGTCGGCTTCGATACGCTGGGTCTCGCCCTTGGCGTCCTCAAATTCGAGGCAGGTCTTGCCCCCCTCCTCGACCGCGCCCTTGGCCTTGCAGCCAGTGTGCAGCGCGACCTTGTTCTTTTTCAGCCACATCTGGACCGGACGGATCATTTCCTTGTCATAGCTGGGCAGGACCGTGTCCGCGGCTTCCACCACAGCAACCTCTGAACCCATCTTGCGGAAGGCGATGCCCAGCTCGAGGCCGATATAGCCCCCGCCCACGACGACCAGTTTTTCCGGGCGCTCGGTCAGCTCCAGCGCCTCGGTCGAGCCGATAACGTTTCCACCAAACGTCATGAAGGGGAGCTCGGTCTCTTTGGAGCCCGTGGCGAGGATGACGTTCTCCGCCGTGATCTCGACGGTTTCGCCGTCTTCCATCTCGACGAGGCAGGTCTTGGCGTTCTTGAAGGTGGCCCAGCCGGAAATCGCTTCGACCTTGGCCGCCTTGATGAGCTGGCCGACGCCTTTGGTGAGCTTTGAGACGATGCCGTCCTTCCACGCCGTCACGCCCGCCATGTCCAGGGTCGGGTCAGAGACCTTCAGCCCCATCTCATCCT
The DNA here is from genome assembly GCF_000420265.1 of Oceanicaulis alexandrii DSM 11625. NCBI lineage: Bacteria > Pseudomonadati > Pseudomonadota > Alphaproteobacteria > Maricaulales > Maricaulaceae > Oceanicaulis > Oceanicaulis alexandrii. The sequence continues at coordinate 836,825 of NZ_ATUP01000001.1, forward strand.
TCTGGGCGTGATGGACCATCTCCTCATATTTGGAGGCGGCGTGGATAAACGCCTTCGAAGGGATGCAGCCCCGGTTCAGGCAGGTGCCGCCCAGGCCGTGCTTGTCCACGATGATGGTGTCGAGACCCAGCTGGCCCGCACGGATCGCAGCGGGATAGCCGCCCGGACCGCCGCCGACGACGAGAACCTGACATGTTTTCGACTGGGCCATGCGTAAAACTCCTGCTGGGTCCGAGAGGGATTTGGCTGAGGTTTAGACGCTTGGCGCGCAACAAAAAAGGGGCAGGCTGAAACCCGCCCCGTCTTCATAAAAAGGTCCGGACAGATTAGCGCGCCTTGTCTGCGCCCATGCTTTTTGGATCAGGGCGTCTCAGCGCCAATCCCATAGGCGGCGAAGAAAGCCTGGACCAGATCAGAGCGGTCGACTTCCGACCGGTCCGCGCGGTTGCCCCACCACAGGCTTTCGGTGTTGGCGAAGGCGATCAGGGTCAACCCGCGATCGGGCACTTTCAGATAGATCGCGGAATAGGCGTCTGGTTGCCAGCCCGAATGAAAGACCAGACGCTCGCCGTTATACTCCTGCAAGAACCAGCCATGGGCGTACTCAGACGGCGTGCCGTCGGCATTGTTTGGCGGAGTCCACAGCGCCTCGCGTTGCTCAGCGGTCAAGAGCGCGCCGTCATCCAGCGCCCGGTCAAACCGCCCCAGATCGAGCGGCGTCATATAAAGCCCGGCCGCGCCACGGAAGTCGTCGTCAGGAAAAGGCTGTTTGACCAGGCGTTCTCCGTCAAACTCGAAGGGCGGCGCCAGATGGCTCAGCACATGAAAGTTCTGCATGTCGCGCCAGCCCGCCATGGTGTCGGTCATCTCAAGCGGGTCGATCACATAGCCGCGCACAAGCGACCGGAAATCGCGATCATGCACCTCGTCCACGAAGCGTCCCAACCGCGCGAAGACCAGTGCATTGTAATAAAAATCAGTTCCGGGCTCGCCATTGACCTGCATGTTCACGACCTGACGCAGGGTATGCCCCTGACAGGTGAAGTCCGGGAACATCACCCCGTCCACATCACCGCCGGCGAGCGGAATGTCGGACTCAGGGAACCATTCGCACAGACCGCGCCAGTCCTCGGCGTCCGACATGGGACGGTCGAGATCAATCTCGCCCGCCTGATCGGCGAGAAACAGCGTGGTTCCGGTGATGGTCTTGGTCACGGACGCAACGAAATAGGCGGTGTCGGCGTCAGTCGCGACCTCACCCTCGTCATCCGACCACCCAAGATAGGCTTCAACTTCTGGCTCTCCGTCCCGCAAGACCAGAACCGAGAGGCTGGGAATATGATGACTGCGCCGGTACTCCGCCAGTCCACCTTCAAAGGTCTCGGCGGGCGTTTGAGCTTGCGCCAGGGCGCCGGTCAGGATCGCGAGGCTTGCAGCCCAGGCAGTCCGTTTCATCATCACCGTCCTCCTATTTGGAGAAAGCCTATCAGAGACATCGCCTTACCGGTGTGAATTCGGCGTAAGCCGCAACAGCTGCCCTTCCAGAACACCGGCCACCTGATCAGAGACGAACTGCCTGAGATTCTCGGCGCTGCGCGGCGCCAGCGACGCGCTTGAGGCGAGACTGCAAAGACCATAGGCCGCCCCGAGCGCCGCGAAGGCCAGATCGCGCGCGTCGGTCTCGCGTTCTCCACGCTCCACTCCCAGCGCCAGACGCGCCCAGACCATCAGCTGATCAAGCTCGGCCTTCACCGCCTCGCCCAGCGCGGCATGGGCGTCCATCTCCTGACGGGACCGGGTCAGCATCAATGCGTGCAGATGCGGCCGGTCGAGCGCGAAATGGACATAGACCTCAAAAGCGGTCTGCAGCGGGCTCGATGAGTCGACGCACCCGGAAAGCTGGATGCTGAGAAGCTGGCGATAGCCCTCGCCCGCCACTGCGGCGAGGACGGCGTCCCGGTCAGGATAGTGGCGGTAGAGCGCGCGATGATCGACGCCCACCGCTTTCGCCAACGCCCGCATGGTCAGCGCGTCCACACCGTCCTGCTCGATCATCTCAAGCGCAGCCCGGGTCGCCGTCTCGCGCACATCGCCATGATGATATTTGCGCGCCTTCGCCATCAGCCCGTTTTCTTGACGTGCCAGTTCACCACCATTTCTGCGACGGTCACATCCTCGGCGTCTGTGATGGCGACATTGATGTCGAACACCACCTTGCCGGCCTCCTCCAATTCCTTCCGGATCGTCTCGGCGTCTGAATTGGCGACCGCTGTGGCCGTCAGATCGGTCTTGCCGGTCTTGAGGTATTTGATGCTCGCGTCCGCCGCGACGGGCCGCGCCGCCAGCAACTGATCGCCCAGCACGCCGCCCAGCGCCGCGCCCGAGGCCGCGCCCGAGGCCGCCTCACCCAGGGTGAACATGGCGCCCGCATGCATGGTCTGGATGTGGTTCTCCACTTCGGGGCGCTTGGCCAGACGCGCCACGCCGCGTTCGGGCGAGACCTCCACCAGCTCGACGCCCGTCACCGTCGCGAACGGCACCGACTTGTCCATATGATCGCGGATCATCTCGTAAATCGACATCAAACCCTCCTAATGTCACCAGTGGTGACATTAGGAGGCGTGAGTGCGAACGGCAAGGAAAAGTTGGGCGGACTGATTTCTCCTCTCCCCCTCGTCCAAGGGAAGAGCGACGCACGACTAAGTCGGGGTTATTCCTGCAGCCGACCTGTTTTTATGGGTCCCTGGGTCAAGCCCCAGGACCGAGAGGAAGAAGCCTCAACATTTCGGCCTTCGGACTTGATCCGGAGGCCCATGCGGCTCCTTTCCTCTCCATTGTCATTCGCCGGTTTATCCCGCGAACCCATGCCGTGACCTGTGATCTAACCAACCGGCATGGATTCCCCGCATGAAGCGGGGGATGACAGGTTTGAGGAACGCGTTGGTCACACAGAACCCGTCATCCCGGCCCTGCGCCGGGATCTGGTGACAGCGTCTCTGTGATCAGAACAGAGCGTTTCCGCCAGATCCCGGATCGCTTCGCGTCCGGGGTGACAGACATTTGATTGCTCGCAAACAAAAAGCCCGGCGCGAGGGCCGGGCTTTGAGCTTTTGGACGGGGCTGAACCCTACTCCATGAACAGGGTCGCGGGGTTTTCCAGATACCCCTTCATCTCCTGCACCAGCAGGGCGGCTTCATAACCGTCCACGATGCGGTGATCGAAGCTTGAGGACAGGTTCATGATCTTGCGCGGCACGACGCGGCCTTCCGCATCATAGCGCGGCAGGGTCTGCATCTTGTTCACGCCGATAATAGCGGTCTCGGGATGGTTGATCACCGGGGTGGTGACGATGCCGCCGATGGCGCCCAGAGACGTGATGGTGATGGTGGAGCCGGTCAGCTCGTCCTTGGTGGCCTTGCCAGCCTTGGCGGCGTCGCCCAGACGCTTGGTCTCGGCGGCGACCTCCCAGATGTCCAGGCTTTCCGCGTGCTTGATCACCGGCACCATCAGGCCGTTGGGCGTGGCGGCGGCGATGCCGCAATGAATGCCGTCATGCTGGGTCAGCAACGAGCCGTCGGTGTCGAAATGCGCGTTCGCTTGCGGGAATTTCGGCAGGGATTTGGTCAGCGCCATCACCAGGAAGGGGATGATGGTCAGCTTGGTCTGATCGTCTGACTTCTTCGCATTCATGTGCGCGCGAAGGTCTTCGAGCGCGGTCAGGTCAATCTCGTCCACATAGGTGATGTGCGGAATGGTGCGCTTGGCGTGCGCCATGTTCTCGGCGATCTTTCGGCGCAGGCCGATGACCTTGATGTCTTCCTTGCCGGTGCGCGGCGCCTTGCCTGCGCCAGATCCGCCCGCTTTCGAGATAAGACGGCCGCCCGCAGCGATGAAGTCGTCGAGATCACCGTGAGTGACCCGGCCCGCGGGTCCCGTGCCCGGCACATGGGCGAGGTCGATATCAGCTTCGAGGGCGCGTTGACGCACCGCCGGGCTCGCCAACGGGCGCTCGCCGTTGGAGCGTACAGGCGCGGCGGTTTTCGCCGGGGCCGCCGCAGCCGGGGTCGGTTTCGGCTCGGGCTTGGGGTCCGGCTTCGGCTCGGGCTTGGGCTCCGCTTTCGGCGCGTCAGCCTTGGGCTCTTCTTTCTGAGCCTCCTTGGTCTCGGGCTCAGCCGTGTTCTCGACATCGTCGGGGATTTCGCCGTCCACATCAATGATCAGGATTTCGGTGCCCACCGGGATCACTTCACCCGGCTCGCCGACGATGGATTTCACCACACCGTTCACCGCGCACGGAATTTCGACCGTAGCCTTGTCGGTCATCACATCCAGAATGTGCTGGTCTTCAGTGACCTTGTCGCCGGCCTTGATGTGCCATTCGACGATTTCCGCCTCAACGACGCCTTCGCCCACATCGGGGAGCTTGTATTTATATTCGCTCATGCTCAGGCCTCCGTCACGGTCTTCATCGCGCGCGCAAAGCGGTCGCGCGTGGGGAAGTACGCCCATTCATGGGCGTGCGGATAAGGAATGTCCCAGCCGGTCAGGCGGAAGATCGGCGCTTCCAGCGCATAGAAGCATTCTTCCTGGATCTGGGCGGCCAGCTCGGCGGCGAAACCGGACGTGCGCGGCGCTTCCTGAGCGACGACGACCCGACCGGTCTTGTTCACCGATTTGGCGATGGTCTCGACATCATAGGGCACGAGCGTCTTGAGATCGATGATCTCGGCATCGATGCCGGACGCTTCGGCGGCGGCCTGGGCCACATGGACCAGCGTGCCATAGGCGATGACGGTGCAGGCTTCGCCTTCACGCACCACTTCCGCCTTGCCCAGCTCGACGGTGTAATGACCTTCAGGCACCTCGCCCTTGGCGTGCTTGGCCCAGGATTTCAGCGGGGTGTCCGGCACGCCGTCAAACGGGCCATTGTAAATCCGCTTGGGCTCAAAGAAGATCACCGGATCGCCGCTTTCCAGCGCCGAGATCAGCAGGCCCTTGGCGTCATACGGGTTGGACGGGACCACCACCTGAAGCCCCGGCACATGAGTGAAGAAGGCTTCCGGGCTCATCGAGTGAGTCTGGCCGCCGCGAATGCCGCCGCCCCAGGGCGACCGCACGACGCAGCCCGACGTGAACTGACCCGCCGAGCGATAACGGATACGGCTCATCTCGGAGACGATCTGGTCGATCGCGGGAAAGATGTAGTCCGAAAACTGGATCTCAGCGATGGGCTTGAGGCCTTTCGCCGCCATACCCACCGACATGCCGGCAATCGCCGCCTCGTTGATCGGGGTGTCAAACACCCGGTCGAGGCCGTACTTCTCTTGAAGCTTGTCGGTGGCCTTGAAAACGCCGCCGAAATAGCCCGCATCCTCGCCAAAGACCACAACGTCCGGATCACGCTCCAGAAGCACGTCCATGGCGGAGTTCAGCGCCTGAATGATGTTCATCGCTGGCATGACTTAAACCCCCAGATCCTGGCGCTGACGGCGCAGCCGCCAATCGGGCTTGGCGTAGACGTCTTCGAAAATGCTTTCGGTGGGCGAAAGCGGGCCTTCATGCAACGTGCCGTGGCTTTCCGCTTCCTTGTAGGATTTCACCACCAGCGCGGTCATCTGCTCTTCAAGCTTTGCGTGGCGAGTCTCGTCCCACTCACCCTTGCCGATCAGATGCTGTTTCAGGCGCTCGATGGGATCGCCCAGCGGCCAGCGGTCAAACTCGGTCTTGGGACGGTATTTGGTGGGATCGTCCGAGGTGGAGTGCGCGTCGGCGCGATAGGTGAACAGCTCCAGCAGGGTCGCGCCCTTACCCTGACGGGCGCGCTCTGCGGCCCATTGGGTGGCGGCGTAGACGGCGAGGAAGTCATTGCCGTCCGCCCGGATCGAGGCGAGGCCATAGCCCAGCCCTTTCGCCGCAAAGGTCGGCGCATCGCCGCGGGCGATGTTCTGGTTGGACGAGATGGCCCATTGGTTATTCACGACGTTGAAGATCACCGGCGCGCGATAGGTGGACGCCAGGGTCAGACCGGCGTGGAAATCGCCTTCCGCCGTAGTGCCGTCACCGATCCAGCTCGCCGCGATCTGGTCCTCGCCCTTATAGGCGCAGGCCATGGCATAGCCGGCGGCTTGCGGGAACTGGGTGCCCAGATTGCCCGAGATGGTGAAGAAATTGCCTTCAGCCCAGGTGTAGTGCACCGGCAGCTGGCGACCTTTGAGATTGTCGCGGCTGTTGGAGATGCAATGGCACATCATGTCGACGATATTGCGCCCGCGCGCGAACAGGATGCCCTGCTGGCGATAGCTGGGGAACACCATGTCGGTGGGCTTCAGAGCCATGGCGGCGGCGACGGCGACCGCCTCCTCGCCCGTGGACTTCATGTAGAAGCTCATCTTGCCCTGACGCTGCAGCTTGAGCATGCGTTCGTCATAGATCCGGGTGAGCACCATATGGCTCAGGCCTTCACGCAGAACTTCGGGGCTCAGCTCGGGGTTCCACGCGCCAACAGCCTGATGGTTGTGATCCAGAACGCCGACGAGCCCTGTCGCCAGGTCTTGGGTCTCTTGCCAGGATGCGGCGGGATCAGGCCGCAGCGCCTCGCCCGCTTTCTGAAGATCGAGATGGGCGAAGTCGGGCTCGTCCCCCGGCCGATACGGCGGGGTCGGAACGTGGAAACGAGTCTGTCCGTTCGACATGCTTTGTCCGTACGTTTCTTCAAGCCATACAAGGCTTTTCAGGCCGCGAGGTAGCGTTCAGAATCGGTTTTGGCAAGCGAAGCGCGGCAAGCAGCATCATGTTGCAGCGCGTCATAATTCTTCTGTTTTTGATGAAAAACAGACGTCAATTCGAAGCATGTCCGGTATCCGCCAAGCCGCGCCACAAGGCGAATGCGTGATCAGAACCACTTGATTTAGACATCATAAGTTACGCCGCGTGCAATCATGAAGCGTTTTGATGAAGCGGTTGAGCCACATGACGCGTGTGAATCTTGCAAACCAGTTGATCTCCCAACGCCCTCGCATCTGGTATCTTGCTGTAGGCGGGATCGAGACTGTCCACGGCGCGATGGGCAATTTGCAAGAGCTGCAAAAACGGGTCGAAAAAGAGCATATCCGCGGCGCCATCATCGATTTCCGAAAGCTTGAAGGATATGACCCGCAACAGGACTGGGTCGGCTTTCTGAAAGGCTTGAAAGCCTATACGCCGCATGGCCTGCCCATCGCCTGGATGGCCCATACCCATGGCGCGAACGCCGCCCAACAACTGGCGCAGGCGGCTCAGAAAGCAGGCGCGCTGTCGCAATTCTGTCTGAACTGGCAAGCCGCGCTGATGACGGTCGGCCTGCCGAAAACGACGCCAGACCCCTTGCCGGGCCTGACCGCTCCTGCTGACGACGGCGATGAAGACGACGACGTCTTCTTGCTCGACTAAAAAAGCCCCGGCCAGCTGACCGGGGCTTTTTCATACGGCGTTCAAACCGATTAGTTCAGGCGTTCGATCGCGACCGCCGTGGCTTCACCGCCGCCGATGCACAGCGAGGCGACGCCTTTGGTCTTGCCCTGGCTTTCCAGAGCCGCGATCAGGGTGACCATGATGCGGGCGCCGGACGCGCCGATCGGGTGGCCGAGCGCACAGGCGCCACCATTGACGTTCACAACGTCATGGCTGAGGCCCAGCTCTTTCATCGCGATCATCGGCACCACGGCGAAGGCTTCGTTGATCTCCCACAGATCCACATCGTCCTTGGTCCAGCCCGCCTTCTCCAGAACCTTGCGCATGGCCGGAACCGGCGCCGTGGTGAAGTAAGCCGGCTCATGCGCATGAGCGGCGGTGGCGACGATCTTCGCCAGCGGCTTCAGGCCGCGACGCTCGGCTTCGCTCTGGCGCATCATGACCAGCGCCGCTGCGCCGTCAGAGATGGCTGAGGCGTTCGCCGCCGTCACCGTGCCGTCCTTGCCGAACGCAGGCTTCAGGCTGGGGATTTTTTCCGGACGCGCCTTGCGGGGCAGTTCGTCGGTTTCAACGGTGACATCGCCCTTGCGGCTCTTGATGGTCACCGGCGTGATCTCGCGCTTGAAATCGCCTTTTTCGGTCGCGCGAATGGCGCGGGCCAGAGTTTCCAGCGCGTAGGCGTCCTGGTCTTCGCGGGTGAACTGGTGCTCACGCGCGATCATGTCGGCGAACACGCCCATGGCGTTGCCTTCATACGCGTCTTCCAGACCGTCCTGGGCCATGTGGTCCTTGATCACGTCATGGCCGTACTTGAAGCCGGTGCGATGGTTCGGCATCAGATGCGGCGCATTGGTCATGGATTCCATACCGCCGGCCACGATCACCGAGGCGTCGCCCGAGGCGATGGAAGCGCGGCCCATGATGGCGGCCTGCATGCCAGAGCCGCACATCTTGTTCAGCGTGGTCGCCTCGACCGATTTGGGCAGACCGCCCTTGATGGCCGCCTGGCGCGCCGGGGCCTGGCCCTGGCCGGCGCTCAGCACATTGCCCATGTAGATAAGGTCCACATCGTCGCCGGCGACGCCGGCTTCAGCGAGCGCGGCCTTGACGGCTTCCGCGCCCAGCTCATTGGCGGACATCCCCGCCAGTTCTCCCAGCAGGCCGCCCATAGGGGTGCGCGCCATACCTACGATGACAATCGGATCTTCGGAACTCATGGTCCGTCTCCTAATAGTTTTATCTCGGCCGGCTCGGGCCGGTCATTGCGGTCAGAGAAAGGCCTTGTTTCGCACCGCGTCAAGAGTGCTCGCATACGCAGCAGGGCGGCTCAGTCGCGCCACAGCGCAGCAATCACGACTGAAACAGCTTGCGCAACAGGCCTTTTCTGGCTCGGCCCAGACCCATTCACAGAGTTATGAGTCCCATTCATTTTTTGATGAGCGTAAGGGCGAAAGCAGAAATGATCCGGATCTATTTCCACGTCCGGGCGCGCAGAGTCACGCCTTGCCCGCTTTGAGCGAGAAACAGATCACAGCAGATTCTCGAAGCCAGACGCTAACCCGTCGCCCGGATCCAGCCGCCGCCCAGCACCCGGTCATGATCGGGGTGGGAATAAAAGACACAGGCCTGCCCGGGCGCGACGCCTTCTTCGCCCTGATCAAGCAGCACGAAGACGCCGTCTTCGCCCACTTCCAGAACCGCCGGTTTGGGCGGACGGGTGGATCGCACCTTGATGCCGACCGTCAGACCATCGGCTTCGCTCAGATCGCCATCGCCGATCCAGTTCACATCCGTCAGCGTGATCTTGCGCACTTGCAAGGCCTCGCGCGGGCCGACGATGACTTGCGCCGCCTCCGCATCCAGACGCACCACATACAGCGGCTCGCCCGTCGCGATCCCAAGGCCGCGGCGCTGGCCCACCGTATAGCGCAGCACGCCTTCGTGACGGCCCATCACCCGGCCGTCCAGATGCACGATCTCGCCCGGACGCGAGGCGCCCGGACGCACTTTCTCGACCACGCTGGCGTAATCACCGTCGGGCACAAAACAGATATCCTGGCTGTCGGGCTTGGCGGCCACGATCAGCCCCAGGGCGGCGGCCAGCTCACGGGTCTGGTCCTTGTTCAGATGCCCCAGCGGGAAGCGCAGATAATCAAGTTGCTCTTCAGTGGTGGCGAACAGGAAATAGGACTGGTCCTTGCCCGCATCCGCGGCGCGGCGCAGTTCGGGGCGGTTGCCGTTCATCGTGCGCTGGATGTAGTGCCCCGTGACCAGACAGTCCGCGCCCAGTTGCTTGGACGTCGCCAGCAGGTCGGCGAACTTCACAGACTGATTGCACCGCACGCAGGGGATGGGCGTGAAGCCGGCCAGATAGGTGTCGGCGAAATCCTCGATCACCGCTTCGCGGAAGCGGGTTTCGTAGTCGAGCACGTAATGGGCGAACCCCATCGCTTCGGCCACGCGGCGGGCGTCGTGAATGTCCTGACCGGCGCAGCACGCGCCTTTGCGGTGCACCGCCTCGCCATGATCGTACAGCTGCAGCGTCATGCCCACGACCTGATAGCCGGCGCGGTGCAGCACCGCGGCCACAACCGAGCTGTCGACGCCGCCAGACATGGCGGCGACCACGCGGTGGTCAGAGGGCTCCCCGCCCAGATTGAGAAATTCACCCGTCAGCCCGTACTCGGCCATCAGCGCGTCAACCCGCGCCGTATCGAGCACCGGACTGGAAACAGGAGTGGAAACAGCGCCCGCGCCAGGGCGCGGGGCGTTGGATATCAGCGTCGTCATTATCTTTCCCCTACCGGTTCAAGGCCGGAAGCGAATTACAAAAGAGGGCCGCATATAAGAGCAAGACTGAAATAAAACCAGTCTATCCGATCACAATGTCTATTGAGACGGGCTCAGGGAAACAGTGCTTCAGACTTTGTTATCCATATCTGCGTCACCAAAGAGGGCATCCGACAAGCAAGAGAGACTATTATGTTCAGTTCCCTGGTTACACGTCTCGTCACGCTCATTCTTGGGCTCGTCGCGGTGGGGATCGCCCTGACAGCGCTTTCGGCAGGATGGGTGATCAACAACTCGATCTCCCGCTCGGCCTCTGAAGCGCAGGAAATGAATTTGCGTGTCGCAGCCGCCACGCTGCAAACCACGCGCCTTCCGGAACTGGACATCCGCTATAACTCGGACGGCGAGATCACACGGCTTGAAGCGCCGGCGCTGCCTGAGTTCACCTCCCACGAAATGATTGACTCCGTAGGACGCCAGACCGGCCAGACCGCGACCTTGTTTATCTGGTCAGAAGCCGAGAACGATTTCTTCCGGCGCACCACCAATATCGTCAAACCCGATGGAAACCGGGCCGTCGGCACGCCGCTGGGCGCTGGCGCCGTTTATGATTCAATGATGGCCGGGCAGGGCTTCCGCGGCCAGGCGACCATTCTGGGCAAGGACTATTTCACCGCCTACCAGCCTGTCTTCACCCCCGAGGGTGATACCATCGGCATCTTGTATGTGGGCGTGGAAAAAGCGGCGATCATCGCCACGCGCAACAATGTCTTGCTCGTCACCGCTTTGCTGGCGCTGTTGTCGCTCGGCGTCGCCGGCGGGGTCGGCTTCTGGGTCAGCCGCCGCGCGCTGGCGCCCCTGAACGCAATGACCCAGACCATCGACCACGTGGCCTCTGGCCAGTATGAAACCCAAACGAATTATTCCGCCCGCAAAGACGAGATTGGGCAGATCGCCCGGTCAATCACCACCTTGTGCAACAAGCTTCAGGACGCGGAAAACCTGCGGCGAGGCGAAATGGACAAACAGGCGGTCGAGGCGCGTCGCGCCAAAACCCTGGCTGACGAAATCGCCAAGTTCGAACAAACCGCCAATCAGGTCCTGAGCACCGTCATCAAAGCCGCACAGGACGTGCAGCAAACTGCTGAATCCACCCGTTCGACCTCCATCGAAAGCCGCGATCGTCTGGCCAAGGTCAGCGAAGCGGCTCAGGCCGCCAGCGCAGGCGTCCAGACCATGGCCGCCTCCACCGAGGAGCTGAACGCCTCCATCGGCGAGCTGCGCGGGTCCGCAGCGCGGGTGGCCGAGCTGACGTCCGCATCCGCAGATCAGACCCTGCAAAGCCGGTCCAAGATGGAGGACATCAGCGACTCCCTGACCGACATGACTGAAATCATCGCCGGCATCGACGCTGTGGCCGAACAGACCAACCTTCTGGCGCTGAACGCCACCATCGAGGCGGCGCGCGCCGGTGAAGCCGGCAAGGGCTTCGCGGTCGTGGCCAGCGAAGTCAAAGCCCTGGCCGAGCAAACCACCAAGCTGACCGAGACCATCAACGCCCGGATCGTGAACTTCAAATCCCTGGTCCAGGACGCGGGTCAGGCGACGCAAAGCGTGGCGGACGCCATGATGCAGATCGACCAGGCGTCGTCTGAAAGCGCCTCTGCGGTCGAACAACAAACCGCCGCCGTGTCTGAAATCAGCCGCTCCGCCCAGACCGCCGCCGAACGCACGGGACTGGTGGACGAAGAAACCAGCACGGTCATGAAAGGCGCGGAGGCCTCGGTGGCCAATGCGGATCAGATCGCCCAGCTTTGCTCGGAACTGGAAAGCAACGCCGCCAGCATGTCGAAGACGATCAACGACTTTCTGCTTTCAGTCAGAACGGCCTAAGCATGAGACTATGCGAGCTTATCGGCCCCTATCGCGTGTGAGACCCCACACTTTTTAGGGGGGCATTAACCCTCATGACCCCATCACACTGACAGTTCAATCAACTGAGATCTGTGATGCCCGCGCTGCCGCTTTCCGTTCGCTTCATCCTCGTCTTTCTCGGCCTGATGACCTTTGGGGTGTTGCTGAAGACCGGGCTGTACGCCGCCTTCGGCGCAGGCTGGCTGGGCTTTTTGATGGCCACCGCGATCGCCGGCGCCATCACTGCGGCGCTCGCCTGGCCCGTCATCCAGCGCATGTTCAAGCCGATGCTCGATCTTGCCCAGCGCATGGACGCTGTGGCGCAAGGCGATCGCAGCGCTGACGACGCGTTTGAAGGTCGGGCCGACGAAATCGGCCGGATCGCCAAGGCCCTCAATCACATGACCCGACAGCTGCATGCAGCGGAAACCGCCCAGGCGGGCGAACTGTCGCGCAAGGAGCAAGAGGCGCAAAAGGCGCAGGCTCTGCAGGCTGAAATCGAGACGTTCAAGACCGGCGCGGGTCAAACCTTGCGCGCCGTTGAAGCTTTGCTTGAGCAAGTCGTCGAGGCCGCCGAGACGTCCCGAACCGCCGCTGAAGACGGCCAGTCCCGCGCCGGCTCTATGAACGAAGCCGCGCGCGAGGCCAGCAATGGCGTGCAGACCATGGCCGCGGCCACTGAAGAACTGAATGTCTCGATCAATGAAGTGCGCGGCTCCGCCGAACGCGTGTCAAACCTCACCCGACGCACCGCCGAGCGCACCCAGGAGAGCCAGGCCAGCATGAACGAGATGGCCTCGGCGCTGGCGGACATGGTCGAGATCATTTCCGGCATTAACGCCGTGGCCGAGCAGACCAATCTTCTGGCGCTCAACGCCACCATCGAAGCGGCGCGCGCCGGCGAAGCCGGTAAAGGGTTTGCGGTTGTGGCCAGCGAGGTGAAAGCCCTGTCCACCCAGACCACAAAGCTGACCGAGACCATTGGCGAGCGTATCTCTCGCTTTGAAGCCAGCGTTCAGGACGCGTCCAAGACGGCGGCTGCGATTGTGGAGGAGATCACCGAGATCGACGCGGCGTCCGCGGAAAGCGCCTCCGCTGTCGAACAGCAGACCGCCGCCGTCGCCGAAATTTCCGGGACCGCCCAGACCGCCGCCCAGAAAACCCAGGCTGTGGATGAAGACAGCGTGCAGGTGATGCAAGGCGCGCAAAACGCCGTCGCCGCCGCGAACCAGATTGCAGACATGGCCAACCAGCTGCGCACCAACGCCAATGATCTGTCTGACCGGATCGACGGTTTTCTGGAGGCGGTGAACGCCGCATAGCGCGGCCTCTCTGCCCGCCCCCCTTCCCTCACTCCCGCGTTCGGCCTATACGGCCCGCCAAAGTCGCTACACACGCTGAGCTGAAGAGAGGCGCGCGCCATGGGTTTCAAATGCGGGATTGTCGGTCTGCCGAATGTGGGCAAATCCACCCTGTTCAACGCGCTGACCCAGACGGCGGCGGCCCAGGCGGCGAACTATCCCTTCTGCACCATTGAACCCAATGTGGGCGAAGTGGCGGTGCCTGAACCGCGCCTGCAAAAGCTGGCCGAGATCGGCGGGTCCGCCAATGTGATCCCGGCGCGGATGAACTTTGTGGACATCGCCGGCCTGGTGAAAGGCGCGTCGCAGGGCGAAGGCCTGGGCAACCAGTTCCTGGCCAATATCCGCGAAACCGACGCGATCTTGTACGTGCTGCGCTGTTTTGAAGATGGCGACATCACCCACGTCGCAGGCAAAATTGATCCGCTGGCCGATTTCGAGACCGTGGAGACCGAGCTGATGCTCGCCGACATGGACAGCCTTGAAAAGCGCCGCGCCAATCTCGAGAAAAAAGCCAAGTCCGGCGACAAGGACGCCAAGGCCACTATCGAGCTGGTGGATCTGGCCCTGGCCGAGCTGCAGGAAGGCCGCCCGGCCCGCAATGCGGACGTGCCTGAAGACATGGCCAAGGAGTGGAAAATGCTCCAGCTCCTGACCTCAAAGCCTGTCATGTTCGTCGCCAATGTGGACGAGGAGTCCGCAGGAACCGGCAACGCCTTTTCCAAGGTCGTCGAAGAGCGCGCCGCTCAGGACGGCGCAGCCTGCGTGGTGATCTCCGCCAAGATCGAATCCGAGCTGGCGCTGCTGGACGATGACGAACGCGCGGAATATCTCGCCGAGATCGGCCTTGAAGAGCCCGGCCTCGATCGTCTGATCCATGTGGGCTACACGCTGCTGGATCTTCAGACCTATTTCACCGTCGGCCCGAAAGAGGCGCGCGCCTGGACCATCCGCAAGGGCTGGACCGCGCCCAAGGCCGCCGGCGTCATCCATGGCGATTTTGAACGCGGCTTCATCCGGGCCGAAACCACCGCCTATGACGATTACGTCTCCAACGGCGGGGAAAGCGGCGCGCGCGAAGCCGGCAAGCTGCGTCAGGAAGGCAAGGAGTATGTCGTCCAGGACGGCGACGTCATGCTCTTCAAATTCAACGTCTAAAGCGCGACACAGCAGCTGACGACCGGGCGTTAAGCGCTTAAGCTCTCCGAAAAACAGACTTTCGGGGAGTGATATGAGCTATTCCACCATTCGCTATGAGGTTCAGGACGGCATCAGCCTGCTGACCCTGCATCGGCCAGACGCCATGAACGCCTTCACCACGCAAATGGGTGAGGAAATGGCGGACGCGTTTGATCGCTCGGACGCCGATCCTTCCGTGCGCGCCATGGTCGTCACGGGCGAGGGCCGCGCCTTCTGCGCCGGGGCGGACCTGTCGCTGGGCGCTGAAACCTTCAACGCCGTCGCCACGGCCCAGGCCGAAGGCGAGCTGGTGGACACCGATCCGCAATGGCGCGATTTCGGCGGGCGGTTGAACCTGCGCATTTTTGACAGCGAGAAACCGGTCGTGGCCGCCATCAACGGCGCCTCGGTCGGCATCGGCGCCACCATGATTCTGCCCATGGATGCGCGCGTGGCGCTGGCGGGCGCGAAATTCGCCCTGCCCTTCACCAAGCGCGGCATCGCCTGGGATGGCTGCGCCAGCTGGTTCCTGCCCCGCCTTGTGGGCGTCGAAGCCGCGCTGGACTGGGGTTTGTCAGGCCGCACTTTCCTGGCTGAGGAAGCTCTGGCGCGCGGCCTTGTCAGCGAACTGCAGGACACGCCCGAAGCAGTTCTTGAGCGCGCACTGGAGCGGGCGCGCCTGTTCGTGAAAGACACGGCCCCGGTTTCCGTCGCCATGAACCGTCGCCTGCTCTGGCGGATGCTGGGGGCGAGCCATCCCATGGAGGCGCACCGGCTGGAAAGCCGCGCCATCCTTCATCGCGGCATGTCGCCAGATGCGGCTGAGGGCGTGACAAGCTTCCTGGAGAAGCGTACCCCGAACTTCCCCGGCCAGGTTCCTGCTGATTATCCAGCAGGCTGGCCCTGGGATACGGACCCGCAATACTAAGCCCCAGCCCCAATCGCGGTCGGGACGGCGCCCAGGAGGCCCGCTTGCAGCACCTGCCCTCTCCCGACCCGCTCCGCCCGCAAATCTCCACGCGGGAGCTGATCGCCATGGTCGGCTTCCTGATGGCGCTCAACGCCCTGTCCATCGACATCCTGCTGCCCGCTTTGTCCGAGGTCGGCAATGCACTTGGCGCGCCGGGCAATGACCGCCAGCTGGTGATCACCTCTTACGTCTTCGGCTTTGGACTGGCGCAGCTCGGCTTCGGACCGCTGTCAGATTCCCTGGGACGCCGCCGGACCTTGCTGATCGCGCTGGTCGCCTATCTGGCGGCGACATTGCTGTGCCTGGGCTCTCAAGGCTTGTGGCAATTGGTGGCCGCCCGCGCCCTGCAAGGGATCGCGGCGGCGGCCACACGGGTCATCGCCGTGGCCATCGTGCGCGATCTGGTGTCGGGACGCCGGATGGCGGAGATCATGTCCTTCGCCATGACCGTCTTCACCGTCGCCCCCATCCTGGCGCCCAGCATCGGCCAGCTGATCCTGTTCGGCGGCAGCTGGCGGGTGATTTTCGTCTTCCTGTTCGTGATGGCGGCGGCGCTGTCGGTCTGGATGCTGATCCGGTTGCCTGAAACCCTGCACCCCGACAAACGCACCCCGCTGCGGTTCGGATCGGCGATGCGCAATTATGTTCTGGCCGCCTCCAACCGCATCACGCTGGGCTATCTGACGGCGTCCTGCTTCATCATGGGGGCGCTCTTCGCCTTCATCGCCACCTCTGAACAGGTCTTGGCGGAGCTTTATGAGCTGGGCGTATGGTTCCCGCTCGCCTTCGCGGTCATCGCGATCGGGCTGGCGGGCGCCAATATCGTCAACGCCAAGATCGTGCGTCGGCTGGGCATGCGCCGGATTTCGCACTCCGCCCTGATCGCCTATCTTCTGGTCAATGGCGTGAACATGACGCTGGCCCTGTTCGGTCAGCCGCCTTTCATCGTCTATTTCGTGCTGCTGATGGCCGCCTTGATGCTGTTTTCCATGATCGGGGCGAATTTCTCCGCCCTCGCCATGGAGCCGGCGGGCGAACGCGCCGGGACCACCGCCGCGCTCTATGGCTCATCCACCGCAATGGCGGGCGCTGTGCTCGGCTCGCTGATCGGTCAGGGTTATAACGGCACGGTGCTGCCGATCACCATGGGGTTCACGGTGCTGGGCGCATTGGCCCTGCTGACGGTGCTGTGGACGGAAAAAGGCAAGCTCTTTGGCGTCGGCGAAACCAGTGATGAGGCGGACGCCTAGAATTCATCCACCATCAGGCTGTCATCATTGATGCAGCCGTCGAGACGCCAGCCCGCATCCTCATCTTGCGCCAAAAGCTCGGTCAGCCAGGGCAAGAGTTTCAGCAAGCGCTCTTCCAGCTTGAAGGGAGGATTGACCACCACCACGCCAGCGCCGGCGAGCGGTCCCTCTTCCTTGAGCTCGCGCACCCACATGTCCGCGCGCAACAGCTTCTCGCCTTCAAGGCCCTGATCCGCGATCAGCCATTCCGCCAGGCCGACGTCAAAGCGCTCCTGCGCCCACAGATCCTTCAGCGGTCGCCAGAAAATGAAGGTGCCTGTCGGCCAGCGCTCCAGCGCAGACTTCGCCGCCTGCGCCATGAACGCCATCTCGTCACGATGCTCGAACGGCGGATCGATCATCACCAGCCCGCGCTTTTCACGCGGCGGCACCAGCCCTGGCAAAGCCCGATAGCCGTCCATGGCCTGAACTTTCACACGGGCGTCGCGCGCATAGCGCTTGTCCAGGGTGACGCTATCATCCTTGTGAAGTTCGCACAGATGGATGCGGTCTTCCGCGCGCGCCAGACGGGCCGCGATTTCAGGCGAACCGGGATAGCTGGTCAGCGCGTCGCCGGAATTCATCGCGCGCACCACATTCAGATACGGGTCGAGCGAATCGCGAAGCTCCGCGGGAATGTCCGCTTCCATCAGGCGGCCGATGCCCTGCATCCATTCAGGGCTGCGACGGGCCTCGTCACCCGTCAGGTCATAAGCGCCGACGCCTGCATGCGTGTCGATCACCCGATAGGGCTTGGGTTTGGCGGCCAGATGCTCAAGGCATTGAGCGAGCACCAGATGCTTGAGCACATCCGCGAAATTACCGGCGTGAAACGCGTGACGATAGTTCATATGGGCTCGCTTTGCGCCTTGGATGAGGTCGGTTTGTATACGGGCGACTTACAATGTGACCAAACTGTAACCGATCACGACTTTGCTCTCGCCCCATCTCCAGCCTAGTTTGTCATCTTTGTACGGCAATCAAGAGGGGAGGGCTTTGAAATGTCGCAGTTTTGCAGCCTGTGGTTCACGGCGGCCATAGCCGCCATTACAGCGGGTTCGCCCGCATTCGCCCAAGACGAGGGCGATGAGGACGAAGCGCAGACCATTGAAGGGTTCACCGAAGAGTTTGAAACGATCGACGGTCTGTTTCCGCTCTATCGCAACCCTGAAGACGGCGCGCTCTATATGGAGATCGCCGCTGATCAGCTCGATGATGAATTCGTCTACTTCACCTATGCTGAAGACGGCGCGCCGCGCACCGGCCTGTTCCGCGGTCAGTTCCGCGACAATCGCGTTCTGACGTTCGCCCGCCATTACGGCGAAATCGAGATCAGCGCCGAGAACACCAGCTTCTCCTTTGATGAAGACAATGCGCTGTCACGCGCCTCCAGCGCCAACATCACTCGCGCGCCGCTGGCCGTGCTAGAGATCGAAGCAGAAACCGAAGGCGAAGACGACGCGCCGGACCGGTTCCTGGTGCAGATTGATTCGCTTCTGAGCGGCGAAGACCTTTCGCAAATCAAGCCTAACGCTCCGCGCGGCCCCGGCGCCGAAGACGCGTTCTCGATGGGCCGTCTGTCCGGTGACCGCACCCGCGTTCTGGACATTCGCAACTACCCTGAGAATACCGATGTGGTCGTCGAGTACGTCTACACCGAGGACTCCCCGCGCAATGGCGGCGGCGCCGAGATCACCGACGCTCGCGCCGTGGCGGTGACGGTGCAGCACAGCTTCCTGGCCCTGCCCGAAGAGGGCTATGAGCCGCGCGCAGACGATTTCCGCGTGGGTTATTTTGGCCAGCGCGTCACCAATCTGACCGACACCAGCGTCACGCCCTATGACGATGTGATCAACCGCTGGCGCCTCGTCAAACAGGACCCGACCGCCGAGATCTCCGATCCGGTCGAACCGATCGTGTGGTGGATCGAGAACACCACGCCGGTCGAACTGCGTGACACTATTCGCGACGCCGCCCTGACCTGGAACATCGCTTTTGAAGCTGCGGGCTTCTCCAATGCTCTGGAAGTGCGGGTCCAGCCGGATGACGCAGACTGGGACGCCGGCGACATTCGCTACAATGTGCTGCGCTGGACCTCGTCGCCCACGCCGCCCTTCGGCGGCTACGGCCCCAGCTTCACCCATCCGCGCACCGGCGAGATCATGGGCGCGGACATCATGCTGGAATACGTCTTCATGACGAACCGCATCCGGTATTCGGAGCTGTTTGACGTGGCGGGCCTGAGCCAGTGGTTGCCAGCCGAGCAGCTGGCGGAAGCGACCGGCGAGCCGGTGATCGAACATGATCACGACGCCCATGGCGCGATGTGCAATTTCGCTGAACATCTGCAAATGGAGACGCTGTCCGGCGTCGCCGCCTTGCAGGCGCAAGGCGCGACCACGGTCGAAATGAACGAACTGATCCGTCAGTCCCTGCACTATCTCGTGATCCACGAGATCGGCCATACGCTGGGCCTGATGCACAATATGCGGGCGACCTCCACCATCTCGCTCGATGATCTGGCGAACGGCGAGACCGTGACCGGCTCCATCATGGATTACCCGGCGCTGAACCTGCCGATGCAAGACGGCGCCAGCGTGCAATACTCCCAGGAAGTCCCGGGGCCCTATGACATCTGGGCGATCAGCTATGGCTACACCCCGGATGCGGACGCCCTGCCCGCACTTTTGGAGCAATCGACGGATCCGGCGCTGGCTTTCGGCAATGACGCCGACGACCTGCGTTCGCCGGGCCGCCACTCCGATCCGCGCGTGATGATCAATGACCTGTCGTCCGACCCTGTGACCTGGGCCGGCCAACGCGTCGAGCTGATCAACGACACCCTGCGCACCCTGCCGGAAAACTTCGAGATTGAAGGGGAAACCTATCAGCCTCTTCTGACGAGCTATCTGGTGCTCTCTGGCCAGCGCTTCGGCGCCGCCAATGTGGCCAGCCGTCATATCGGCGGGATCTACAACAACCGCTCGGTGGTGGGTCAGCCCGGCGCCGAGACGCCGTTCATCCCGGTTCCTCGCGACACGCAGGAACAAGCGCTCGACGTGCTCGATGCGGCCCTGTTCGGTCCGGACGCGTTCGCTGCGGAAGAAGCCTATCTTGATCATCTGCAGCGTCAGCGGCGCTTCTTTGATCATTTCGGCAGCGATGAAGACCCGGCGCTTCATGAGCGTGCGTTCAACCAGCAACGCGCAGTCATGGCGCATCTGCTGCATCCCAACATGCTCGAGCGTATGAATGATGCGCGCCAGTATGGCGGGGAGTATCCGGTGGCCGATTATCTGCAGGACCTGACGCAAGTGGTGTACGCCGCCGACATTCGCGGTGAACCGAACACCTATCGCCAGAACCTGCAGGTGGAGTATCTGCGCCAGCTGATCTCGATTGTCGGAAACGGCGATTATGCGCCGGTGGCCCGGTCGGCCGCCCTCGCCGCCATCAACGACGTCAAAGGCTGGGTCGGCCCAGACTGGATGCCCGACCTGATGGGTTCGCGCGAAGCCAAAGCGCACCGCGCGCATCTGCGCACGCTGATCAACGCCTTCGAAGGTTAAGATCAACGCCTTGCGCCGCCCCCGTCCTCTGGACGGGGGCGGTTTGCGTTTGGGCTCGCCCTTATGTCTGGACTTGACCTGACAAGTGCCAAGACCGCACAACGTACTATTATAACACCGGCCCGGACGGCGACGTCGAAGAGCCGGGAAAAACGGGGAAAAGGAGACGGATATGATCCGCACCGCCGCCGCCGCGCTCAGCGCGGCGCTTATGCTCGCCAGCCCGCTCATGGCTCAGGACGAGACGCCCGACATTCCAGAACCGAAACGCTGGGAATCCACCGGCCAGGTCACCGCTGACGGCGAGCGCATCCGCTATAGCGTCATTGCTGGCGAGACGTATCTGGAAAACGACGAGGGCGAGCCTACCGGCTCGATCTTCTCCACCACCTATCTGCGCGAGGGCGTGTCTGATCCACGCACCCGCCCGGTGGCCTTCATTTTCAATGGCGGGCCCGGCTCGGCCTCGCTTTGGCTGCATATGGGCATGTTCGGCCCGCAACGCGTGGTGCTGCCCAGCGACGCCCGCGATGACGGCGCCGCGCCGTTCGACCTGCGCGAAAACCCTGAAACGCTTCTGGATGAGGCCGATCTCGTCTTCATCGACCCCGTCGGCACCGGCTGGAGCCGCGCTCTGGGCGACACCGACCCGGCTGAAGAGTTCTGGGGCGTGGATGAAGACGCGGCTTCCGTCGCAGCCTTCATTCGTAAATGGCTGACCGAGCATCAGCGCTGGAATTCGCCGAAATACCTGCTCGGCGAAAGCTATGGCACCACCCGCATCGGCGCGCTGATGCGCCAGCTTGAAGCGGGCTGGAACGACGTCTCCATCAATGGCGTCGTGCTGATCTCCGTGGTGCTCGACTTCCGCCTGGACGCCACCGATCCCGGCAATGAAATCGGCTATGTGGGCCTGATCCCCGGCTACGCCGCAACCGCCTGGCATCACAATCTGGTGGACCGCTCCGCCTGGAACAATGACCGTGACGCCTTCCTGGATGACGCGCGTGCTTTCGCAACGGACGAATACCTGCCGGCGCTGGTGCGCGGTCATGACATCGACGCCGCCCGCAAGGCTGACGTCATCTCCCGCATGAGCGCGCTGACCGGCCTGTCAGAGCAATATATCGAACGCTCCGACATGCGTGTGACGCTATCGCGGTTCCGCACCGAATTGCTGCGCGATCAGGGCCTGTCCGTGGGACGCTTTGACTCTCGCTTCACAGGCGTGGAGCCGATCGGCGTGGCCGACAGCCCGGAGGGCGACCCGTCCGGCTATGGCATTGACGGCGCCTATACCGCCGCAATGATGGATTACTACACCCGCGTTCTGGGCGTGGATGAAACCCGCCCCTACACCACGCTGGGCGGCGTGCGCGAGTGGAACTGGGACGCTGGCCCCGCCGGCGGCAACAATAATTACGTCAACACGTCTGTTTGGCTCGAGCGCGCCATGCGCCAGAACCAGGATCTGCGGGTGCTCGCCACCAACGGCATCTATGATCTGGCGACGCCGTTCTTCGCCACCGAGATGACGTTCAATCGCCCTGGCTATTACGACCAGGACCGCATCGAGCTGACCTATTATCCGGCCGGCCACATGATGTATCTGCACCAGCCCTCCATCGAGCAGCTGGCGCAAGACGTGCGTGACTTCATCGAATAGGCGTAAGGCCTACCGATAACGAGAAAGCCCCGGAGCGCTGCTCCGGGGCTTTTTTGTACGGAGTGAGTGGAGAGTCTACTCGCCTTCGAACGCCACCAGGCTCGCGACTTTCACGCCGTGGGCCTCAATCTTTTTCGCGCCGCCAATGTCCGGCAGGTCGATGACGAAGGAACAGCCGACCACCTCGCCGCCGGCCGAACGGATCAGCTTGATCGCGGCTTCCGCCGTACCGCCCGTGGCGATCAGGTCATCCACGATCAGCACCGTTTCGCCCGGCTTGATGGCGTCCGTATGGATCTCCACCTCGTCGGTGCCGTATTCGAGCTCATAGCTCTGGCTGAGCGTGGAATGCGGCAGCTTGCCCTTCTTGCGGATCGGCACGAACCCGACGCTAAGCTGGTGCGCCACCGCGCCGCCCAGAATAAAGCCGCGCGCCTCGATCCCGGCGACCTTGTCGATCTTCTTGCCCGCATGGGGAAACACCATCGCATCCACTGCGGCGCGGAACGCGCCTGCGTCGCCCAGAAGCGTGGTGACGTCGCGGAACATGATGCCTGGCTTGGGATAATCGGGGATCGTGCGAATAGCGGACTTGATGTGGTCCATAGGGCGCTCCGGCTGGATAAAAAAAGGCAGGCGCACCCTGCCCGTGTCAGGCCGAGCATTGAAGAGGGCGCATGCAGCGTCAAGCGCTCAAGCCGCAAAACAAACGGGCCCGCCAGCGTTTGCTGACGAGCCCGTTTTGATCCGTGCCGCAGATACGGCGTCGGCGATCGGTTTTAGCCGCGGTCAGCCACGTAGCGCGCTTCGCGGGTGCGCTCCACATGAAGCGCCTGTAGCCCCTCATGGGACACGGCGCTGATCACATGATCCACCACATCGGCCCGGCAATAGGCCATTTCGGTGTCGGACTGAAGCGGCAGCGAGCCACAGTAACGTTCAGCTTCCGCATTCAGACGTTGATACGCCACACGAACAGCGGACTGGGAGGTCAGCTCGGCGCGATCCACCGCAAAGGTGAATTCTTCAGATTGCTGCGCGGAAGCCGCGAACAGGCCGGCAGACGCCAGGACCGAGGCCGCCGCGAAGGTTTTGATGAAATGCTTCATTGGGTTCACTCCTCATTCTGTCGCAATCCGCCATGCCTCTCGGCAATACGAATTGCTCTATGGACGGAAGGTCGGTTCAGATCCTCACCAGGGGGGTGAATCCTGCGCGCTGAAGCCTCGACGACCGTCTCGGTTATTGTTCTGTCACCCAACAGTCATATAAATGTAATACATCTGGATACGGATGAAAAGTAGGGCCGCGCAACAAGCTTCACACATCCCTAATCCGGCACAAAATACTGTTTTTATTAGAAAATATTCCGGACCATCCGCTGCGATCAGAAATGTCGGATTATACCGCTTCATCAAAAACGCAATTCTGATAAAGACTTAGCTGAATTTGATATTTTTCAGTTTTATGTCACAAAAATCGCAAGGCTGTTGATAACCCAAATAAAATAATAATTACAGGCAAATAGGCCTTCCCATCACACGCAAGAGAGCTTGAGCGCATAAAAAAGCGCCGGGCTATCGCCCGGCGCTTCACTGTCATCGGCAAGACGGGAATCTCGGCTTAACCCTGACTGAGATCCTCGCCTGCTAGAGCCCGTTCAATCAACGCGATCGCGCCCGGCAGACCATAGAGCGCCGCCAGTCCGCCAAAGCGCGGCCCCTGGCTTTGGCCCAGCAGCACTTCATAGAGCGCCTGGAACCAGTCGCGCAGGTTTTCAAAGTCCTGGCTCTTGCCCGCAGCGTATACCTCGGTCTGGATGACTTCCGGATCGGTTTCGCCCGGATCCAGCGCCTTCAGGCGCTGCACCAGATCCTCCATGGCCGCCCGCTCCATATCGGTCGGGGCGCGATAGGTCTTATGCGGTTTCACCTGGTCTTCGTAATAGGCCAGCGCATACCCCGCGAGCCGGTCCAGGAACGGATCGGTTTCCGGCGTGGTATCCGGCGCGTATTTGGCGATGAACCCCCACAGCGTCGCCTTGTCATGAGCGTTCGCCGCCGAGACCAGATTGAGCAGCAAGGAATATCCGATATCAGAGCCCGCCTTGGGCGGCTCGCCCGAATGGATGTGATAGACCGGATTTTCCAGCTGTTTGGCCGGTTCCTGATCCGGATAAGCGCGCAAATGCTGGCGATATTCGTCGACCGCCTTGGGGATCACGTCAAAATACAGACGCTTGGCGGTACGCGGTTTCTGGAACATGTATTGCGACAGGCTTTCCTGCGGCGCGTAGCGCAGCCAGTCTTCGACCGCCAGGCCATTGCCCTTGGACTTGGAAATCTTCTCGCCCTGATCATCCAGGAACAGCTCGTAGACATATTGCACCGGCGGCTCGACGCCCAGGATGCGGCAGATCTTGGAATAGACCGGCGCATTGGCCTGGTGATCCTTGCCGAACATCTCGAAATCCACGCCCAGCGCGGCCCAGCGCATGCCGAAATCGGGCTTCCATTGCAGCTTGGTGTTGCCCCCCGTCACCGGCAGGGTGATGTCGGTCCCGTCCTCATCCTCAAACGTGATGGTTCCGGCCTTGGCGTCGAAGGCCTTCATCGGCACATAGAGCACCCGGCCCGTGGTCGGCGAGATCGGCAGGAAGGGCGAATAGGTCGCCTGACGTTCCGCGCCCAAAGTCGGCAGCATCACCGCCATGATGTCATCGAACTTTTCGAGCGCCCGGATCAGCGCCTCGTCAAACGCGCCGGAGCGATATTCGTGCGTGGCGGAGCGGAATTCGTACTCGAAGCCGAAGCTGTCGAGGAAGGCGCGCAGGCGCGCATTGTTATGCTGAGCAAAGCCGTCATGCGTGCCGAACGGATCGGGCACATCGGTCAGCGGCTTGCCCAGGTGCGCCGTCAGCATGTCCTGATTGGGCAAGTTCGACGGCACTTTGCGCATGCCGTCCATGTCATCGGAAAAGGCGATGAGCTTGGTGGGATACTGATCGTCTGTCAGCACGCGAAAGGCGTGGCGCACCATGGCGGTGCGCGCCACTTCGCCAAACGTTCCGATATGCGGCAAGCCGGACGGGCCATAGCCGGTCTCGAAAATGACCGCGCCGCCCTTCATCCCGCTTTTCTCCACCCGTTTCTTCACCAGGCGGGCCTGCTCAAAGGGCCAGGCCTTGGCGTTCTGGGCGAGCGCGGCGAAATCGGTCATCGCGGGTCTCTTTTCCTGCTGCGAGTTGGATTGAAGCAGGGCAAGTAGAACCGCCAGCGGGTTTGGTCAACTGTGCGGGCGCTGAGCGACACGCGATGGCGAAGAACGCGCACGCGGATCAGGCGAAGAATCCCGGCAAGGCGTTCAGATCCAGCCCCTGCGCCTGCATATAGGCGGTGAAGCTCCCGGGTTGACCAGCGGCGCGCCATGCGTCGAGGCCCGCCAGCACCTCTTGAAAGAGGTTCAGCTCTTCCAGTACGGCCTGTGTGAAGTCCGGCGCTTGAAGCTGTTCGCACAGAGTGGCGAGAGCCTGCATGGTGGCGCGCACATCAGGTTCGGGTTCTGACAGGGCGCCGCGCTCGACAGTATGAAACGCGTCGGAAACCCGCCGCAGCAGATCAAGAATGCGCCCACGCAAGGCCGCCGGGTGATGAGGGTCGCGCTCCAACGCCTGTGCGAACAGGTCTGGGTTCCATTCAAATCCGGCCCTGAACACCAGCGGATCCGCCGCCGCGGCGTCTTCCTCTTCCCATCTCTGGCAGACCCGGCTCGCCGCCATCGCCACCGGATAGGGCATGAAGCCAGGGATTGCGCCAAACAGACGCCTTGCTTCATCAAGCGTGCGCACCAATGAGATCGCCTCCGCCAGCGGGGCTTGCTCCAGCTGGGCCGCGAAGGTGTCGACGGCCTGTTTGGCCGCCGCCTTGAGGCCAGCCTGTTTCGCGTTGAAATACGCCGAAAAGGCTTGCAGCTCGGGTTTGGCCGAGAGCCATGTCGCCGCCGTATCCCTGAGGTCAGCTGTGTTCGTCATCAAAGATCGCTTCGATCGGCTGGCCGAACACCCGCGCGATCTTGAACGCCAGCGGCAAGGATGGATCATATTTGCCGTTCTCGATGGAGATGATGGTCTGGCGCGAGACGTCGAGCTTGTCCGCCAGCGCCGCCTGGCTCCAGCCGAGATCAGCCCGCATATCTTTCAGACGGTTCTTCATGCGTAGCGGCGCGAGACGAAAAACAGGGCGATGTAATAGCCCAGCCCCAGCACAGGCAGGCCAAAGACCAGCTCAATATCGCTTCTGGGCGCCAGATCAACGGCCACAAGGATCGCCCAGCTTGTCATCAACGTCGCCCCGATCCCGCCTGAAAGCGCCAGTGCGGTCATATGAATGCGAAACTGCAGCTCATCCAGCGCCCGCATGAGCATGCTGAACTCATACACCAGAATAATGATCAAGACCGGCGCGACGGCCAGAACCTTGTCTGGGACACCGTCGACCAGACTCGCTCCCACGAGCCCCCCCAGCGGGAGCCCCACCAGGCAGGACCGCATAATGTAGCGCGCCCGCGCCTTGGGAGGCGCAGACGCGGTTTCAGGCATGAAAAAATCTAACAGACGGCTCAAGAGCGCTTCCTTTGATGAAGGTGCAGACTTTACGCTGAACCGGTGATTTTCTTCCAGAGGCGAGCGCGGTTGGCGAACGCCGTCCATCCCAGCAGCGCGCCGCCGCCCCAGATCATGGCTTCGGTCGAGAAGGCGGCCGCGATGACGGCGGAGATCTTCAAGGCGCGTGGGAGGTCAAAGGCGAGCGACAGGCCCAGCGCGGCCCAGGACGCCGCACACAGCCCGATCAGAGCGAAGGCGGCGATGCGGCGGATGGATTGTCCCTGTTTCATGATGGTTCCTTTCTATGCGCCATGAGGCGGGGCGTTCATATGCCCGGTTGCTGCGTCGCTTCACTGTGAGACCTGTCCTGAGCGAGCGGCTCTTGCGAACTAGGCGCTTCAGCTGCTGGCTGGGTCAGGAAGGCGAGCGCATAGAGCGCCAGCCAGGGCAGGGCTTTCAAACCATCAGCAGACATGACGCCCTCCTCTTTGCGTAAAGCGTGCTTCACATATGATGTAAAGTTCACTTCACGTCAAGCACCCTTTACTCAGAAAATGAAAAAAACGGCCGCCCCGATGTCCGGAGCGGCCGCATTCATCTCTAAAGCTTTGAAAGCCTTACTTGTCAGGCTGCGGCGTGGTGCGCAGATACGGCTTGATCTTGGTGTAGCCCTTGGGGAAGAGCTTGTCGGCCTCTTCATCGGAAATGGACGGCACCACGATCACGTCCTGACCGTCTTCCCAGTTCACCGGGGTCGCGACCTTGTAGCCGTCGGTCAGCTGCAGGGAGTCGATCAGGCGCAGCACTTCGTTGAAGTTCCGACCGGCGCTTGGCGGATAGGTGAAGGTGGCGCGGATCTTCTTGTTCGGGTCGATGATGTAGACGGCCCGCACGGTCACTTTCGGATCGGCGTTGGGGTGGATCATCGTATAAAGCTCGGACACAGAGCGATCAGTGTCGGCGATGATCGGGAAGTTCATCTTCACGCCCTGGGTCTCTTCAATGTCCTTGACCCAGCCATGGTGGTCCGCGATCGGGTCCACAGACAGAGCGATCGCCTTGGCGCCGCGCTTGGCGAATTCGTCTTTCAGCTTGGCGGTGTAGCCGAGCTCCGTGGTGCAGACCGGGGTGTAATCGGCGGGGTGAGAGAAGAACACCACCCAGTCATCACCGATCCAGTCGTGAAACTTGATCTTGCCTTCGGTGGTTTCCGCTTCAAAGTTCGGGGCGATATCGCCAAGCAGCAGACCCATAATTCATCTCCATCAGAGCATTTGCGAGGGGCGTCAAACACCGCTTTACTTGGCGCGGGCTGCCGTGCAACGCAACCCGTAAGCCGTGTAATTGCCCTTGCATGAGGATTCGCCCCTATGCCCCTCCTGATCGCCATGCGCCATGCCAAGGCCGTCGACCGTATGATGGCTGAAGACGATTTTGACCGTGGCCTGACCGAGCGGGGCGTCGCCGACGCCGACCGGGCGGCCGAAGCCTTGAACCGGGCGGGCGTTAAGGCCACGCACGCTCTTGTGAGCCCGGCCCGACGGACCCGCGAGACCTGGAAACGCCTCAGCGCCATACTGGGCGAGCTGCCCGTGACTGATCCCATGGCGCTGTATCACGCCTCGCCGGAAATGCTGGAGCGCGCCGTCGCCGAACAGCTCGATCAGGGCGCAGAGGCGATCATGCTGGTGGGTCACAATCCCGGCATCGGCGCCCTGGTGCATACGCTCGCCGGTCAGGCCGAAGCCGCCTCCGACCTGCCCTATGGCTGGCCGACCAGCGCCTTCGCCGCATTCGATGTCTTGCTGGACGGCAAGCGTCTGACCGCAAACCGGCGCCGCCTGTATTTCAACCCCAAAGAGTCTTGATTCTCCTGTTAAGAGAATATTAACTACGCCCCGGCTGGTACTCAACGGGGGAGCGCGGCATGCCGTCTGTGATCAGACCGGCTTTTTCAGGACGCGCGCGCTCCGCTCGAAGCGGACGACCGCTTGATCTGCACGCCGCCGCCTATGGCCTGCGTGATCTCAATCCTCTGGCCAGCGCCGGACACGCCTTGAACCCGCCCCCAGCGCTCGTGATCGGACCGCTTTGTTTTATCCTGGTGTTGGCGGTTCTGTTTCAGGGGCTCGTGCTGATCGCGCTGCTCTGGGCTGCCGCTCTGGGCGTGATCATGTTGAGCGCATTGCGGCTCGCCGCGGCCCTCACCCCGGCGCGCTATGCGCCGCGCACGCGTCTTTCAAACCATGACCTGCCCGTGATCAGCGTCATCATCGCGCTGTATGACGAGGCGGAGGTGTTGCCCGGTCTGATCGCCGCCCTGTCGCGGCTCGACTATCCGCGGCGCAAGCTCGACATCATCCTGGCGCTGGAAGCCCATGACACGGCCACACGCGCCACAGCCCGCGCGCTGGCGGCCCGGCAGGCCTTGCGCGTCGTGGTCCTGCCCCCGCTGGGGCCGATGACAAAACCGCGCGCGCTCAACATGGCGCTGCAGGCGGCGCGGGGTGAGTTGATTGCGGTCTATGACGCCGAAGACTCGCCCCACCGCCAGCAATTGCGTCACGCCGCCGAGGCCTTTGCGGCGAATCCGGGCCTGGGCGTCGTTCAGGCTCCGCTGGGTTGGTATAATCGTGAAGAAAACTGGCTGACGGCCCAATTCGCGCTGGAATACGCCACCCAGTTTCACGCCCTCCTGCCGCTGCTGTCTCGGCTGGGCTGGCCGCTGCCGCTCGGAGGGACCAGCAATGTGTTCCGGCGATCCGCGCTGGAGCAGTGCGGCGCCTGGGATCCGTTCAATGTCACTGAAGACGCAGACCTGGGCTTTCGCTTGGGACGCCAGGGTTGGCGCGCCGGGCTAATCGAGCCGGGCACGCTGGAGGAAGCGCCGCTCACCCCCCGCGCCTGGACCAATCAGCGCAGCCGCTGGCTGAAAGGCCATTTCGTCACCTGGCTGGTGCATATGCGCGATCCGCGCGGACTAATCGACAGCTTGGGTTGGGGCGGCGTGTTCAGCCTCAGCTTCACCGTGCTCGCCAACATGCTCAGCGCGCTGATCCATGCGCCGACCGTGCTGGCGATGGCGCTCGGCGCGACCCTTCTGGGGCTAGTTCCGGGTTGGGTCGCGCTCTGGACGCTGGGGGCGCTGATGATGGGTTTCGCCTATGGCGCGGCCATGGTCTGCGCGTTCACCGGCGCGCGCCGGGCGGGCTTCCACCCGACACTCAGCTCTGTGATCAGCATGCCTGCCTATTGGTTGCTGCAGGCGCCCGCCGCGCTCAAGGCCTTGCGCGAGCTGCACCGGCAGCCCTATCTGTGGGACAAGACCCAACACGGCGTTTCCCGCGCCCGCAGAGAAACGCCTGATGACGCTGCCGATCACACTCTTGCTCATGCTCGCCACCGCCGGCCTGTTCGCGCTCGCCGCCTGGCGCAGCGGCAGGCCCTCAAATCCGCTCAAGCCGCGTCTTATTCCCTGGACTCTGCTCAGCATCGCTAGCGGCGTCTTTTTCATGATGCTGCTGGCGCATGTGTTCAGCCATTTCGGTTTTGAAACCGGTCAGCGCTTCATGCCGCGCTAGCACCGCCCGCGACCAGTATGATCGCCGCCCCCATCATCAGGGCGAACAGCGCCACCACCCCGACGCGCACAACAAGGCGCAGCCCGCTTGGCAGGCGCGCCCACAGCCAGAGCACGCGGCGTCCAAAGATGAACAATAAAACGCCCATGGCGCCATAGCGCACCAGCCGCCCCGAAAACGCCGCGAGCACAAACAGGGGCGCCGGGATCAGCGCTGCGCCCGCGGCGAACGAGCTCAGCTGCACCGGCACCGGCGTCAGCATGGACACGCCCACCGCCCAGGCGCCATAGGCGTCGATCCGCGCCCGCGCACCCTCCAGCGACACCGCCAGATCGGGCCGTGCGCTGATGAACGCCTCCGCCAGATCAAGCGCCAGACGCCCCGCCCAATAGCTCAGCACACAACCCAGCACCGACCCCAATGTCACCACCAGCGTCGCCTCGACCACTTGGCGGCGGCCGCGCAACATGTACGCCAGAAGCGGAAACTCGATCGGCCAGGGCAAAAGCGTGCTTTCCAGCACCGAGCCGGCAAACAGCGCCGGAAGCGCCAACGGCCCGCGCGCCATACGGTCGAGCCGCGCGCGCCAGAGCCTCAGCCGGCGCCGCCAGCTTCTGGGTTTTTTGAAAGGCGCGCGGGTCTCGCTCATGAGACTGACTTACACCGGAAGCGTTAACCGCACACCCGGCGTGTCGCCGCAGGTAGGGGATTGGGTAGCAATGTCAGGAAAAGCCTGGAGCGGGTGAAGGGAATCGAACCCTCGTCTGGAGCTTGGGAAGCTCTCGCTCTACCATTGAGCTACACCCGCTTGAGCGCGTTGTTTTTATCAGATTGAACAAACCCGGCAAGCAAGCAGACGCAGGACGTGTCTGTGTGCGTCCTAGCCCGGCTTGAAATGCTTGGCGAGCTTCAGGCCCTGGGCCTGATAATTCGAGCCGGCGACGCCATAGGGCGTTTTCACGTCTGACGACATCGGTTCATAGACGAGGCGGGCCACGGCCTGACCATGATCAAGGATGAAGGGCACGTCGCGCCCGCGCACTTCCAGCACGGCGCGCGAACCGGCGCCGCCCGCCGCATCCACGCCGAAACCGGGATCAAAAAAGCCGGCGTAATGGGCGCGGAACTCACCGATTTCGGGCGCGATGGGCGCCATTTCGGCGGCCTGATCCACCGGCACGCTGACGGCTTCGCGCGAACACAGAATATAGAACTCGCCGGGATCAAGCACGATGCGGCCATTGGGGGCGTAGATCGGCTCCCAGAAGCGCGCAGGATCGTGCGCGCCGACTTTCATCAGGTCCACGAGCGGGCTGTGACGCTTGGCGCGATACCCCACGGGCTGGCCGTCCCCGGCCTTGAGGTCGACGGAAAGAGTGACCGCATCGAGCGCCGTCATCTCGCCCGCGCGCAGGCGCACCTGCACCAGCCGGTCGCCGGGGCGGGCCAGCACCGAGAAGGTGCGCGGGGAAATCTCCACATAGAGCGGGCCTTGATAGCCGGCGCGCACCTGATCAAAGGCGCTCGACTGATCGCCGATCACGCGGGTGAAGACATCCAGGCGCCCGGTGGAGCTTTTGGGATTGGCGAAGGCCGCGACCGCGTCGGGCAAACTCAGGCTTTCCTGAATTTCGGCCAGATAAACGCAGCCCGTCTCCAGCACCGCCCCGCCCTCAAGGTCGAGCTCGTGCATCACTACGTCTTCATCCAGGCAGTCCAGCACGGCGCGCGCAGGTCCGGGCAGGAAACTCGCCCGCAAGCGCCAAGCCCGGCGCGCCAGACGCAGATCAAGGCTCGCAGGCTGGATCTGCCCGTTTTCCAGCGACTTATCAGACGCGATCCAGCCCTGAGCGACGGCTTCGGACAGGGCGCGGTCAGGCAGAATGCCGGGGGGAAGAGTCATCAGATCAGGGCTTCACAACAGAATCATTTCAGCGGCTCAAGTGTCCGCGCTTGACCCCCGCCTTGTCCAGCAAGCCAGGCCGCCGCACAAGCGCCGCGCTGCGTGCGGCACTATTTTGCTTGAGCCATGGGCGCTATCTGGGTCTGATACGCGCTCGCTCTTTAAGGGAAGGCCCGCCCATGTATGAAGAAGTCACTCGGGACATTCTGATCCGCGTGCGCCCGGCTTTTCGGGACGAGGAGTCCGAACCCGATGAGGGGCGCTATTTCTGGTCCTACACCATCGAGATCGAGAACAAGGGCCAGGCGGTCGTCCAGTTGATGAGCCGGGAATGGCGCATCACCGACGCCTTCAACCAGACCGAGATCGTGCGCGGGCCCGGCGTGGTCGGCGAACAGCCCCGGATCAAACCGGGCGAGGTGTTCGCCTATACCTCCGGCGCGCCGCTGGGCACGCCGTCAGGCTTCATGCGCGGCGCCTACACCATGCGCACCGAGGATGGCGAGAAGTTTGACGCGGTCATTCCAGGCTTTGCGCTGGACTCTCCGTTCAACACCGTGACCTTGCACTAGAGCCGCTTCGGGAAATCCTGTGAACGCTTCGGGCCGCACCGTTCTTTTTGTGCTGGGCGTCATGCTCGCCAGCCTGTCCGCCGCCATGTTCGCGCCGGCGATCGCGGACCTGAATGACGACGCCCAGGCCGCGCACGCCTTTTTCGGCGCGGGCGGGCTGGGGTTGGCGCTCGGCGGGATCATGACCTTGATGGGCCGCGGCTCGACCAAGGATCTCAGCGCGCGCGGCGCGATTCTGCTGACGGGCGGCGCGTGGATCGTATTGTCAGTCGCCGCCGCCATCCCGCTGAAACTCTCAGGCCTCGACATCAGCTGGACGGACGCCCTGTTTGAAGCCACCTCGGGCATCACCACCACCGGCGCCACGGTGCTGACGGGCTTGCAGGACATGCCCGCGGGCATCTTGCTGTGGCGCTCGATCCTGCAATGGATCGGCGGGGTCGGGATCATCGTGACCGCCATGGCGATCTGGCCGCTCCTCGGGATTGGCGGCATGCAGCTCTTCCGGCTTGAAAGCTCTGACAATTCAGAGAAGGCCCTGCCGCGCGCCGGTCAGATCGCGGCCGCGGTCGGCCTGGTCTATCTGGTGCTGACCTTCCTGTGCTTTCTCGCCTATCTGGGCGCGGAGATGACGCCGTTTGAAGCGATCAATCACGCCATGACCACAGTGGCGACGGGCGGCTTCTCCACCCATGACGGCTCCATCGGGGCCTTTGTCGACGGCGGCGCGGACCTGGTCGCTCTGGTGTTCATGGTGCTGGCGGCCTTGCCCTTCGTGTTGTTTCTGCGCGCCGCCCAGGGACGGCCGGATTTGTTGGTGTTCGATCCGCAGGCGCGGGCCTTCTTGATGGTGGCGCTGACAGCGTCCGTGCTGCTGACGCTTTGGCTGGTGGTCCATGACCCCCATGATCATGCGCACCTGCCCGCCTGGCGGATCGCGGCGGTCAACGGCGTCTCCGTGCTGACCGGGACCGGGTACGCCTCGGTTGATTTCTGGCTCTGGGGCGGGGGCGCGGCGGGCATTTTCTTCGTTCTGATGTTCATCGGCGGCTGCGCCGGGTCGACCACGTGCTCGGTGAAGATCTTCCGCTATCAGATCGCAGCCTCGGCCATGAACGCCTATATCGCCCAGTACGCGCGGCCCAACGCCGTCAAGCCCATCCGCTACCGCAACCAGACCGTTCCCGACGAGACGGTACGCTCGGTGCTGGGGTTCTTCTTCTTGTTCTTTCTGACTTTCGGGATCAGCGCCTCGATCCTGAGCCTGATCGGGCTCGACCCTGTGACCGCCGTCAGCGGCGCGGCCACCACGCTCGCCAATGTGGGCCCGGGGCTGGGCGAGATCATCGGCCCCGCCGGCTCGTTCCAGGACCTGCCAGCCCCAGCGAAATGGGTGATGACGGCCAATATGATCATTGGCCGACTGGAGATCATGGTGATTTTCGTGATGCTGGCGCCGCGCTTCTGGCGCGGCTAGGCGTTCAGGGCCTTCGAGCGCTCGATCACCTCATCCACATCGCCGCGATGGGTGATCACGCCTTCCTGCATCAAGATCGCCTGATTGCAGACCGACTGCATCAGTTTGACGTTATGGGTCGCCAGCACGAGGATGCGTGAGCGTTTGACCATGTCGTCCAGCCGCTCCTTGGCCCGCGCCTGAAAGGCCGCGTCGCCGGCGCCCAGCCATTCGTCAAACAGCAAGATATCCGCATCAAACGCCGTGGCGCAGGCGAATTTGAGCCGCATGGCCATGCCTTGCGAATAGGTGCGGATCGGCAGGTCCAGATAATCGCCCAGCCCTGTAAACCGGATGATGTCTTCCTGCATGCCCTCGATTTCGCGCTGGCTCTTGCCCGCCACGATGCCGGCCAGCCGGATATTCTCATATCCGGTGGCGTCCATGTTCATGCCCAGGCCGATGTTGAACATGGTCGCGATATGCCCATCCACGGCCACCATGCCGCGCTTGGGCGGATAGATGCCGGCGATGGTGCGCAGCAATGTGGTCTTGCCGGCGCCGTTGCGGCCGACGACGCCCAGCCGGTCTCCCGGCTTGAGCAAAAGCGACATGTTGCGGATGGCGTGCACGTTCAGGTTCGAGCCCTGACGCTCGATCAGGCCGCCGGACACCCGCTCTTCACTCGCTGTGTCCGTGTCCGCGTTCTTACGCTTCACCCGGCGCGAGGTGAAGGTGACGTCGACATTTCTGAGAAGAACTCGAGCCATGGCGTTACAACCAGAAAATCAGATCGCGACGAAACCGCGCGAACACCGCGAACGTGACCAGTGAGCCGATCGCTGTCATCGCCAGAACGACCCACCAATGAAACATCACCACCTGACCGTTGAGCAGCGGCTCCCGGACAATGGCGATGAAATGGGTCAGCGGATTGATATTGGCGAACTTGCCGCGCGTCCCCAGCTCGTCCGCGACCCACAAGACCGGCGTCATCAGAAAGGCGAAGCGCATGATGGTGGCGACGATATGCTGCAAATCACGGAACCGCGCCGTCAGGAAGCCCAAGAGCAAGCTGACCCAGACCGAGGTGTAGATGATCACCACCAGCGCCGGGATCGTCCATAACGCGCCCCAGGTCAGCGGGTGGCGCAAGAAAGCCAGCGCCATGGCCACCGACAATCCCGTCAAAGCCAGGTTGAAGACGTTGCGAAAGGTCAGTTTGTAAGCGAAGAGGCTCATCGGCAAACGTTGCGATCTCAACCAGCCTTCCGCTGCGATAAAGACGGTGCAGGCCCCGGTGATCGCGGTCGCGATGTATTGGTACACCCACAAGCCGATCAGCAGATAGGCCGCGAACCAACGTGCATCTGTCGAGCTCAAAGCGCCGAAAAACCAGATCAGCCCTGCGCCGAACACAAGGAAGGACACCACGATCCACGCCGCGCCCAGCAAGGAGCCGCGATAGAGCTGTTTGACTTCCTGAAGGCCCAGATTGATCCACAGGCTGTGCCGCTCCAGCCCCTCCTTGAGATCAAACCAGGCGTCTGAAACCGGGTTGCTATTGGAACGAAAGCGAGGAAAAGACGACACACGCGCACTCTGAAAATTGACGTTAACGGCTTGAACAACCCTCATCTGACCAATGGTAGGTCACCTTATGAGGAATAGGGGGTCAGGTAAGCTTATCCAGTCCCAAACGAGGGTTCCTTACAGCATAGGGCAATCCCTTGCCTCCCCAGGAATCGAAAACTGAACCGATGTCCAAAGCGACAGCACCCTGTTTCTTGGCGAGATTCGCATAATGCTTGCCGTAAAGCCCCGCCCCGATCAGGAAGACAGAACCGCGCAAATCTCCCAGCGATGCGATACGTTTGTCCACAGCGCTGCAAAGGAAAGGGTATTGGCCGAAACCATCGCCGTCTCCCCAAGTGTGATGGTGCGGCACTTCAATGAAAGACAACGCTTTGGGAGACAGCGCGCTCTGAAGCTGGCTCGTCAGATCCCAAGGTCCGACCAGAACGATCCGATCCGCTTTGCGAGTCACAGCCTGGAAGAAGTCAGGCGTTTCTGCGAGTTGCTGAAACACATTCGTTCCGATCCGGTCTTCATCCTTCCAGTGAGGATCAAGTGACAACGCATAAAACATCGCATCCGAGTATGCGACCATGCCGGATGTGCATGTCTCTTCGATGCCTCTGAAGAAGTCCCAGACAGGAAGACCTATTTCATCGGCGCCTTTACAGGCTTGCTGGAGCATGTCGCGCAAGATTGCGCTCGTCGTGAGCACCCAGTCCCGGTCCCGGTCCCGGTTCAGCTCTACAGAGCGCGGCCCAAAATGATAGTACAGAACCTGGGTGAGGACCTCAGCTGCGCTGAAGGTGGCGCCAGCGCCCAGAATACGCCCCTCGCCATCACCCAGACGCACCACGCTATAGGGTTGGCGCTGCTCAATCGCGCCCAGAACCCTGTGCGCAAACCGCTCGCGTCGCTCCCCGCGCATATAGACGCCCCGCAAGCCCAGCCGCTCCGAAACATCACGCGCCGCCAGCGCCAACTGACTGCGTGCGCCAACCGGATCTTGGATGGATTCGAATGTGAGCAGTTCGAGCGTTCCCACGGCCTCTACGCCGAGCCCGGCATTGACGGGAAAAGAAACGGGCACACCCGTCAGCTGAAAGTCACACAAAATTTCATGCGACGGATCCAGCCCCCGGATGATCATATCAATAGAAGTGAAACCGTATTGCGCCAGGTCAACACTCGCCAGAACCACAGCGCCATGCACGAACTCGATCTTGCCGTCAGCGCCTTGCAATCCGTCCGCCCAGTCAAACCGGAACCGTAAACGGCACAGCTCGGGCATCGGAACTGAAGCGCTTAGCGCAGAAGCGGGAATCCGGGTGCGACCTGCAGATACGGTGATAGACATGGCTTGTCTCAGTTCACGTCGTAAAAAGCATCTTGGTGGCGAAGCGCAATTTCACCCCAATCAGTTTCTGGATCACGAATAAAAACGGCAGCCCGCCCGATGCTTTTTTCGGGACGCAGATACTCTTCAATAAAGTGATACTTCGGACGGTCGAGATAATCGTCGAAAATCAGCTCCAGCTCGCCCCGCCCCATAGCCATGCTGGCGAGGAAACACGCAGGCCGAAAGCGTCCGTCAACTAGAACCAGGCTAACCTGAGGGGTGCGGTCAGATTGCATGACCCAGGGCGCCAAAGCATACCAGGGAAACAGATGCAGCTTGTCATGGTTCACAGGGCGACCCCATGCTCCGGTTTCACCCACATCGATGTGGTGAACCCGCGGCATGGACCGAACAGCATCAGCCTGCTCCAGAAATGCGCACAGATTTCCGGCCCAGTCCCTATCACTCTCCACGGAGACGACATGCTTGCCCTCAAGCTCTGAGGCGAGAACGGTCGAACCGCCGCTGCCATATTCCAGAATGCTATCATGGCGCTCGTAGGCCTCGGTGACATACTTCGCCACATCGTCCGGGAAAGTCAGTTTGGGACGCTGCATCAGAACTGCTTCACTTGATAATTAAGCCCTTTGAGAGTTGGCATTAATGGACCTGAAGCCGCTGGATGTCCACCATAGGCCTGCACCGCTCTTATCGGGTGCAAACGCTGTCTCTCACGCGCCGAGCACTGTCTTTATGAACTCCGCCTTGGCGTCACGATACTGCGCCATCGAACGCCCCCGATAGGCGCGCTTGAGCGCGTTATAGCGCGCCACCAAAACCTTGTCCGCGATCAAGGCGTCACGAAACGCACTGAATTGATCCAGCTTATCGCCGCGCACGACGAGTTGAACGCCGACTTCGAGGGCGTAGCCGGGCGCTATAAAGGCCGCAAACCCTTCGCGCCGAGCGGAGCGCACATTGGATTGGTGGCTTGTGTCCAGATACGCCAACGCCGCAGGGAAATCCGCCGAGGCGACACGCACTGCGACGTCGAGATCACCCTTGGTTTCACAACCTGGAACAGCGGTCGCGCCCACATGCTCGATCAGCGCCTCGGCGGGCAAGGCGCGCGCGTGCTGGCGACGCCATTTCTCAAACGCGACCTGCGCCTGACGGCGGCATTCGTCTAGATCAGGACTGAGCTGAAAGAGCGTTGAGTCATCTGACATCAGTCGTTTGCAACGGCCGCAGCATCGATCTCTTCAGCCGTGAAGCGCCACTCGCTCTTGCAGTACTCACAGGTCATCTCAACCGAGCCGTCTTCCTTGCTCATATGCTCGCGGTCATCAGCCGGGAAGCGCGCCAGCATTTTGGCCAGACGCGCCCGTCCGCAGGTGCAATAGCGCTTCACCTCACGCTCTGCCTGAACCCGTACGCCGTCTTCGTGGAACAGACGGTACAGCACGCGCCCCGCCGTCAGCTCCGGATCCAGCAGCTCGTCATCCTCAATCGTGTTGAACAGGGCGAGCGCATGATCAAACTCGGCGTCTTCTGCGGGTCGGCTGTCATCGGCGGCGATTTTCTGGATCAGTGCGCCGCCTGCGCGCCAGACGGTTTTGCCGCCATCCATGACTTGCTGGCCGACCGCCAGACGCAACCGGGTGGGCACTTGTTCTGATTGCGCGAAATAGTGCTCGGCGCTGGCGGCCAGAGTGTCGCCCTCGATAGCGGTGACGCCCTGATAGCGTTCCATGCTCTCGCCGGGATCAATCGTCATGACGAAATTGCCCTTGCCCAGAAGGTCGAGCGGCCCCAGCGGGCCGCTGGCCTGGGCTTCCAGAGCCTGCACGCGATCAGCGTCATATTTGGCGTAGGCGCGAACGCCCTGCCCGGGCACGAAATCCGCGACGACGAAGCCGACCGCGCCATTGCCTTCCACAGCCTGTCCAGTCGCGCCGGGGCCGCTGGCCTGAACGATCAGACGACCGTCAAACTTCAGCGAATCCCCGATCAGGATAGCGACCAGCGCAC
Source organism: Oceanicaulis alexandrii DSM 11625 (assembly GCF_000420265.1). Taxonomy (NCBI): domain Bacteria; kingdom Pseudomonadati; phylum Pseudomonadota; class Alphaproteobacteria; order Maricaulales; family Maricaulaceae; genus Oceanicaulis; species Oceanicaulis alexandrii. Next base: position 876,073 of record NZ_ATUP01000001.1, read on the forward strand.
ATTCTCCGACGAGACGGGCGACAGAGGCAGGGTAGTTATGCGCGGCCAGCATCGTGTCCATCGTCTCTCCGAGACGGACGAAACGACCGCGCACGCTCAAACCTTCGAGCTGGAACGTCAGGACGATATTGTCGCCTGCCCCCAAGGAGTCCGGGCCAGGTGTAGAGGTCATATCAGTCATACGTCCGTCTCGTTCCGCTTAACTACTCAGGCTGCAGCTCGCCGAGCGCCTTGTCGAGGGCGCTGACTGCTTCACGCACATGATCTTCGTTGATGATCAGCGGCGGAGCCATCCGAGCCACATTGTCGCCGGCCGCGCCCATCAGCAAATGGTGTTCGCGCGCCTTGCCGACAAGCGTGCGGTTGCCAAAGCCGTCCTTGAGCTTCAGTCCGACCAGCAATCCGCGCCCGCGCAGCTCTTCGACCTTGTCGGAATGCGCGTCCACGACGCCTGACAGCGATTGGCGCAAAGTGTTGGAAATGGAGACCACATGCTCCATGAAGCCGGGCTTTGAGAGCTCGTCATAGACCACATTGCCGACCGCCATCGCCAGCGGGTTGCCGCCAAAGGTTGACCCATGCGTGCCCACCACCATGTGCGCGCCAGCCGCATCCGTGGTCAGGCAAGCCCCCATCGGGAAGCCGCCGCCCACGCCTTTGGCCACGGCCATGATGTCCGGCTTTGCCGTCTCGGCCCATTCATGCGCCCATATCTTGCCGGTCCGGCCGGCGCCGCACTGCACTTCATCATAAATGAGCAGCAGGCCGTGTTCGTCACAGAGCTCCCGCAGGCCGCGCAGGCAGACATCGGGAATGGCGCGCACGCCGCCTTCGCCCTGCACCGGCTCGACCAGAATGGCGGCGGTTTCTTCGGTCACCGCAGCCTTCAGCGCCTCATGGTCCCCGAACTCGACCTGGTCAAAGCCTTCCATGGCTGGACCGAAACCTTCGAGATATTTCGGATTGCCGCCCGCATTGATCCCGCCATAGGAGCGGCCATGGAATGCGCCGGTGAAGGTGATGATGCGGTATTTGTCGGGGCGGCCATTGGCGAAGTGGTAATGCCGCGCCGACTTCAGCGCGCACTCCACCGCTTCGGTGCCTGAGTTGGTGAAGAAAACCCGGTCTGCAAAGCTGTCCCGGCAATACTTTTCAGCCAGCTCGATCTGACCCGGCACCCGGAACATGTTGGAGGTGTGCCACAGCTTGTCCGCCTGGTCCTTCAGCGCCGCCACCGCCTTGGGATGGGCGTGGCCCAGCGCGTTCACCGCAATGCCCGAGATGAAGTCGAGATACTTCTCACCGCTCTTCTCGATCAGATAAGCGCCCTCGCCGCGTTCGAAATCAAGATTGGGCGGCGAATAGGTGTCCATCAACGGCTTGGGCATAAAAGGCTCCCTGGGTGGAAAGGGGTGAGAAAATTATGAGTGTGCTGATCTAGAACCAGACGCGTCAGCTCTTCAAGCGCCAGCCTGAGCGCAGCAGCAGATAGGATGCGGCGAGAAGCGCCGCATTGATCGCTGCGATCACCAGACAGCCGATCAGAAGCGGGCTGTCATGACTGCCGATAAAGCCGTAACGGAAGCCGTCGATCAGGAAAAAGACCGGGTTCACATGGCTGATCGAATAGAACGGTTCAGGCAGGATCTCGACCGAGTAAAAGGTGCCCGACAGGAACGCCAAAGGCATGATGATGAAGTTGGTGATCACCGCCAGATGATCAAACTTCTCCGCCCATAGTCCCGCGATCAGACCAATCATCGCCATCATCGCGGTCGCGGAGAGGCCGAAATACGCCATCGCCCAGATGTGGCTGATGGTGATGTCCACAAACGGCGCCACGGCCAAAGCGGTCGCCGTCCCGACGATCACGCCGCGCGTGACCGCCCCGCCGATAAAGGCCGCCGCCAGCTCGGCCGCAGACAGGGGCGGCATCAGGAAGTCGACGGTGTTGCCCTGCACCTTCGCCACGATCAGCGAAGAGGACGAGTTGGCGAAACTGTTGTTGAGCATGCCCAGCATGATCAGGCCCGGGGCCACGAAGGCCGTGAAGTCAACGCCCATCACCTCGCCGCGGCGCGAGCCGATCGCGAGCGAAAACACGATCATGTACAGCAAGGTGGTCGCCACCGGCGCCAGGACGGTCTGGAAGCTGACCTTCAGAAATCGCCGCACTTCCTTCTTGTACAGCGTCCACAGGCCCAGCCAGTTCACCGCGCCCAGGCGGCGTGGCCGGGGGCCGTCGGAGACAGCTGTGGATTGCGGCGCCGAAGCGACTTGATCTGACATGAGCGACTCCCCTTAAGGCTCTGTACGCGCATCTAGCACGCTCCCGCCGCCCTGTGCAGGCCATGCGGTGCGGATGAAGTTATCCACGGACGAATCAAGTCGGCATCTTGTGCCTAGCGGCTCAGGAGATACTGTATGTCGTGTTCACACCCAAGATATAGGGCAAGCAAATGACCCTATCACTAGGTGTGGGATATGTGGATGAGCTTAATTGGGCGAGGAGCGCACCGCCATGGCGTGGACCGAAGACCGTGTGGAAACTCTGAAAAAGCTTTGGTCTGACGGCCTGAGCGCCAGCCAGATCGCCAAGCAACTTGGCGGGGTGACCCGAAACGCCGTGATCGGCAAAGTACACCGCCTGGGCCTGTCAGGCCGTGCGGCGCCCTCGCGCCCTGCGCGTCGCCCGGCGCCCCGGCCCGCGCCGCGTCCGGCTGCGAAACCCGTGGTCGCAAAAGCCAGCCCGCAGGCCGCCGCCCCGTCAAAGGCGAAGCCTGTCGCTGCTGAGGCCAAGCCCGCAGCCCTGGTCGCGCCGCAAGACGCCGCCCGTCTGCCCAATGGCGAATACGCCACGGTGCTGACTTTGCGCGAGGGCATGTGCAAATGGCCGATCGGCGACCCAACCGACACTGAATTCCGCTTTTGCGGCCGCCATTCCGGCGTCGGCAACGCCTATTGCGAAGCCCACGCCCAGCTGGCCTACCAGCCGCAGGCCAAGCGTAAGCGCAAGCCGGGCGACGACGCCAAGGCTGTGCTCGACAGCCTGCAATCAGCACGCCGCGTCAATCTTTAGGCGTCACGCATCTGATCTGAAGAACCCCGGCCTCGCGCCGGGGTTTTTTATGGGCGAACGTCCAGCTGATATTTGAGAAAACGCTGCCCGGCATGGGCGTCCTCGCCCACAAAGACTGCGCCATAACGCGTCAACGCGGACAAGGACGTGCGCGATGGCGCAAGCAGAAAGCTGATCACCTTGATCCGCTTATCTTGCCGGGCGAAGTCGAGCGCTTTCATAAACACCCGCCGCCCCAGACCAAAGGCGTCCGGTGTGAGCACCAGTCCGAAATCCCAGACCTCGCCCTCTTTCTCAAAGCCGCCCCAGCCCACATAGCGATCACTCTCATGGATCGCCCAATGGCCCAGACCGTCTTCACCCCAGCGTTTCTGCTTGGCGGCGAGAAACGCCGCCACGTCTTCATCGGTCCAGGGCTGGGTGAGCAAAGGCAGGTGCGCGGCGATACGCGGGTCATTCATATGCGTCAGGAGCTGACTGGCGGAGACGTCGCTCAAGCGCCCGAAACGGATCGACACGTGATGATCTGGGGTGGTCATGACCGCGAGCCTATAAGGCCAGACGCCGCCCGCCCAATCACGAGCCGGTGACACATATACAAAAACCCCGGCAGGAGGACCCGCCGGGGTTTGAAAATACGCTGTGACGCAAGCGCTATTCGGCCGGCGTCGCCGCGCCGTGTACGGACCGCTTCAGCATCATGTTGTCGAAGTTCGACCAGACGCCGGCATCGCCATGCCAATCACCCTGGGTCGCGCCCTTGGAGTATTCGGTCGCGCGCGCTTCAAAGAAGTTCGCGTGCTCGACCCCGTTCAGGATTTCAGACAGCCACGGAAGCGGGTGCTCTTTGACACCGTAAATCGTGGGCAGCTTCATCTGCTTCATCCGCCAGTCGGCGATGTAGCGGATGTAGGTCTTGATGTCCTCAGGCGTCATGCCTTCGACTTCACCCGCTTCAAACGCCAGATCGATGAACTTGTCTTCAAGCTTGACCACGGTCTGGCAGCAATCGGCGATGTCGTCCTTGACCGATTTGGTCAGTGCGCCGGTTTCTTCGGCGAAGGTGTGGAACAGCTTCATCATGCCTTCGCAGTGCAGCGATTCATCGCGCACCGACCAGGACACGATCTGCCCCATGCCCTTCATCTTGTTGAAGCGCGGGAAATTCATCAGCATCGCGAAGCTGGCGAACAATTGCAGGCCTTCGGTAAAGCCGCCGAACACCGCCATCGACGTGAGAATATCTTTCTCGGTGTCGCAGCCGAACTTGCCCAGATAGTCATGCTTGGCCGCCATTTCCTCATACTCCATGAAGGCGGAGAATTCGGTGTCAGGCATGCCGATGGTTTCCAGCAGCAGCGCATAGGCTGCGATATGGATCGTCTCCATATTGGAGAAGGAGGCGAGCATCATGCGCACTTCAACCGGCTTGAAGAGCGGCATGTAGTTTTCCATGTAGTTCGCGCCGACTTCCACGTCTGACTGGGTGAAAAAGCGGAAGATCTGCGTCAGCAGATTGCGCTCCTTGTCGGTCAGCTTAGTCGCCCAGTCCTTGCAGTCCTCGCCCAGCGGCACTTCTTCAGGCAGCCAGTGAACCTGGGACTGAATTTTCCAGAAGTCATACGCCCACGGATAGCGGAACGGCTTGTAGGTCAGGCTGGGAGACAAAAGGCCCGGACGGTCTGAAGCGACGGATAGCATGGCGATTTCTTTCTCGGCTCTGGCGATCATTCAAGGGCTGCATAGCGCTGCAGGCACGACAGATAGCGCTTTAGCCCCTCAGGTCCACTAGATATTGTGTCACAACGAGTCTGGTTTCCAGTGTATTAATCGGGTTTTCCACGCTGGAAGAAACTTGACCCCAAACGACTCAAGTGACCGGGTCGGCTAGAAGGCGCGTGACAGCGCAATCGCGCCGAACCGTTGCGGCCCGTTCTGCCCGGCATACTGCTCGCTTCGCACCACATAGGTAAAGGCCAGTCGGTAGTGGTTGATATGGAGCGCTGCGCCCGCTTGCACATCCCCGACCCAGATTTTGCGCGCCACAGAGGCTGAGTCGCGGAACGTGTTGCCGTCGAGGAAAATATCGCGCCCCACGGCATAGCCGCCTACGCTCGCGAACACATAGGCGGACACCGGCTGGTTCGGCGTAAAGATGCTGGAGGGGGACAAGGCCGGGCGCATCCGCGGCGGCGCGAAAGAGTCCTGCAGATCCGTTCCGAATCGCACTGTCGCGCCCACAGACAGATCCGTGCGCAATGTGCCCAAGGTCAAACCGCCATGGCCCATCAGATCCGCCCGGTATGAGCCGACCTCCCATTGATGCAGGCGTTCGGTCCGCTGGCCCGAAATGGCGAACACCAGCTCATCATGCAATTGCGCACCCCAGCCGCGCGGCTCCTTGCCGTCGATCAGCTGGTGCCAGCGCGACTGAACAAACTCACCCTGCGCGCTTGGCCCGATCAGGCCCACATCAATGAGAATGGTGTGTTCGCTATTGGCCGTTCGGGCAGACGCAAACCAGTTCAGGCTGAGATGAGCGGCATAGGGGTGGTCATCGAGCGGCGGGGTCTCCACCGTAATATCACTGGCTGTGTAGAGCGTATGCGCCAGCGCATAGCCTTCACGCAGGGTCGCGCCCTTGAGCTGGACGAAAGGCTGGGTGCGAGCGGCGTGCAACAGCCAGGGGCTCACCGCCTCTGCAGCTGACACCCATTCAAGCCGCAGGCCGTTGGTGTAATGCCGATCCGTGCCGCCAAACATGTCGTTTTCAATGACGACAGTCAGCACCTCACCGTCTTCAGGCTGAAAGAGTTCCGGAAAGTCGGGAAAGTCCGAGGCGCGTGCTGCGCTGGCTCCAACGACCAAACACCAACACAGGGTGAGCAGAGCCGCAAACCTTGACACTCTCAATGCACGCCCCTCTGACACGCGCCGAAAGACGCATGCGTCCAGCCTTACCGCCGCAGCGTCAATGAGAACGCCGCAAATCCTTCAGATGTTTCCCAGGATTCATTGGGCAAGGCATAGCGTGTTTCGCGCTGGATATAGGCGAAGGACAGATCCGCGCCGCCAAACCGCGCCGCAACACCGGCCTGCGCGTCGCCCACCGTCGCATAGGGACCCATGGCGAACGCATTGCGCATGTTAAATCCGGCGCCCGGATCATACATCAGGGCTTGCTGGTCAGCGCCGGCGAAGAACCACCAGGCAGGACGATCCGCCCCAAACCCTTCATCGAGATACTGGCCAAGCCGGACGGTCGCGCCCGCTTCTGCCGCAGGGCCGTCCTGACCGATGGAGACGCCGGCGCGAGGCGCGACGCCAACATCCAGCCCGTCCAGACCGCCGCGGGCGTCAAACGTATTTTCATAGCGCAAGGTCATGCGGCTCGCTGACCGGCCAGCGGGATCAAGCGTGCTGCCTGCAATGTCGGCATAGGATTCAGAGAGCGCTGACAGAGCGGCATCCGGCGCTCGTCCGTCAAACAGAGAGACCGAAATACGCCCCCCCTGCGGTGTTTGCATCAAAGTCGTTCCAGCTTGATAGAGCGCTGAAAACCCTTCCATGGCGGCGCTGTCGGAGCGAACGCTGAGTGCGACCCCGGCCAGACGCGCCGCATCCGGCATTGCAGACTGCGAATCAGAACCGATGAAATCGGTATAGCTCGGCGACCAGCCCAGGGTCTGAGAAGACGTGTAGCGCGAACCGCCAGGATTAGCTCGAGGCTGCGACAACTCGGCCTGAAGCGGGCCTAAAATCATCGCGCGCATTTCCTGGGACGCCTGCACCTGCTGGGCGAAAGCGCTTGCGCCGAAAGAAGATAGAGAGACCAGGCACGCCGCCGCGCACCCACCCACCAGAGCTGCATAGCCCTGAGTCGGTTTTAGCACTGTGCTTGCGTTAGGCGTGGTCATACCGGTCCCCATCGGCTTCAACCTGCGATGTTCAAATCATAGCATGAACAATGGCCATATTGAGATCAAGGAGGCTTCTTTAGGGTTAACAGATCATAAAATATATAAGCTCAATTCTTTCATGCAGATACAATGAAAAACCCCGGCGCGAGGCCGGGGTTCTTACAATATTCACAAAAAACCTGATGCTACTGACAGGCGAGACACTCGTCATAATCCTTGGGAGCGGCGTCCCCCATGGCTTTGGACATCTCGTCTTTCTCGCCCGATCCCGCATAGGCGGCGCGCTGCACCGATTTGGAGCGGCAATAGTAGAGCGATTTGACGCCCTTCTCCCAAGCCGACCAATGCAGCATATGCAGATCCCATTTGTTCACATCACCTGGCAGGAACAGGTTCAGCGATTGAGCCTGGCAGATATAGGGCGAACGATCAGCGGCGTGCTCGATGACCCAGCGCTGGTCGAGCTCGAACGCGGTCTTGAACACGTCTTTTTCAAGCTCATCGAGGCAATCCAGATGCTGGACCGAGCCTTCATGCTCGAGAATGGAAGACCAGATGGTCGGCGTGTTCTGCCCCTTCTCCTCCAGCACCTGTTCGAGATACGGGTTCTTGACGGTGAAGGAGCCTGACAAGGTCTTGTGCGTGTAGACATTGGCCGGGATCGGCTCGATGCCTGCAGACGTGCCGCCGCAAATGATGGAGATCGACGCGGTCGGCGCGATCGCCAGCTTGTGAGAGAAGCGCGCCTTGACGCCGTTCTCGCCCGCATCGGGACAGGCGCCGCGCTCTTCAGCCAGCTTGACCGAGGCTTTGTCCGCGCCCTGGCGGATATGCTGGAACATGCGCTTGTTCCAGGACTGGGCCATGGCGGATTCAAACGGCACGTTCAAACGCTGCAGGAAGGAGTGGAAGCCCATCAGCCCCAGACCGACGGAGCGTTCACGCGCGGCGGAGTACTTCGCGCGCTCCATCTCATCAGGCGCACGCTCGATGAAGTCCTGCAAGATATTGTCGAGGAAACGGAAGATATCTTCGAGGAAACGCGGATCGTCTTTCCACTCGAGGAATTTCTCGGCGTTCAGAGAGGACAGGCAGCACACGGCCGTGCGGTCATTGCCCAGGTGGTCCACGCCGGTCGGCAGGGTGATTTCCGAACACAGGTTGGACTGGCGCACCTTCAGACCCAGCTTGCGCTGGTGGGCGGGCATGTTGTTGTTCACGGTGTCGGAGAACAGGATGTACGGCTCGCCGGTCTGCAGGCGGACTTCCAGGATCTTCTGCCACAGCTTGCGAGCGTTGACGGTTTTCACCACCTCGCCGGACCGCGGGGAGATCAGCTCGAAGTCCTCATCCTTGGCGACGGCCTCCATGAACGCGTCAGACACGTTGAGGCCATGGTGAAGGTTGAGACTCTTGCGGTTGAAGTCGCCCGAGGGTTTGCGGATTTCGAGGAATTCCTCGATTTCCGGGTGGTGGATGTCCAGATACACCGCCGCCGAACCACGGCGCAGCGAGCCCTGGGAGATGGCGAGCGTCAGCGAATCCATCACACGGATGAAAGGAATGATGCCGGACGTCTGGCCGTTCTGACCGACCTTCTCGCCGATCGAGCGCACGCTGCCCCAATAGGTGCCGATGCCGCCGCCATTGGAAGCGAGCCAGACATTCTCGGTCCAGGTCGACACGATATCGCCCAGCGAATCGTCCACCGAGTTCAGGAAGCAGGAAATGGGCAGGCCGCGATCCGCGCCGCCATTGGACAGCACCGGCGTCGCCGGCATGAACCACAGATTGGACATGTAATCATAAAGGCGCTGCGCATGTTCGAGATCGTCGGCGTAAGCCGTCGAAACGCGCGCAAACATGTCCTGGTAGGATTCGCCGGGCAGCAGGTAACGGTCGACCAGAGTCTTCTTGCCGAAATCGGTCAGAAGCGCATCGCGCGAGGGGTCGATCTTAACCTTATCAACCAGTCGGAGCTGGACAGCTTTGGGCTTGCCGCGCAGGCTGGAAGCGGATTCCTGTGCACGAGCTCCGGTAGCGTGGGCTTGGTCGAAAGGCGTCATCTCTACCCGCTCCATTTCAGCATCGCACATCTGACCTGCGAGAGGCCGTTTTCCCGCGCGCTGCTTAAGAAAAACCTATACATGGTGTGCGGCTTCCCCCGGAAACCGCAACATATAGTGCTTGGGTCGGGTCAGACCGTCAACGGGTCAAACCGGCCCCAAGCCGCTTTTTTAGTAAACAAAGTCCTACCAGAAAACGCTCCGGGCCCGGACTCGTTAAGGAGTCCGGGCCCGGGGATAAATGCGGTTTCTTGTGGATATCTGGCGAGAGCGCCGATGCCCCTATTGGGGGTCGGGTTAACCCAAGGACAGAAGTTCGGGGTCCCCGCCCTGCGCCGCCACGTTAATGGTGACCGTATGCTCGGATGCGAACCGGTAGATATAGTGAGGGCCGCCCGCCTTGGGTCCGGTGCCCGACAGGCCTTCGCCGCCGAAAGGCTGCACGCCCACCACCGCACCGGTGATGTTGCGATTCACATAGCAATTGCCCGCCGGAACGATCGCGCGCACGCGCTCGGCGAATCGATCCAGTCGGCTGTGCACGCCCAGGGTCAGCCCATAGCCCTTGTCAGCGAGCTGACGCGCCACGGCCTCAAGCTCTGACCGCTTGTAGCGCAGCACATGCATGATCGGTCCGAACTTCTCATCCGTCAGCTGATCCATGGAGCTGATTTCGACCAGAGCCGGAGAGAAGAATCGCCCCTTGGCCGCCAGCTCACTACTCAGCGGCGCGCGGTGCAGCACCGTCGCCTCTGACGCCATGCGCTCCACATGGCTTTCGAGCATGGAATAGGCGTCCGCATCGATCACCGGGCCGATATCCGTGGCCGGATCCGCCGGATCGCCCAGTTTGAGCATATCCATCGCGCCCTTCAGACCCTCGATCAGAAGATCGCCGATCTCGTCAGGGATCAGCAACAGGCGCAGCGCCGAGCAGCGCTGCCCGGCAGACCCGAAAGCGGAAAGAATCGCATCGTCGATCACCTGTTCGTGCAAGGCTGACGTATCAACGAACAGACCGTTGAGGCCGCCCGTCTCGGCGATCAGCGGCACGATCGGGCCGTCCTTGGCCGCCAGCGTCCGGTTGATGATGCGCGCCACATCGGTAGAGCCGGTGAAGGCCACGCCATCCACACCCGGCAGTCCGGTCAGCGCCGCGCCGATCTTGCCGTCGCCGGGAATCAGATGCAGCACGCCTTCCGGCAAGCCCGCCTCGAGATAGAGTTTGACCGCTTCAAACGCGATCAGCGGGCTTTGCTCGGCAGGTTTGGCCAGCACGCTATTGCCCGCCGCCAGAGCCGCCGCCACCTGACCGGTGAAGATCGCCAGCGGGAAATTCCACGGACTGATGCAGACAAAGACGCCGCGACCGCCCAGGCCCAGATGGTTGGTCTCGCCCGCCGGACCCGGCATGCGCACAGGCTCACCGAACTTGGTCTCCGCCTCGACAGCGTAGTAACGCAGGAAGTCTACGGCTTCGCGCACTTCCGCGACGCCGTCCAGCAAGGTCTTGCCGGTTTCCCGCGCCATCAGGGCGAGCAGGCGATCCGTATTCGCTTCCAGCGCATCAGCCATATCGCGCAGGATTGTCGCGCGCGCTGGTCCGCCCCTGGCGTTCCAGCCCGGTTGGGCCTCACGCGCGGCCTTATACGCGCGCTCCACATCCTCTTCCGTGGATTCATGCAAGGTCGCGACCTGAAAGCTCTCATCGGCCGGGCTCGTCATCGGCGCGCCCCAATCGGTCAGCGCCTGGCCATTGATGATCGGCCCACACGGATAGGGCGCATCGGCGTCAAACGCCTCCTGAGCGTCCGCCAAGCGGTCCCGCACCGCCGACTGCGTCAGATCCATGCCCTTGGAGTTCAAGCGCGCCGGACCATAGAGCTTGGGCGGAATGGAGATGAACGGGTGCCGGTCCAGAGTCGGAGCCGCCTTGAACGGGCCGCCGGCCACATCCGCTGCAGGCACGTCTTCATCCAGGAACGCGTTGACGAACGAGGTGTTCGCCCCGTTTTCCAGAAGGCGCCGCACCAGATACGGCAACAGGTCTTCATGACTGCCTACTGGCGCATAGACGCGCACATTGCCCAAATCAGGGAACGCTTGGGCGGCGGCAGCGTAAAGCGGCTCGCCCATGCCGTGCAGACGCTGGAACTCATAAGGTGGGTTGCCAGTCTCGGCTGCAATCTGACGCACCGCGCACAGGGTGTGAGCGTTATGCGTGGCGAATTGCGAGAAGATGGCGTCCGGCGCCGCCAACATCAGACGCGCACAGGCCAGATAGTTGAGATCGGTCGCCGGCTTGGTGGTCCAGACCGGAAAATCGGGCTGACCGTTCATCTGGGCGAATTTGATCTCGGTATCCCAATAGGCGCCTTTCACCAGACGCACCATGAAACGGCGCCCGCAATCCTGGCCGAGCTCGATCAGCTTCTGCAGCACTGCGGAGGCGCGCTTTTGATAGGCCTGGATCACAATGCCGAGGCCATCCCAGCCCGCCAGGGACGGATCGCGCGCCAGCCGGTCGAATATCTTCAGCTGAATGACCAGACGATCACTCTCTTCCGCGTCCAGGCTGAAGCCCAGATCAGCGGCTTTCGCCGCTTGCGCCAGCTCCAGCGCGCGCGGATAGAGCTCGTCCATCACCTGGTCTTGCTTGACCGCCTGATACCGCGGGTGCAGCGCCGTCAACTTGACGCTCACACCATCCACATCCTCCACGCCGCCGGTCTGACGCTTGGCGGCGACGACCTTGATGGCTTCACGGTATTTCTGCAGATAACGCTGGGCGTCAGCATCGGTGCGCGCACCTTCACCCAGCATGTCAAAGCTGAAGAGCGGCTTGATCGACCCGTAAGTTTTCCAGTTTCGACCGCGTTTGATCGCGCCCTCGATATTGCGGCCGAGTACAAACTGCTCTCCCAGAATGCCCATAGCGCGACGCGTGGCGGTGCGGATGACCGGCTCTCCGAGCCGGCTGGCCATTTGCTTGAAGTACTCGCCGGGGTTTTTCTGAGCGCCCTTGTCCACCTTCAGGATGGAGCCGGTCATCATCAGACCCAGCGTGGAGGCGTTGACCAGCCAGTTATCGGACTTCCAGGCGTGTTCGACCCAGGCCCCTGATCCGATCTTTTCGGCGATCAAAGCGTCAGCGGTCTCGGCGTCAGGCACGCGCAACAGGGCTTCGGCCAGGCACATCAGCGCCAGGCCTTCTTTATTGCTGAGACCAAATTCTTGCAGGAAGCTTTCCATCAACCCGCCGCCATGACGGGTGGCGCGGGCGCGCTCGACCAGATCGACCGCCTCGTCGCTCGCCGCCTGGCGCGCTTGCGGGCTGAGGCCCACCGCGTCGTCCAGCAGGCGGGCCGCCTGACGTTCATCAGCGAATTTCTCGCCGTCCAGAACATCCCAATCGATGTTTACATCTGTCCAATCGCGCATGGTCGAAAGCCTCTCGAACCCAGAGCGGCCGGCGCATCCGGCCCTGTCGAAAATGACAATGCTTGCTCAGGCCATAGAATTCAAGCCCCGCTATACGAAATCAGTATAAGTCCGCACAGCACCGCATTGCAGCATGACTGAATAGAATTTATTTTGAGCTGAAAACATGTAAGTTGATTTCAGTAATATCGACTACAGAACACCCTTCAACCCTGAAGTCTCAGCTTTACTTCACCGCAGATTTTAATGGCAGCAATCCTGAATGCGCCACATTTCCCAATCGAAATTTTCTATTTCAATCAATTCGCAAGTCTTTGTATAGTTTGATAAATCTATTTATCTCAACGTATATACAAAGGAATTACATCCGGTTTTCCGCGCGAAATCTGCAAAGTCTGACTTTTTGACCGGGCGCCTCCTGCTGACACGTCCTTCTTTGAAGATTTCATCCCTCGCCTGCGCTGCGTTGCGCGAACGCAGACAAAGCTTGCTCACATCACCAACGACCGAACGCAATCATCGTTCCACGACACATCCGGAAGATCGGCTGAAAGGCCCCGAGCAAGAGCGTCTGGCGCCGACAGGACTTCGACAAACGGGTAAAACACGCTAAACCGGCGCGAAGAGTCACATGGTTCTGGAGATCCATCCCATGGAGGAAAGCGCTCCGCTGCGCATACTGCTCGTCACCGATGCGTGGGAGCCTCAGGTCAACGGCGTCGTGCGGACGCTTTCACGCACCGTGGAAGAGTGCCGCGCCATGGGCCATGAGGTGGAGGTGATTCACCCCGGCCTCGGCTTCAAGACCTTCCCCCTGCCGACCTACCCCGAAATCAAGATGGCGGTCGGCGCGCGCAAGGACCTGGAAGCCCGGTTCAAGGCGTTCGAGCCCGAGGCGATTCACATCGCCACCGAAGGCTCGCTGGGCCAGGCCGCACGGGCGATCTGTCTGAAGTGGAAGCTGCCCTTCACCACGAGCTATCACACCAAGTTCCCCGAATATGTGAATGCGCGCCTGCCGTTCATTCCGATCTCGGCAGGCTATTGGTTCATGCGGCGCTTCCACAATTCGGGTAACCGGCTGATGGTCGCCACCCCGTCCATGCGCGACATGCTGACCGAGCGCGGCTTCAACAACATCACCCCCTGGGCGCGGGGCGTGGACACTGAACTCTTCCACCCTGACAAGCGCCATATGGGCGGGGAAAGCGTCTATGAAGGACTTCAGGGTCCGATCTTCGTCTATATCGGCCGCGTGGCCGTCGAGAAGAACATCGAATCCTTCCTCGACCTCGACCTGCCCGGCACAAAGGTCATCGTCGGTCCCGGCCCGCAGCTTGAAGAACTGAAGAAAAAATATCCCGAAGTCGTCTTCACCGGCAACAAGTCCGGCGACGAACTGGCGCGTCACTTTGCAGACGCCGACGTCATGGTCTTCCCCAGCTTCACCGATACCTTCGGACTGGTGATTCTGGAATCCATGGCGACCGGCACCCCGGTCGCCGCCTATGTGGCGAACGGGCCCAAGGACATCATCCCTGGCTCCAAGGCGGGCTCAGTCAATGACGATCTGAAAACCGCATGCCTTGAGGCGCTGGAGATGAAGCGCGAAGACTGCCGCGCCTACGCCGAGAAATACTCCTGGCGGTCATGCGCGGAAGAGTTCGTGCAGAACCTGAAACCCCAACCTCGCCCCGAGCGACGCCGGTTCTGGCGCCGCCTGCGCCGGCTGGGCCGCCGCGGCTGATCAGTTGGGCCATCCTGAACACAAAAAAGGCTGGAGCAATGCTCCAGCCTTTTTTCGTGCGTCAAACCCCAAGGGTTCAGGCAGCCTCTCCGGCGTCCTTGGATGAGCGTTTCTCACCCTCGCCGTCAGCCGCGTCCAGAGCTTTCTGGGCGTCCACATCCGCTTTCGGGCGGCGGGTGCGCGTGCGCTTTTTCGGCTTCTCTTCGGTCGAAGGCTGGCTGTCGCCCTCTTCAGACGGCGTTGCAGACGAAGCGCCCGCGCTCTCAGGGTCAACCACCTGCAGCGGGTCATCACTGCCGGTCGGTTCGTCCCGGCGACGACGACCGCGCGGACGGCGCTGACGTGGCGACTCTTCGCTCTGCGCCGCACCTGAATTGTCAGAGCCGGTTTCGTTCTGCGTCTCGGCCGCATCGTCAGCGCCGTCAGCATCGTCCTGGTTGCCGTTATTATCCTCACGCTCATCGCGCTTGGGCTGGTTGGCCTGAACGATCCGCAGATAATGCTCGGCGTGCTGGTAATAGTTTTCAGCCATCACCCGATCCCCGGCGGACGAGGCGTCGCGGGCGAGCTGCATGTATTTGTCGTAGATATGAGAGGGGGCGCCCCGAACTTTTACGTCCGGCCCATTGCTCTCATATGAGCGGTTGCTGGGCGATCCGGGCTTTCGCCCTCGTCCGCGTTGACGCTTCATGTTCAAGAACCTGATCTCTTTTCGGGTTGTTGATACCATTGAGGCCGACACGACACCGCGAAATTCGCGTCTATCGGCGCGAGCGCAACCAAGATTGCGTCCGAACTCGATAGCGTGTGGGCCGATCGGTCAGCGGGGCGCTCGGTAATCGCGTCAGGACAGCCCCTGCCCCGACATGCATCACCCGCTGGACTTGTCCGCACCCTAGACGCAGGTGCAGGCAGATTCCAACACTTTTCTGCACGCACATGCGCTCAGAGTGGAAAGTTCAGGCTGACAACCCGGTCATTGCCGGCCAAATCCTTCAAGATGCAGACCTCTTGAGCGCCGGCTTCACGCGCCGCCTGCAGCGCCATGGCCCCTTGATCGTACCCGATCTCGAACAAAGCCAACCCGCCAGGCTTCAATAATCGCGCGGCCTCGGCGAACAGATTCGGATATGGACCGAATCCGGTCACGCCGCCGTCAAGCGCTAACCGAGGCTCGAAAACCCGGACTTCCGGCTCCAGTGTCTCAAGCACATCGGTCGCGATATAGGGCGGGTTTGACACCACCAGATCAAAAGCGTCCGATACGCCATCCGCCCAATTGCCTGTTTGAAAACGTACACGGTCAGTCAATTGCGTGCGCACGGCATTCTCCGCCGCGACCTTGAGCGCCGCTTCGCTGAGATCGGTGGCCAAACCCGAGGCGTTCGGAAATTCGCTCAACAAAGCCAGAATGATCGCGCCCGACCCCGTCGCAATGTCCAGAATCCGCAAGGGCGCCGACCGATCCGGAAAAGCGGCGAGCGCCGCCTCGATCACGGTCTCGGTGTCCGCACGCGGGGTCAGCACGTCGCGGGTGACTTTCAGCTCGAGCGTCCAGAAGGGCTGCGTGCCGAGGATATGCGACAACGGTTCGCGCTGTTCGCGGCGCGATACCAACGCGTCAAACTGCGCGCGCTCTTCAGCCGGCATGGGCTGCGTCATCTCGGTGAGCAGTCGCGCCGGGCTCAGATCGCTGGCCGCAAGCAGCAATCGCCGCGCTTCATCCGCCGCATCATCCAGCCCCGCCGCGCCTAACCGCTCAGCGGCGGCGCGCAAATGCGCAGCCCGGGTCACCTCGCTCAAGCGTCTTCCATCGCCGCGAGTTTAGCGGCCTGATCTTCTGCAAGCAGCGCGTCGATCACTTCGTCCAGCGCGTCGCCGGACAGGATCTCGTCGAGCTTGTAGAGCGTCAGATTGATACGGTGATCGCTCACACGGCCTTGCGGGAAATTATAGGTGCGAATGCGTTCGGACCGGTCGCCCGACCCCACCTGGCCCTTGCGCTCTGCGGCGCGGGCCTCGTCCTTCTCGCGGCGCTCTTTTTCATACAGGCGAGTCTTGAGCACCTGCATGGCGATGGCGCGGTTCTGGTGCTGGGATTTCTCAGAGCTGACCACGACGATGCCTGTTGGGATGTGCGTCATGCGCACCGCAGATTCGGTTTTGTTCACGTGCTGACCGCCCGCGCCGGAGGCCCGCATGGTGTCGATGCGCAGATCTTCGTCCTTGATCTCGATCTCGACATTTTCAGGCTCGGGCAGCACGGCGACCGTCGCGGCGGAGGTATGAATCCGGCCGCCGGATTCGGTGACCGGGACGCGCTGAACCCGATGGACGCCGGATTCAAACTTCATCTTGCCGAAGACGCCCTTGCCCTTCACCGAGGCGATGATTTCCTTGTAGCCGCCGACTTCCGCCTCGCTGGCTTCAACCACTTCGACCTTCCAGCCCTGGTTGGAGGCATAGCGCTCGTACATTCGGAACAGATCGCCGGCGAACAGCGCCGCCTCATCGCCGCCGGTGCCGGCGCGGATCTCGATCATGATCGAGGCGTCGTCATCGCGATCCTTGGGGATCAGCAGAAGCTGCAAATCCCGCTCCAGCGCAGGCAGGCGCTTTCTGAGATCCTGACGCTCTTCTTCGGCCAGCTCGACCATATCCCTGTCCGAGCCGTCCTCGATGATCGCTTCGGCTTCCGCCAGGCTGTCGCGCGCGGTTTTCAACTCGCGCGCCTTCTCGGCCACCGTTTTGAGTTCGGCGTGCTCTTTGGAAAGCGAAACGATCTCTTCTGGATCAGCGGCGGCGCCCAAACGCGCCTCGACCTGATCGAACCGGTCAATGACCTGGTCCAGTTTTGCGTCCTGAATACTCATGCTTGATCAGTTACGCCCGGCAAGAGGATTTGGAAAGGGTGAGGGGCTGTTCAGTCGACAGGACCTAGACCTGCCCCGCCGCCAGCGTGGCGATCATGCCGGGATGTTCGAAGGCTTCAAATTGCTCAAGCAGCTCTTCAATGCTTTCACCGCGCATCAGCATGGCGCGATGCTTGTCCAGCAAAAAGCCTTCCCCGGTCATGTGATCGATAAACTCGAGCAGCTTGTCATAATAGCCGTTCACATTGAGCACGCCGACCGGCTTTTCGTGGCGTCCCAGTTGTGACCAGGTCCAGACCTCGAACAATTCCTCCATGGTGCCAATACCGCCGGGCATGGCGATGAAGGCGTCAGACGCGTCCGCCATCTTCAGCTTTCGCTCGTGCATGGAGGGAACGATATGCATGTCCTGCACGCGCGGATGAGCGATTTCTTTTTGATGCAGGAAGTCGGGAATGACCCCATAGACCTGGCCGCCCGCATCAATGCAGGCGTCCGCCACAAGGCCCATCAGCCCCACCTGACCGCCGCCATAGACCAGACGAATGTCGTTTTGAGCCAGTTTCACGCCCACCGCTTGCGCGGCCTGGGCGTATTCGGGTGCGGCGCCCGGATTGGAGCCGCAATACACACAGATTGATTTTTTCATATCTAGTGATTTAGCGCCGTGATCAGGGCGCGGAAAGTCTTTTGTACGCATAGCCGACATCACGAACTGCCGACACAATAAAATTCCCCTTTTAGGGGATTTTTTCGCTTATTAATTGTTAAGTGCGCCCCAAGCCTATACGACTCCTGATAGCGTATAATACGCGCACAGGGAGCATTGTTATGAAAATCGAAACCCATGAGGGCCTGCAACCGGCCGAACTCGCCATGCAGGTCATAGAGCGCCTGAACGCCCGATACGGGATCAGGCTTGACCTGGTCTTGACCAACCCGGCGCTCAGCCTCCCCGAACGACGTCGCATGGCTCAAGCCATGTTGATTGAAGCGGCAGTGGAACACATTTCGCGCGCCGAGGAAGACAGCAATGAAGAGCCGTCGACGCTGGCGCCCGAATTTGAAGAACTGCTGAAAGCCAAAGGCGACGCCGTCGAGATTGAACCCAATTACATCGTCTCCGAACACAACGCCGAAGTCATCGCCACATATCGCGGCCAGGATCTTTATGACTATGTCTTCACGCTGACCAAGCGGTTCGAGAACATGTCGGCGGCCAAAAGCGAAGGCGCTCTGGCCATTGAAATCGTCTCGGGCGGCCTGGTCTCGGTGGGCGTGCCCATGGCGTTCTACACGATCAAGGCTCTGCGCGCCGGCTCTGCGCTTCTCAGTGCGGTGAAGATCGGCGTGACATCACTGGGGATGAAAACAGCCATCGCGACCGTTGTGATTATTCTGGTCGCTTTCCTGCTGTACCTGCTGCTTGAGAACCCGAAGAAGATCCTGGGCATTGTTCTGAACAACACCGACCAGAATTTCGTCGTCAACAACTGGCGCAAAGGGCTGGACGGCGATGAAGGCTCTGATCTCTACATGGCCCATGGCGAGATGAAGTCGTTCATGCAGGACAATGAGACCGGAAACCTGGATTCTCCCAAAGTCCAGCTCAAGTCGCGCTTCTTCTTCGCGCCGGGCGATCCGGACAATTCAGTGTGCGCCGGCGTCTTTTTCGCGGACCGCAATTTCGGGTTCCGCGGGTCAGAGGGCGTGATGGTCTTTTCGTCCAAGGAAAAGTCTGATCTCAGGATCGCGCTTCAGTTTGCGGTCCCCTATACCAACGACAACGGCACCAACATCAAGACGCTGGACAAGGCTCCGAGCGACATGGATGCCCTGTTCCGGGACATGTACAATGCACGCAAGGTTCATATCGCCCGGACCGAGAAGGATCTGCGGCTTGAATCCACCGTCAATGACGCCCGCGGCGGCGTGGTGGCGCTCATAAGCTGCATCACTCAGCTCTAAAGACCGAGCCTGTGCGGGCTGGCGTCAGCGTGACGTCAGCCCCTGCTCGATCACATCAGACCATCCAACCGTCACCGCACTGCCAGCTTCGATGACCGGGCGTTTGATCAGGGTCGGATTCTCGACCAGAAGCGCCGCCGGATCAGTCTCGGCGCGTCCGCGCTGAGCCTCGTCAAGGCCGCGCCAGGTTGTGGACCGGGTATTGATCAACGCCTTTGAACCCACCGCCTCAAGCCAGACCGGGACGCGATCGGCAAGATCCGCTTCAGTGCGGATATCCACAAACTCATGCGCGACGGTGTTCGCCTGCAGGGCTTTCACAGCCTTCTTGCAGGTATCGCAGTTTTTGAGTCCGAAAATGGTGATCATGTCTCGCCCCTAATGTCGTATATGCCCCTGTTCATCGCCGGGTCAGGCCCTACAGGCAAGACTGGCCCTGCAGCAAGGGACTTCACGGGGGACAGACATGCCGTCATCACTCAAACTCGTCTTGAAGCTGGTCTTGGGCCTCGTCGTGATCGCAGGGGTCTGGACCTTTTTCAGCACCCAGTGGGGCTGGAAAGCCCTGCCCGAGACCGCTCCACTGACTTTCGAAGCCTATGATGAGCGGTTCGTGCAAGCCGGCGAAGACGCCGCCGCCGTACTGGAAGCCATGCGCGGTGAATTCGGTGTCCCTGGCGTGACTGCGGCCGTCGCGGTCGATGGCGAGCTGGTCTGGGCGGCGGGCGCGGGCTGGGCGAATCTTGACGCCGACACTCCCGCATCGCCGGACACCCTGTTTCGCATCGGCTCCACCTCGAAAGCCATGACTGCGACCGTCATCGCCCGGCTGGTCGATCAGGGCGTCCTTGTTCCTGACGATACGGTCGGCGCACACGTCCCCGATGCGCCCAATGAAGACTGGCTGGAGATCGAACTCGACCAGCTTTTATCCCATACCGCGGGCTTTCCCGGATACGAGAACAATTCTGACTGGCCGGACGCCTATGAAACTCTGCGCATGAAGCGTCAGTATGACCAGGTGGAAGACAGCCTGGAGCTGGTGGATGACGCCCGCCTGCTGTCTGAGCCGGGCGAGGCCTATTACTATACCTCATTCGATGTTGTGCTGGCGGCGGTCATGGCCGAGCGCGCCACGGGTGAAGACTATGCCAGCTTGCTGGACCGCGAGATCCGCACGCCCCTCGATCTCGCCACGCCCATTCGCGCCAATGCGGGGCCGACACCGGAGCATGTGGCGCAATTCTACCAGTCTCGCGGCAACGGGCAGATTCGCCCCCGCGGCGCGGTGAATGTCAGCCAGCGCTGGCCCAGCGGCGGGCTCTATGCGCGTTCGGTTGATCTGGTGCAGGTCGCCAGCGCCTGGCTCGATGACGACTATATTTCCGAAGCCACGCGCGAGCGGTTCTGGGCGCCGATGCGCCTCAATTCAGGCGAGGTGAATGAAGAGGGCTATGCGCTCGGCTGGCGGGTAAACCCGCAAAGCGTCTCCCGCTTTGGCGAGGATGCGCCGGTCCGGATCGTCCATCATGGCGGGGTCAGCCGCGGCGCGATGAGCTGGCTGATCCTCTACCCTGAGCTGGGCATCGCCGTAGCGGTGAACATCAATACCGAAACCGATGAATTCAGTGATTTCTCGAGCGTAGAACCAGAAATCACGCGCCTGTTCGCCGAGGCGGTCGGCCGGACGCCCGAGAACGCCCGGCCGCCGGACTAAACCATCAACGCCAGCAGATTGCGCACCGCGATCACGATCAGAACCACGCTCGACAAGGCGAAGAGTGCGAACCGGACCGGGATGAAATTGATCGTCGCCTGGAAGATGCTGTGCGCAACGCGCAGGATCACATAGGCCCAGGCCAGCCCCACATTCAGCGGATCCGCCACGCCGACCAGATGACTGTAGGTGAGAAGCGCGTAGAAGATGACCGGCTGCTCATGCAGGTGATTGTAATTGTCCGCGACCTGCCGCACCGAGCGAGGCAGCACGTCGAGCTGGGACTTTTCTTTCAGCTCGGCGGGTTTGATCCCGGCCTTCTGCATCGCCGGAATGCGGGTGGCGTACATCCACAACCACATCACCATCGTCCAGCTCGCCAGCATCAGAACCGGCGTCATCATGGATTGAAACATCTTGGAACTCCCCTTGAAGGCCGCTCTTGTGGCGGCTCGGGATAGAGCTAAGCGCATATTCGGCTTCATGGAAAGCGGCGCACGCGACGGCAGGTCAAACTTCCTAGCGGTCATGTTGGCGCGATAGACGCTCCTGCTGGCAGCCCAGTCGGGGCCGCGCTAAACTGTCGCCCATGACCTTATTAAGCCGCCTCAACCGCAACATCCGCGAACACAACTGGTTCGCTGTTTGCGTGGAGTTTGTCATCGTCGTGATTGGCGTTGCGGTCGGCTTCCAGCTGACACAAGGCTATGACCGGGCGCGGCTTGAGGCGCGCGAGACCAGCTATCTGACAGGCATGGCGACAGACTTTTCGATCTATCAAAGCCTGTTGATCTGCCGGATCGAAACCGAAGGTGAGATCGCGCGGGGCCTGGATCATGTCATCACCGCCATCGGCGGGACGGAGCTGAGCGCCGAGGAGCAAGCCCGTGCGTACTATGCCCTGACCCTGGCGCACGCGGTTCAACCCGGCCTGCCCCTGGAGGGCAATCTGCAAGCGCTTGTTCTGGGCGATCTGGTCGAAACTATCAGGGACGACACCTTGCGCGGCCGGATCTTGCAGGCGCAAAGCACAGCCAGCGTCAACGTCGCCGCCGTCGAACAGATCAATGCAATGATCATCGGCGCCGCGCGTTTCGACGCCTATCTCGAACGGGCTCGCACCGCAAACTCCGGTGAGTTCTATACGGTTATCGGGTTTGATGACGCAGCGATGGCCGACGCGCCCGGCGTGCGTGACCTGTTAATGAATCTGGCCAACTACCACCGCGCCATCGCGGGCACCGTGGAGAGTCAGCTCAGTGCGGTGACCGGCGTTCTTAACCAGCTGGACGTCCTGGGCGCACGCGATCCCGGCGCATCTGAGCCAAGCTGCCTGTATGGCGCACCGCCTACGCGCGATATCGATTAGACCGGTTCTCAGCACTCAAGGTGCGGTGGCCGTCCAAGACATTGAAGCGGAATCGAGCTGGGCAGCCGCGACGCCACTGCCTCGGCGGCGTATGCCTACTCCGCCGCCGCTTCGGACGCCTCGCGCTCGGCTTTCATTTTGGCGGCCTTGTCCTCGACCGCTTCGACAATGCGCTCGATCATGGTCTCGTTGGAGACCTTCTCATCCGCCTGACCGGCGAAATAGAGCATGCCTGACCCCTTGCCGCCGCCAGTGAACCCCAGGTCCGTATAGGCGGCTTCGCCCGGCCCGTTCACCACGCAGCCGATAATGGAGAGCGAGATCGGCTCGGAAACATGCTCAAGCCGGTGCTCCAACGCCTCGACGGTCTTGATGACGTCAAAGCCCTGCCGCGCACAGCTTGGGCAGGCGATGATGTTCACGCCGCGGGTGCGCAAACCCAGAGATTTGAGGATGTCATAGCCGACCTTGATCTCTTCGACCGGATCGGCGGACAGGGAGACTCGAATGGTGTCGCCGATCCCGGCCCAGAGCAAAGAGCCCATGCCGATCGAGCTTTTCACGCCGCCCGTACGCAAGCCGCCCGCTTCCGTGACGCCCAAGTGCAAGGGCGCGTCGGTGGCTTCCGCCAGCGCCTGATAGGCCGCCACGGTCAGGAAGACGTCTGACGCCTTCACCGAAATCTTGTATTCGCGGAAATCAAGGTCTTCGAGAATGCGCGCATGATTGAGCGCGCTCTCCACCATCGCGTCCGGGCAAGGTTCACCATACTTCTCTAAAAGCTCGCGCTCCAGCGAGCCGGCGTTCACGCCGATACGGATAGAGCAGCCATTGTCACGGGCGGCCTGAACCACATCGCGCACCCGGTCCATCGACCCGATATTGCCCGGATTGATCCGCAGGCAGGCGGCCCCCGCCTCGGCGGCTTCAATGCCGCGCTTGTAGTGGAAATGAATGTCCGCGACGAGCGGGACTTTCGCGGCCTTGGCGATGGTCTTGAAGGCGGCGGTGGAGTCCGTATCCGGGCAGGACACGCGCACGATGTCCGCGCCCGCCTCTTCCAGCGCCCGGATCTGATTGATCGTCGCGTTGGCGTCCGAGGTTAGCGTATTGGTCATGGACTGGACCGAGATCGGCGCGTCGCCGCCTACAGCCACATCGCCCACATGAATTTGCCGGCTCGTACGCCGGTCAATCATCCGCCAGGGCCGGACTTTGGTGTGATCTTCAACCGCCATGATCGCCGCCTCGCCTTCGAGCAGGATTTCAGTCTGACAGGTGATATAGGCTGTGAGGAACGGTTACGCGAGCCCTGCAATCCAATGGCGGTGCGCCGACCGCAGCTAGCCCGCGTCGGCTTCGCGCAGCGCCGTGAGCACAAACTCTGCGGCGGAGATATTGTCCACGGCCTGCCCCGGCTCGCCCAGCGGCCCCATGGGACGCCCCGCAGCGCGCACCAGAACCGCGCCGGCGTCATTGGTCGAAATGGTCAAACCCGGCTCGTCCGGCGCCCGATACAGCTCGCCCGGCTCAAGCTCACGCGCGGCGAGGATACGGCCCGATGCGTCACGGACTTCGATATCCACCCGGCCGCCCGCTTCAAGAACCAACGTATTGCCCGCATGGGCGTCAGGCAGGCCTGACCAGATTGCGGCGCGGGTCGGCGCGCCGGAGCTTTCCAGCTCCACAAGCGGGGTTTCAGCGCGCATCAGCGCGTCCATGGGCGCGGCAGCGCCTGCAAAGGCTTCTGCGCGGGTCACGTAATTACCGTACCAGCCCGCAGCGACAATCACGCCGCCCAGAATAAGCACTGCGCCAACCAGGCCGCGCGGCAGCTTGATTTCACGACGTTCCTGAGGCGCGGTCGGCTCGCCGCGGCCCGCGTCACAATCCACTTCTTCTTTGAACTGGCGGACGCAGTCAGCCACGTCCAGCCCGAGAAAAGCCGCATAGGTCCGCAGATAGCCCACAGCATAGGCTTTCGAGGGCAAGCCACGGGAATCCATCGCCTCAAGAGCGTCCAGATAATCTCGCTTGATGCGGGTGCGGGCGGAAGCGCTGTCGAGGGTCAGACCGGCATGCGTACGGCTCAGCCGCAGGCGTTCGCCCAGACTGACGCCTTCCAGCGCCGGCGCTGGAGCGCTGAACACTGCGTCAACAGGCACATAGCCTGAATCATCTGACGTCGGTTCGTAATCGCGCATCTTCGCGTTCGCCATTTCCTGCGTCACAGTGGACGCTCCCCTCATAAGTGTGGCGCCCCAGCCTCACTCAAGACTATTCAACCAAATGCTTTAGTTTTTATCAACAACTTCTCGCGGCAAACCGATTTCTTTTCCAGCTTGGAGCATCCGATCCCGCAATGACGGAGCCCCGATTTTCGCGCCCTGCTGAATTTCATCGTCCAGCCAAGGCGTCAAAAGGCTCAGATCACATCCCGCCAACGCCTGCTTGACCGGTCCAATAGATCCCGCCGCCATGGACAGGCTGCGATATCCCAGCGCCGCCAGAACGCATGCCTCGAACGGCTGGCCCGCTAGCTCACCACAGACATTCACAGGTTTGCCGTAAGCGTCACACGCTTGCCGAACATCCTTAAATAACCGTAACGCTGGCGCGCTGATCGGATCATACCTGTCTGAAACGCGCGGATTTTGACGATCCGCCGCAAAGAAATACTGCATCAGATCATTGGCGCCGACCGACACGAAATCCGCCAGCTCCAGGCAGGCGTCCGGCGCAAACGCCACAGCTGGCGTCTCCAGCATCAGCCCGACACGCAGCTCATCAGGGGCGTCATGTCCGTGCCGACGCGCCAGATCGAGCTCCCGTTCCAACACGTCACGCGCCGCAGCCAGCTCTTCAGCGACTGAAATCATCGGGAACAGGACATTGAGCGTGCGTCCGCCCGAGGCGCGCACCAGCGCGCGCAGCTGGTATCGGGTCAACGCAGGCCGATCGAGCCCCATGCGCAGCGCCCGCCAGCCCAAGGCCGGGTTGGGTTCACGCATGGAGGGGATGAAAGGCGTGACCTTGTCGCCGCCCAGATCGAGGGTGCGGAACACCACCGGCTTGCCGTCCGCAGCGTCATAGACGGCTTTATAGAGTTCGATCTGTGCGCTGAGCCGCGGCAGCGTATCGGCCACCATGAATTGAAACTCGGTGCGGAACAGGCCAACGCCGGACGCGCCTGTATCCTCCAGACGGTTCATTTCAACCAGAAGACCCGCATTCATGCCCAGCGTCATCGCCTGACCGTCTGCGGTCTTCGCGGGCGCATCGCGCAAATGTTCGAACGTCCGCTGACGTTCGGCCAGCATGGCGATCCGTTCGCCATAGGCGGTGCTCACCTCTTCGTTGGGACGCACATGCAGAAGGCCGAATTCACCGTCCAGAATGACGCTGTCGCCTTCTTCAACACGGTCGAGCGCCCCCTCGAGCCGCCCGACCATGGGGATGCCCAGAGCCTTGGCGACAATGGCCGCGTGTCCGGTGACCGAGCCTTCCTCGACGGCGATGCCGGCCAGGCGCGATCGGTCAAACTCCAGAAGCTCCGCAGGGCCTACCGATCGCGCCACGATGATCGCGTTCTCGGGCAGGCTGTCCTCTTGCGTCTCTTCGGTGCGCGCCAGATGGCGCAACAGGCGGTTGGCGAGGTCTTCAAGGTCGTGAAGACGTTCCTGGAAATGCGCATCACGCGCTTTCATCAGACGCGCACGATGCTCGTTCCGGACCCGCTCGACCGCCGCTTCCGCCGTCAGGCCCGCCCGGATCGCCTCGCCCAGCTGATTGAGCCAACCGCGATCGTGGGCGAACATGCGATAGGTTTCCAGCACCTCACGCGACGGCGTGCCGATGGGGACGCGGCCCGAATCCAGAAGCTGGTCCACAGACCGGCGCAAGCGTGTGATCGCCTCGTTCAGGCGCACCTCTTCCGCCGCCGCGTCATCCGCCACCAGGCGGGTGGAAAGCACATGCGGCTCATGCTTCACCGCAACGCCGCGCACCACGCCCGAGGACAGGGCCAGACCCTGAAAGCGTTCGGGCTTGGACAGCCGGACTTCCAGTTCGGCGAAGCCTTCCGCCTGCACCAGCTCGCCCGAGGTGACGATCTCCGCCAGCAACATGGCGACGGTTTGCAGCGTTTCGATCTCTTCTTCGGTGGTCGGACGCACCGCCACCGTTTGCGCCGTCAGAACGCCCACAAGGCGGCCGCCACGCAGGATCGGCACGCCCACAAAGCTCTTGAACGGCTCCTCGCCGGTTTCCGGTTTATACGAGAAACTGGGATGAGAGGGCGCATCTTCGACCGCGAAAGGCCGCGCCCGACGCGCAACTTCGCCCACCAGGCCTTCGCCGGCGCGCAAGCGCACACGGTGTACGGCTGACGCGTCCAGGCCATGGGTGGCCGACAGCTCAAGCGCGCCAGAGGGCCGCATCAGATAGATCGAACACACATCCGCGCCGGTCTCTTCCGCGATGATGTCGGTCAGCCGGTCGAGACGCTTTTGCGCATCCTCCTGGGCCGCCATGAGGTCGCGGATACGGCTGAGCAAACGGCGAGGGCCGCGCACGGTCGTGGACAGGCTTTGAGGCGTCATGGCGATCTGTCAGGCATCCTGTCTGGGTCCGAGGCTGGCGGAGCGCCGCCTGCCTTGAGTCCGGTTTCGGGGGATACAGGCAATGTTTGAGGGGGGTTCGTCAAGCCTTCGACGGCGCCGCCCCCAACCTGTAGGCGCTGTGCAGCGCACGCACTGCGTGTTCAAGAAGGTCTGCATCCACAAGCGCGGAAATCTTGATCTCGCTCGTCGCCGTCATTCGCACGGCGATGCCTTCACGGGCCAGCACGCCATAAAGCGTGCGCGCCACATCCGCCCGTCCCCGCAAGCCCGTACCGACAACCGACACCTTGGCGAGGCCGGTTTCTGAACGCACCTCCAGCCCGTTGGGGCGCGCGGCGTTTTCAGCCGCCGCCAGCGCACGCGGCAGATCCCGCCCCGCCACCGAGCACTCAACAACCGAACCGCCTGACCGGGCGCGCGCCTGCACGATCATGTCCACATCCACATCCGCATCCCCAAGCGCCGCGAACAGGAGTTCCGCGGCCTGCGGCCCCTCCCCGCCATGCAGCGACAGTCGCGCCTGATCGCGCACATAGGCGACGCCCGAGACGATGCGTTTTTCTGCGATCTCCAACTCCGGCGTGACTTCGGTGCCCGCGCTCGTCCCCGCCGGCAAAAAGCTCGACTTGACCCTTAACGTGACGCCCTTCGCCTTGGCGTATTCAACCGAGCGGGTCTGCAGCACTTTCGCGCCCATGGCCGCCAGCTCCAGCATGGCGTCATGGCTGATGCGTTCCACCCGGACCGCTTCGGGCGCGATGCGCGGATCGGTAGTGAAAACCCCGTCCACATCGGTGTAGATGTCGCACTCGGCGCCCACCGCCGCCGCGACCGCAGCGGCGCTGAGATCGGTGCCGCCTCGCCCCAGGGTGGCCAGACGCCCCTCGGCATTCAGGCCCTGATAGCCGGCGATCACAGGGATGATCCCGGCTGACATCATCTCATCCAGCGGTTCGCCGTGTATGTCGGTGATTTTGGCGCTGCCCGGCGGTCCCTCCACCAGAATGGGCAGGCTCCAGCCCATGACCGCTTCAGAATTGAAGCCCTCACGCTTTAACGCCAGCGCCATCAGCGCCGCGCTCGCCTGCTCGCCCGCCGCCAGAACCGTATCGGTCTCAAGCTCGCCCAGCCCGCCGCCCAGCGCTTCTGCCGCGCTGAGCAAGCGATCGGTTTCGCCCGCCATGGCGGACACCACGACGGCCACTTGTTTGCCTTGCCGCGCCTCGACGGCGACGATCGAGGCGGAGTGCGCAATGCGCTCGGGGTTCGCCATGGAGGTGCCGCCAAATTTCAGCACAAGACGGGGCGTAGCCATTAACATCCTCCAGACACACGGCAATCAGCGGCAGAACGGCGCTCTGCGGCGCAACGGGCTCGATAATCGCGGGAGATGAGACCATATTGCGGCGCAATAGGTACAAAACCGGCGAAACCAGCGCAAATGCGCATCTGCTGTTCTCCGCCGGGATGCGAAGGAGCCCATCATGGCCCAGGCCGAAGCCCCGACCCAGTTGTCCACGCCCTCGATTGATCCTGAAGAAGTCGAGAAATTCTCCCGCATTGCTGGCGAATGGTGGGATCCGAAGTCCAAATTCGCGCCCTTGCACAAATTCAACCCAGCGCGCCTGACCTATATCCGCGAGCTGTTGAGCCGGCACTTCAATACTGACGGCGCAGAACCGCTCAAGGGCCTCAAGGTGCTCGACATCGGCTGTGGCGGCGGACTGGTTTCCGAACCCATCGCCCGACTGGGCGCATCCGTGACGGCGGTGGACGCTGCGGAAGCCAACATCAAGACCGCGCTCGTGCATGCCGAGGAAAACGGGCTTTCCATCGATTATCGTCATGGCACCGCCGAGCAATTGCTCGAAGAGGGCGGCCCGGAGCAGTTTGACGTGGTGCTCAATCTCGAAGTGGTTGAGCATGTGGCCAACCCTGAGACCTTCCTGCGCGATTGCGCGAAGATGGTGAAGCCCGGCGGCATGATGATCGTGGGGACGATCAACCGCACGCCGCGCGCCTTCGCCACCGCCATTTTCGGCGCGGAATACGTGCTCGGCTGGCTGCCACGCGGCACCCACCGCTTCAGCAAGCTCGTCAAACCTCAGGAAGTTCGCAAAGCGCTCAAGGCCGAAGGGCTCAAGCTGATGGAACCGGTGGGAGTGAGCTATAACCCGCTGAAAGACCTGTTCTTCATCTCATCAGATTCCGGCGTCAATTATCTGATGGCGTCCGAGAAACCAGCTTAGGACGCCTGGCGTGTTCGAGCCTTTGACCCAGGCCGTCCTTTACGCCCTGCTCGCGGGAGCGACCATTCCGCTCGGCGCGGGTCTGGCGTTGTGGGACAAGATCCACCCCAACTGGATGTCGGGTGAGCTGCGCCATGGCGTCATCGCCTTTGGCGGCGGCGTGCTGATCGCCGCTGTGGCGCTGGTTCTGATCCCTGAAGGCGTGGCGCTGATGCCGGGCTGGATGGCGCTGGCGGCTTTCATCTCTGGCGGCGTGAGTTTCTTCTTCATCGACCGCACCCTGGGGCGCAGCGGCCAGTCCATGGGCCAGCTCATGGCCATGCTGGTGGACTATCTGCCCGAAGCGATCGCGCTCGGCGCCATGCTGGCCACCGGGGCGCCGGCGGGCCTGCTGCTGGCGCTGCTGATCGGCTTGCAGAACTTCCCCGAGGCCTTCAACGCCTATCGGGAACGCGCCGCCCGCAGCGACGAGCCTGCGATGAAAACCTATGCGCCCTATCTGCTGATGCCGCTGCTGGGACCGATCGCGGCGATCCTGGGCGTCTTGATTTTCGCGCCCAATCCCATGGTCCTTGGGGTCTTGATGGTGTTCGCCGCAGGCGGAGTTCTGTTCCTGACCTTTCAGGATGTGGCGCCGGAGGTGAAACTCGAACGACGCTGGGCCCCGCCTCTCGGCGCCGTGCTCGGTTTCGCGCTCGGTCTGGCCGGGGACGTGTTTCTCTAGCGCCTAGTTCGCCTTCTTGGGCGGCGTCGGCGTGAACGGTTCAGGCAAAGGCGCGCAGGGCACGCCCTCTTCGCTCAGCTGCTCACGTTCTTCAGCGGTCGTCTCGCCATAAATCAGCCGCTCGGGCGCATCGCCCTTATGGATAGCGCGGGCTTCGCGCGCAAAGCTCTCGCCCACATAATCAAAATTGGACCGGATATGCGCCTGCACCTGACGGGCGAGGGTCTGAAAATCGGGCGCGCCGTTGGCGGTCGCCTCTCTCTTGCGCGACGTGCGCACCGACGGCGCCATCAGCTGTTTTGAAATCTCGAGCGAGCCGCAGGTCGGACACTCGACCAGGCCGCGGTCATTTTGCAGGTCGTAATCGTCTGAATTGCGGAACCAGGCCTCGAACTCATGCCCGTCCGCGCAAGACAAGGCGTAGCGGATCATGGCCCGGTGAACTCCCGGTCATTGCTGAGGGACGGGATACGACTGCGCGCGGAGGCGACTTCGTCAAGGTCGATCTCGGCATGAAGCACGCCCGGTTCATCATGATCGAGATGGGCGATGATCTCGCCCCAGGGCCCGATCACCATGGAATGCCCCCAGGTCTTGCGCCCGTCTTCATGCTTGCCGCCCTGGGCCGGCGCCAGAATGAAACTGCCGGTCTCGATGGCGCGCGCCCGCAACAAGGTCTCCCAGTGCGCGCGGCCCGTGGGACGGGTGAAGGCGCTCGGCACCGAGATCATCTGGGCGCCCGCTTGGGCGAGGCGGCGATAGAGCGTAGCAAAACGCACATCATAGCAAATGGTCAGCCCCAGCTTTCCGCCCGCCGCTTCAGTCAGCACGGCTCGGTCGCCCGGCGCGTAATTGGTGGATTCTGAATAGGTCTCGCCGCCGCCCAGCGCCACATCGAACATGTGGATCTTGTCATAGCAGGCTTTGAGCGCGCCATCGGGGCCAAAGAGATGCGAGCGATTGACCGCGCGGTCGCGACCATCGTCAGATTTCGCGCCGCCTTTGAGCGCCATGGAGCCGATCAGAAGATCAATCCCCAGGGAATCCGCCAGATCCGCGAAGCGCACAATGGCGGGCTCCACATCCGGCGTGTGGATCTGGCCGAACAGGCGTTCGGCGTCCTTCTGCACCAGCGTGGTGGTCTCAGGCGTCAGGACAAACTTCGCGCCAGAAGCCGCCGCTTCGCGGATCAGCGCTTCGGCGTCGTCCAGATTGCGCTCCGGATCCGTACCGGAGCGCATCTGTATCAAAGCAAGTTTAATCGCGCTCATAGCGCTCCTTCAGTGCGTAGCAGATCATCGAGTTTGCCCGCGCGCTCCAGCGCCATCATCTCGTCGCAACCGCCCACATGGGTCTCCCCAATGAAAATTTGCGGGAAGGTCCGGGCGCCGTTGGCGCGGTCCACCATTTCCTTTTTCTTCTTCACATCAAAGCCGGCGTCAATCTCTTCAAAGGAGACGCCTTTCTTTTTGAGAAGCGAAACAGCGCGCACGCAATACGGGCACATGGGGCGAGTATAAAGGGTGACGGCCATGTCAGGCCCTCCTTGTTTTCAAGTCAATCTCAGGGGAGCGGGGGTCCGCAATCGCCCTGTTATGTAAGCGGGTCCACAGGTTTAACAACGCGCGCCAGCGTGATCGCGGTCACATCTTCGGCGCCGGCGCGTTTAAGAACCCTTGCACACGCCTGCAGTGTCGCGCCGGTGGTATGCACATCGTCCACAAGGACAAAACGCCGCCCCTCGATGAAAGGTTTCGCATTTTTCTGAATACGGAACGCGCCCGCCACGTTGCGCTGGCGCGCCTTGCCGCTGAGCCCGCCCTGACTGGGCGTGGCGCGTGTCCGCAACACCAGGTTCGGCTCCACAGGCAGTGAGGTGACCTCAGACACCGCGCGCGCCAGTAGAAAAGACTGGTTGAACCGGCGGCGACGCAACCGGCTGGCGTGCAGCGGAATGGGAATCAGCCCATCCGCCCCGTCCAGCGCATCGCGCCCTGCGCGCGCCATCCAGCGGCCAAAGACTTTTAGCCCGTCGGTCCGCCCCGCATGCTTGAGCATCAGGACCAGACGTCGGCTCTCGGCGTCATACACAAAGGCCGACCGCATCCGCCGGCACGCCGGCTCTTGCGCCGCACAAGCTCCGCACAGCGCGCCTTTGCCGATGGGATAATCAAACGGCAGCCCGCAGCTCTCACACCAGGGGGCGTCCAGAAAGCGTACCTGCGACCAGGCCTTGGCGGACAATTCTCCGGGCGCCGCAACCGGATCGCCGGTGATGGGACATAGCGGTGGCCAGATCAGATTCGCGCAGACGCGCCACAGCCCCAAGGCTTTGCCTGACAGCGCATTGGGTCCATATCTGGCCCATGACCCCGGTAACGCTGATTTCATCCAAACCCGCCCCGCAGCCCGAAGACGGACCGCCTGTCCTGTTTGACCGGCGCTTGCTGGCCCGTCGCCGGGATCGCGCAGCCTCTGAATTTACAGCATACGACTTTTTGCACGCGCGCGCCGCCGATGATCTTCTGGACCGGGTGGAAAGCGTCAGCCGCGATTTTGAAACCTGCCTGGTCCTGGGCGGCGGCGGGGCTGTGGGCCGCGCCTTGAAGGACCGGCCCCAGGCACGTCGGAAGATCAACCATCTGATCGAGACCGACCTCTCCCCGCGCATGGCGGGACTGAGCGATCAGACGGCGGTCTGCCTGGATGAGGAAAAGTTGCCTGTCGCGCCTGAAAGCGTGGATCTGGTGCTAGCCTGTCTGAACCTGCACTGGACCAATGACCTGGTCGGCGCCCTGATCCAGATCAATCACGCGCTGAAGCCCGATGGCTTCTTTGCCGGCGCCATTCTGGGCGGGTCGACGCTGACCGAACTACGCCAATGCCTGAAAAGCGTCGATGAGACCGACCCCGCGCCACGCCGGGTTTCGCCCTTCGCGGATACGGTGGACATGGCGGGCTTGCTCAGCCGGTCCGGCTTCGCCCTGCCGGTGTCTGACGTGGACCGGGTGAAAGCGCGCTATGGCAATTCGTTCGTGCTAATGCGCGATCTGCGCGCCATGGGCGAAACCAATGCCCTGGTTGAGCGCCCGCGCACGCCCGCCACCAAAAGCTTTTTTGTGAAAACCGCGCAGACCTATTCCGAGCGCTTTGCGGAAGCGGACGGCAAGGTGCCTGCGACGTTCGAGATCATCCATTTCGCCGGCTGGGCGCCACATCCCGACCAGCCCAAACCCAAACGCCCCGGCTCAGCGAAAGTGCGACTGGCTGACGCCCTGGGGGTCAAGGAACACTCATCAGGCGATAGTGTAGGCTAGAGGGTCAGCCCTCGCCGCCAGAACCGCCTGAGGCTGTGCTGATCGTCGTGCTGACCATTTGCAGAAGCTGCCACAGCTGATCGCCCAGAAGCGAAACCGCGGTGATCACCACAACGCCCAAAAGGCCGACGATCAAGCCATATTCAATGGCCGTCGCGCCCCGCTCATCGCGGATCAGCCGACGCGCGCACCGACCAGCCTGTCGCGCAATTCCGCCGCAAGCGGCTTGTCGGCGGGCGGCATCGGATACTCGCGAAACTGATCGGGCCGCGTCCAGACGATCTTTTGGCCCTCTGTGGGGTTGATGAACCCGTCCCAGCGTCGACAGACAAATAGCGGCATCAGAAGATGTCCGCCGCCCTCGAGCGTTTCGGATGCAAAGGCGAAAGGCTGCAGGCATTGCTCGCATGGCTCGATCCCCAGCTCTTCACGCAATTCGCGCACAAGCGCCTGTTCAGGCGTTTCACCCGGTTCAACCTTGCCGCCCGGGAACTCCCACAGGCCTGCATGCTGTTTGCCGGTCGGGCGCTGGGCCAGCAGGACGCGCCCGTCCGGGTCAACAAGCGCACACGCCACCACAAGCAACAGGTTTGAAGTCATAACTATAAGCCGTTTGGGTTAAAGCGGAGTTGGGAGACAGGGTGTATGCGTCATTAATCGCTAGGGCGCATCAATCGCCTCAGGCGTGACCACAGCAGGCTCCGTCGTGCGGAGCGCGCTCGGCGCCTGCCCCGCGACACGGGTCACAGGATAGCGCTCGCGCAACACCTCCAGCAGATCGTCAATCCCCTGCAAGGTCAGGAACCGGATGATGTTGGGCCGCACGTCGTCCAGGCTTTCACGCGGCTGGAGACGGCGGTCCATCACCTGCAACACATGCCAGCCATATTCGGTCTCGAACGGAGCGCTGACCTCGCCCTCGCCGGTGTCGAACGCCACTTGGGCGAAGCCGGTGAGAATGCCCGACCGGGTGAAATAGCCTAGGTCACCCCCGCTGAAGCGCGTGGCGAGATCCCGGCTGACCTGAGCGGCCAACTGCCCGAAATCACCGCCTTCAGCCAACAGACGCGCAACCTCGTCCGCTTCTTCACGGGTCTCCACCAGGATATGGCGCGCCCGGATCTCTTCGGTGCGTGGGGCGAGACGGCTCTGCTCCTCATAAACCTGCTGAACCGCTTCGTCGCTGACCGCCGACGCAATGGCGTTCTCCACCAGGATATTGCCCAGGATGCGCTCCTCAGCAGCAGCGAGCCGGAGACGGGCTTCCTCCTCGTCCTGAATGTCGCGCGCCACCGCTTCCAGCGCCAGAAGACGCTGGTCGATGAGGTCAGAGAGCGTATCGCGGAACGCCTGGTCAGAAGGGCGCAGCGCTTGCGGCGCCTCGCTCAACCCCAGAGCGGCCGCTTCTCGCCGCACATCATCAACGGTGATGACAGTACCGCCCACGCGCGCGGCGATCTGGGATCGCTGCGCGTCGCGCTCCGCCATGAAGCGCAGTCCGCCCTGTGACGACATGGCGCTGGAGGGCGATGATTCTTCAGCCTCTGGCGGGTTACAGCCCGAAAGAAACGCGATTGTGATGAGCGCGGCTGCTACATGCAGTCGGCGGGCTTGATTGACAGTCAATCAGGGCCTCCTTAAGTGACCTTTGACCTTACACGACGTGACAGTTGCGCCCAGGCGGCCGCTTCGGGCGCTCACGTCGTCTTTAATTCATTGTTCGCCCGTCAAGGCAGATACGTCATGCTCAACATCGCCCGCAAGCTTTTCGGCTCCTCCAATGACCGCGAGGTCAAGCGCATGCGTCCCATGGTGGACCAGATCAATGCGCTGGAGCCAGACTTTCAGGGGCTCGATGACGCAGCTTTGGCGCAGAAAACCGTCGAGTTCCGCGAGCGCCATGAAAACGGCGAAAGCCTGGACAAGCTCCTGCCTGAAGCGTTCGCCGCTGTGCGCGAAGCCGCCAAGCGCGCCCTGGGACAACGCCATTACGATGTGCAGCTGATGGGCGGCATCGTGCTGCACCGGGGCAATATCGCCGAGATGCGCACGGGTGAAGGCAAGACGCTGGTCTCTACCCTCGCCGCCTATCTCAACGCCCTGCCGGGCAAGGGCGTGCACGTGGTGACGGTGAACGATTACCTCGCCCAGCGTGACTCTGAATGGATGGGCCGGGTCTTCGCCAAGCTGGGCATGACCACCGGCGTGATCATCCATGGCATGAGCGATCCCGAGCGCCGCGCCGCCTATGGCTGCGACATCACCTACGGCACCAACAACGAACTGGGCTTTGACTATCTGCGCGACAACATGAAGTACGCGCTCAACGACATGGTCCAGTTTGGCGGCCGGCCGCTTGAAAAGGCGGAGCACCATTTCGCCATCGTCGACGAAGTGGACTCCATCCTGATCGACGAAGCGCGCACGCCGCTGATCATTTCGGGACAGACCGAAGACCGCACCGATTTTTACAAGACCATCGACCAGATCATCCCGATGCTGGACGATGAGGACTTCACCATCGACGAAAAGGCCCGCTCGTGCACCTTCACTGAAGAAGGCAACGAGCATATCGAACAGCTGCTGAAAGAACGCGAGCTGCTCGATGGCGACGCCGACCTCTACGACATCGAGAACATCTCTGTCGTCCACCACGTCAACCAGGGCCTGAAGGCGCACAAGCTGTTCGTGCGCGACAAGGATTACATCGTTCGCGAGGGCAAAGTCGTCCTGATCGATGAGTTTACGGGCCGCATGATGCCGGGCCGCCGTCTGTCGGATGGTCTGCACCAGGCCATCGAAGCCAAGGAAACCGTCGAAATTCAGCCTGAGAACCAGACGCTGGCCTCGATCACCTTCCAGAACTATTTCCGCCTGTACAAGAAGCTCGGCGGCATGACCGGCACCGCCGCCACCGAGGCGGACGAATTTCATGACATCTACAAGCTGGGCGTGAATGAAATTCCGACCAATCGCCCGGTGCAGCGGATTGATGAGGAAGACGAGCTTTACCGGACCGAGGACGAAAAATTCCAGGCCATTCTCAAAGCCATCGAAGAAGCCCACGCCAAAAACCAGCCGGTTCTGGTGGGCACGGTGTCGATCGAGAAATCCGAGCGCCTGTCAGACTTCCTCAAGAAGAAGAAGATCGTTCACCAGGTTCTGAACGCGCGCTATCACGAGCAGGAAGCCGGCATCATCGCCCAGGCCGGCGCGCCAGGGGCTGTGACCATCGCGACCAACATGGCCGGCCGCGGCACCGACATCCAGCTTGGCGGCAATGTGGACTACAATCTGCAAGAATGGGTGGATGCGGAAAAAGCCGCCGGTCGCGAACCCGATGACGCAGCGCTGAAAGCCAAGCGCGAGCAGTTCGAAGCGGAAGTCGCCGACAAGAAACAACAGGCGCTGGACGCGGGCGGCTTGTTCGTCATTGGCACAGAGCGCCATGAAAGCCGCCGCATCGACAACCAGCTGCGCGGTCGTTCGGGCCGTCAGGGCGATCCGGGTCGCTCCGCCTTCTTCTTGTCCGTTGAAGACGATCTGTTGCGCATCTTCGCGCCGGAACGCCTGGACGGCATCATGCGCACGCTCGGCCTGAAAGAAGGCGAAGCCATTCAGCACCCCTGGATGTCGAAAGCTGTGGAGACCAGCCAGAAAAAAGTCGAGCAGCGCAACTACGACATCCGCAAGAACATCCTCAAATACGATGATGTGATGAATGATCAGCGCAAGGCGATCTTCGAACAGCGCATCGAGTTCATGACCGCCAAAGACGTCTCTGACGTCATAACCGACATGCGCGAGACCACGGTCGAGGACCTGGTCACCCAGCATATCCCGCCGCGCGCCTATGCTGACCAGTGGAATATCGACGGGCTCAACGAAGAGGTGGTCAAGCACTTCAATCTCGAGCTCCCGATCAAGGAGTGGGCCGCCGAGGAAGGCATCGCGGACGAAGAGATGCGCGAGCGCCTGATGAAGGTCGTCGACGAGACCTATGCTGAAAAGGCCGCCAATATCGGACCGGAGCTGATGCGCCGGATCGAAAAGCAGATCCTCTTGCAGACCATCGACCAGAACTGGCGCGACCATTTGCAGAACCTGGACGCTCTGCGCTCGGCTGTGGGCCTGCGCGGTTACGCCCAGCGCGATCCGCTCAACGAATTCAAGACCGAAGCGTTTGAGCTGTTTGAGCACCTGCTTGACCAGCTGCGCTATGAAACCACGCGCGTCCTGTTCCATCTGCGCATGGCGCAAAGCTCGCCCGCGCCCGAAGCGCCGCAACCGCCCAAGAACATCCAGGCTCAGCACATCGACCCGCAGACGGGCCGGAACGAGATGGATGACAGCGACGCCCGCCCCGCACAATCCACTCCATCCCCGACCGCCACGCGCGTCGCCGCCCAAAGCGTTGACCCCAAGGATCCGGGCACCTGGGGCCGCGTGCCGCGCAACGCCGCCTGCCCGTGCGGCTCAGGCAAGAAGTACAAGCATTGCCACGGCGCCATCGGCCAAGCCTGAGCCTGAACTCCTTAGAGGCGCTTGATGTCTGACATACGCCTTTCACGCCTGGAGCCGGATCAGTTTGACGCCGTCAACGCCATGATCCTGCGCTCCAAGGCGTATTGGGGTTATGGCGAGGACATGATGGCCAAGATGGAAACGGTGCTGCGGCTCGACCCCGACGCCGCGCGAGAAGGTCGCGCCATCGCCGCGTGGACCGATGACGTCCCGCTCGGGCTGGCGCAAATCAGCGCCCCCCGTGACGAGACTGTCGGGCGTTGCGTCATGCTCGATTTGCTGTTCATTTCCCCCGACGCCATCGGGTCGGGTCTCGGCAAGCGTCTTTACGACTGGGCGCTGGATCAAGCGCGTATGGCGGACGCCGATGTCCTGCAAATCCTGTCAGACCCGAACGCACGCGGGTTTTATACCGCGATGGGCGCCAGCTTCATCGAGGACCGCCCCTCCAGGCTTATCCCGGGCAGAAGCCTGCCCTGGCTGGAGCACCGGCTCGCCTGAAACGATAAATCCCTGATTGCATAATCCACCCCTCTGAGTCAGTGTTCTATACATGACGGACGGAGGCGGTGATGAAACGACTGATCTTATGCTCTGACGGCACATGGCAAACCATCAGCCAGCAGGTGCCCACCAATGTGGCCAAGCTGGCGTTTTCATTAAGCGCTGCCGACACCACCACTCCTGAACGCCCGATCGAGCAGATCGTGTTTTACGATTCCGGCGTCGGCACGCCGTTCACCCAGAGCGATTCAAACTGGTTCAAACGCATCCTCAGTTCGCTGCGCAAGAAACGTCAGGGCGCGTTCGGCGGGGGGCTGGAAGAGAAGATTTATGACGCCTATCGCTTCTTGTCCTTAAACTATTGCGAGGGCGATGAAATCTGGCTGTTCGGGTTTTCACGCGGCGCCTATACCGTGCGCTCGCTGGCGGGGCTCATCTATAATTCGGGGCTTCTGCATCGGCGCAATCTGGGCAAGCTGTCTGAAGCCTATGAGCTTTATCGCTCCAAGGCCCTCAAGCCCTCATCCTGGAAGTGCCGAGAGTTTCGCGAACGCAACGGGTTTGAGCCCGACATTCATTTTCTGGGATGCTGGGACACGGTGGGCGCCTTGGGCATCCCCGACCTCTCTGACGATCATGAGATCAATGAACGCCTGAACGAGGAATACCGGTTTCACGACGCGCAACTGAACCGCAAAGTGCTTCACGCCCGTCATGCCTGCGCGCTGGATGAAACGCGAAAAGCCTTTCCTCTCACCCCGATGGAAGCCTCCAAAGACGCCCTGAACGAGATCGATCCCTTGCGGCAGGTCTGGTTTATCGGGCCGCATGGCGGTGTCGGGGGCGGTGAAGCGGCCAACACGCCCTTATCGGACATCGCCCTGAAATGGATGGCTGATCAGGCGCGCGAGCAAGGATTGTCAATTGAATACGCCGTCCTTGATTCCCGGCTGGACCCCGACCCGTTGTGTCCGTTCAAAGCGCCGGGCGGTCTCTTGAGCGCATTGGGCGACAAGGTGCGTGAAGCGCCGCCCCCCTCACAGGAGGCGGTGGCGTATTTCCATCCCAGCGTCTGGGTGCGCTTTGATGATGAAGACGCGCACTATCGTCCCGCATCCATGAAGGACTGGGTTGATGTGGATCGCGACGCTCTGACCTGACGGTGGCGTCAGGTCTCCAGAAGCGAACGACCAATAGTCAGGAAGCGATCCCGGCGGCGCTGGCGCAACTCAGCGGGGCTCAACCCGTCAAGGCTCGCCAGTGCGGTCTCAACCGCATCCCCCACCCGCCGGATGGTGTCTGCGCGATCGCGGTGCGCGCCGCCCAGCGGCTCCTCGATGATTGAGTCGATGATCTTGAGCTCGATCAAATCCTGCGCGCTGACTTTCATGGCGAGCGCTGCGTCACGGGCGCGAGCGCCGTCGCGCCAGAGAATGGACGCGCAGCCTTCAGGCGAGATCACCGAATAGATCGAGTGCTCCAGCATCATCACCGTGTTGGCGGACGCCAGCGCCACAGCGCCGCCTGATCCGCCTTCGCCGGTAACCACGCTGACCATAGGCGTGCCCAGCGTCAGGCAGCGCTCGGTGGAGCGGGCGATCGCTTCAGCCTGGCCGCGTTCTTCCGCGCCAATGCCGGGATAGGCGCCCGCCGTATCCACCAAAGTGACCACCGGCAAATCAAAACGTTCCGCCAGGTCCATCAGACGCATGGCCTTGCGATACCCTTCTGGGCGCGCCATGCCGAAATTGTGCTTGAGGCGGGTCTGGGTGTCATGGCCCTTTTCATGGCCCATGATCACGACCGGACGGCCTTTCAGACGGCCCAGACCGCCCACGATCGCATGGTCTTCCCCAAAGCGGCGATCACCGGCC
Organism: Oceanicaulis alexandrii DSM 11625; assembly: GCF_000420265.1. NCBI lineage: Bacteria > Pseudomonadati > Pseudomonadota > Alphaproteobacteria > Maricaulales > Maricaulaceae > Oceanicaulis > Oceanicaulis alexandrii. The sequence continues at coordinate 916,067 of NZ_ATUP01000001.1, forward strand.
AGATCTTCGAAATCCGTCACAAGGCCGGAAATATAATCGCGCAGGTGCGGACGCTCGGGATGACGCGCCACCATGGTTTTGCGCCAGGCGTCGAGCTTGGAGTACATCGATTTGAGCTGATCGGACGACTTCTGCCGCAGTTTGGCGATCTCGTCCGCCGCATCCGGCGCGTCTTCGCCGTTCCGGGACAGGACGCTTTCAAGTTCTTCAATCTTGGCGTCAAGCTCGGCGATCGGCCGTTCGAAATCGAGATAGGTGCGCGTTGTATCTGACATGGACGGTCCTGGTGGATGGGCCCCGGTGGAGGGCGCAAACTAAAGGGCGCTCAAGCGCGAAGCAATCTATGCACTGTTATGAGCAAATGCCGGGCCGGTTTCATCCCTCAGAGCCTGTCTCATCATGGCTCAGCGGGTGTGCGTCATGCACCAGAGCCTTGAGGCGAGCCTCCAGCACATGCGTATAAATCTCGGTCGTTGAGACATCGGCATGTCCCAGCAAGGTCTGAACGCTGCGCAGATCCGCGCCATTGGCCAGAAGATGCGTCGCGAAGGCATGGCGCATCACGTGCGGGCTGACCCGTTGGGGATCAAGACCCGCGACCATCGTCAGTTCTTTGAGACGTTGGGCGAACCGTTCGCGCGTCAGATGCCCGCCCCGCGCGGTGCGCGACGGGAACAGATACCGCGCAGCTATTGCATAGGCCGGCGCTTTCGGATGGGGCAAATGCTCCGCCCGCACCGCCTTGTAGGCGTCCACAGCTTCCAGCGCGGCGTCGGTCAGGGGAATCAGGCGGTCCTTGCCGCCTTTGCCTGTGACGATCAGGCAGCGTTCAGAGCGGGCGAAGCCTGACAGCGGCAAGGTCACAAGCTCGCTGACGCGCAAGCCGCCCGCATACAGCAACTCCAGCAATGCGCGCAGTCGCAGCCCCTCCGCCCCCTCCATGCGCTCCGCCGCGTCAAACAGTGCCTCGACCTCGCTTTCACTCAACACTTTGGGCAAAGGCCGCGGTTTTTTGGGGCCGGACAGGGTCTTCGCCGGATCATCGCCGCGCAGCCCTTCCTTGAGCAAAAACCGGTAATAGCGCTTCAGCGCGGAGAGCCGGCGCGCGGCGGTAGCGGGCGACAGACCGTCCGCGGCGAGATCTGAAAGCAAGGCTTCCACATCACGGGTTTGCGCCTGTTCAAGACCGACACCGCGCCCGCCCAGACGCGCGGCGGCGTCTTCAAGATCGCGGCGATAGGCGTCGAGCGTATTGCGAGCGGCGCCGCGCTCAGCCGCCATCATGTCGAGGAAGAGATCAATCGAGCGCGCGCTCACGCAGCGTCCTCGATGACCCGCGCCAAGAGGTATTGCAGCGCCTGCCGACGCAGACCGGCATGATCGAGCGCGAGCATGGCCGCAGCGCAGGTTTCAGCGTCAGCGGGATGGCGTTCCAGCAAGGACGCAGCGTGCAGTTGCGTCTCGCCCAGAGCCCCGGCCCCGGACGCCAGCAGCAGCGGCCCCAAAGCGGGGGGCGTAACGCCCGTCTGGCGGGTCAGACCGGACAGCGCCTGTTGCAACTCGCCTTGATCATCCGCGCCGAGCGCCACAAGGCCAGCCGCCTGACACAAGCGTTCAGGGGTCGCCGTCTCCAGTCGCGCCGCCAATAGCGCCATGAACGCATCATCCTCGATCTGATCGAGCGCTATGGCGTGGGCGAAATCAATCGCCACCATCAGGCCCGGCGCAGGCGGTTGCCACGCCGGAGCCTGCGTTTTCTCGTCTGCGTCTGGTTCAGAACCTGCGCCATCCAATGTCGGCAACCCGCCCAATTCTGATGCGGGTTGCATCGCTGGCTCAGGCTCCGGCGGTCCGTCCAGCAGGGCTTCGCGCCAACGCTCGGCGGCGACGAGGTCGTCAGCCGCCATGGCGGCCAGGACGAAATGGACGCCATGGGCGAGCGTGTTTTCAGTGATCGGCAGACTCGCCACTTCCGGCCCGAACGTCAGGGCGGCCTCCATGAACAGGCCTTGCTGCGCCGCGTCCGACAGGCGGATGGCGAGAGCCTCGGCGGCGATCTCGCGATCGAGATCCTGGCCGATCAAGGCGCCCAGCGCCGCGGCGCGCTCTGCGCCGTCCATGGCGACCGCCGCTTCCAGCGCTTCTGGCAAGGTTTCAGGCAGGGCGATGGTGGGGCCGGTGCGTTCCGCCGCCAGATGCAGCCAGTTGGGCGCATCCTCATGCGGATACAGGCGTACGCCCGGCGCCAGCGCTTCCAGCAGGGTCAGCTGCAGCGCGGTGCGCGGACGAAAGCCTTCAGGCGCCGGCTGATTGAGCGTCAGGGCATCAAACACCTGATCGAAAGCGGGCGTTTGCGCTTGGGCGCGCGCCAGTTCAGCGGTCAGCTCGGCAGCGGGAATGGCGCCGTCCAGCGCCAGACAGCTGGCGCGCAGCCGCAGCCAATAGGCCGCGTCCCGACCTTCCAGCAACGCGTCCGCGGCCCGGCAAGCCTCTTGTGTGCGGCCCATCGCCAGCGCGGTTTCCGCATAGACACGTGACAAAGCGTCTGATTCGTTCACCCGCGGCGTGCGCGCCATCAATTCATAGACCAGCTGAGCGCGGCCTGCGGATAAAGCCCGGTCTGCGCGTTTCGCGGCGAGCACAAAATCGTCCCGACCGCCCCGGGGCGGCTCGCCCGAGGACCGCAAAGCAGCCAAAGCCAGTCTCGCCGCAGCCGGGTTGCTCCATCCGGCGCTGGCGCGATCAGGCAGGACCGACAACGCACCGTTCAGCGCGCCTGCATGCCCTGAATTCCAGACCGTTTCGGGCAGGACTGAATTGACGCCCACTTCGAACGGATCGACAGCGCCCAGCTCGGCCACTTCAATCTGACCATCGGCAGGCCGGGCCTGGGCGAACGCCTGGCCGCACGCAAACACGCTTGCGGCCAGCAAAGCGGCTTTAATCGACCAATGCATCAGTCACCTCGACACGCACTTCTTCAGGGGTCGGCGCATTACTGTCCGCCAGTCCCAGCAAAGCAATGAACCCGCCGATAATGACCACCAGCCCTACGCCCAAGCCGATCAGAATGGTTTTCATGAGAGTGCCTTTTCCATGTCGCTCGCCCTGTGAGGATACTAAAGCAGGCGAATGCGGCGTTTTCCAGACGTCAGCAGTGATTGCTCGCCCGCGCAGCATTGGCGTATAGCCTTACAGTGTGATGACAAATTCTGAAAACCCGCTCGTGCTGACCCGGCATCTGGCGCTGGTCGGCCTGATGGGCGTCGGCAAAACAACGATTGGACGCAGGCTCGCCCGGCGGCTGGACGTCGAGTTTCGCGACGCTGACGAAGAAGTCGAGCGCGCCGCGGGCCGTAGCGTCAGCGAGATTTTCGCCGATTTCGGCGAACCGGCCTTCCGCGATGGTGAGCGCAAGGTGATTGGCCGTCTGCTGGAAGAGCCAGACCCACTAATCATCGGGCTGGGCGGCGGCGCCTTCATCCAGGAGGACACGCGGGCGCTGGTGAAAGACAAAGCCATCTCCATATGGCTCAAAGCCGATATCGACGTGCTGATCGAGCGGGTGGGCCGCAAGCCCGGCGCACGCCCTTTATTGTCACAAGGCGATCCCGCCGAGATCATGGCCCGGCTTGAACGCGAACGCTCTCCCCTCTACGCCGAGGCGGACATTGTGGTGGACACCTCGGTCGGCAGCCATGAACAATCGGCCGACCAGGTGATGGACGCCCTCAGGACTTATCAGGAAGGAGTGCGCGGATGAGCGTGCTGCGCGTGATCGAGGTGAACGCGGCCTCAGGCGCCTATGAAGTCGTGATCGGGCGCGACGCCCTGTCCGCACGTGCGGACCGGCTGGCGAACCGCGCCCCACGCGGACGCGTTGTCATCGTCGCGGATTCACACGCGCTCAAACACCACAAGACACGCCTGACCCAGGCGTTTGACGCGGCGAACCTCAAGATCGAACTCATCGAGATCGAGGGCGGCGAAAGCGCCAAGAGCTGGCGCGGGCTGGAAGCTCTCTGTGATCGTCTGCTGGACCTGAATGTGGAGCGCAGCGAGCCGGTGATCGCCTTTGGCGGCGGCACTGTCGGCGACCTCACAGGCTTCGCTTCGGCGGTTCTCAAGCGCGGCACGCGCTTCATACAGATCCCGACGACCCTGTTGGCTCAGGTCGACAGCTCGGTCGGCGGCAAAACCGGCATCAACACGCAGCACGGTAAAAACCTGATCGGCGCGTTTCATCAGCCAGACCTCGTGATCGCAGACACCGCCTTTCTCGACACCCTGCCCCGGCGCGAAGTGCTCGCGGGCTATGCCGAGATCGTCAAAGCCGGCCTCATCCAGGATGCCCCGCTGTTTGACCGCCTTGAAGCTCAGGGCGTGGACGCCGTGACGGGAGACGGTCTGGTCCAGGCCGTCGCGGACGCCGTTGCGTTCAAGGCCAGGATCGTCGCCGAGGATGAACGTGAAAGCGGCGAGCGCGCCTTGCTCAATCTGGGCCATACGTTCGGACACGCGTTTGAGGCGGAAGCGGAAAAAGGCGCGCTGGTGCATGGCGAGGCCGTCGCCTGCGGCTTGGCGCTCGCATTCCGGTTTTCGGAACGGCAGGGCCTGTGCGCGCCTGAAGATGCGCGCCGTGTCGAACGTCATCTGAAGGCTGTGGGGCTTCCGGCCCGGATTTCACAACTGCCCGGCGGACCGTACACTTCGGATCGTTTGCTGGCGCGGATGCAGGACGACAAGAAAAATTCAGGCGGCGCGATTACATTGATCCTTGCGCGCGGCATCGGGAATGCCTTCATCACACGCGATGTGGATCACAAGGATCTGGCGGCGTTTTTGTCGAGCGAGGTTGAAGACCAATGACTTTTGAACCGTGGATGGCCTGGACCGGACTTGGCATTTTGTGCCTGCTGGCCTTTTCAGGGTTCTTTTCAGGCTCTGAAACCGCGCTGACCGCCACTTCCAAGGCGCGCATGCTGACCCTTGAAAAAGAAAAAGATCACCGCGCGCGGCGGGTCAATCTGCTGATTGATGATCGCGAAAGCCTGATCGGCGCGATCCTGCTGGGCAATAACCTCGTCAACATCCTGGCGGCGTCACTGGCGTCGGCGGTGTTTCTGGCCATGTTCGGCGAAGCGGGCGTCCCCATCGCCACTTTGGTGATGACGCTTCTGGTGCTGATCTTCGCTGAAGTGCTGCCCAAGACCTATGCCCTGTCGAACCCGGACCGCATGGCGCTGACCGTGTCCCTGCCGATCCGCATTTTCGTGATGCTGTTCGCGCCTGTTGTGGCCGCCGTGCAATGGCTGGTGCGCGCGACGTTGCGCATTCTGGGTCTGTCGGTGGAGGGCCCGGTCCTGTCCGCCCATGACGAGATCCGCGGTCAGATCGACCTGCACCACCAGGAAGGCGGCGTGGTGAAAACCGACCGCGACATGCTGGGCGGCGTGCTCGATCTGCGCGAGCTGACGGTGGACGACGTCATGGTTCACCGCAAAAGCCTGGTGATGTTCGACATCGACCAACCGGTCGAACAATTGGTGGCCGATGCACTGAGCTGTCCGCACACCCGCCTGCCGCTCTATCGCGATGACGCGGAGAACATTGTCGGCATCCTGCATGTGCGCGACCTGGCGCGTGAACTGCACAATGCTGGCGGGGATTCCAGCAAGCTCGACATTGAAGCGATCAAGCGCGAACCGTGGTTCATCCCTGAAACCACCGAACTGCTTGAACAGCTGACGGCCTTCCGGCAGAAGCGCGAGCACTTCGCCCTGGTGGTGGACGAGTACGGCGCCTTGATGGGCGTTGTGACACTGGAAGACATCATCGAGGAAATCGTCGGCGAGATCGAGGACGAGCACGATGTCACGGTCGAGGGGGTCACCCCCCTGCCCGACGGCTTCATCCTGGTGGATGGCGGCGCGCCCATTCGCGACGTGAACCGCGCGCTTGACTGGGAATTGCCCGACGACGAAGCGGTCACCATTGCCGGTCTTGTGATCCACGAAGCCCAGACCATCCCCGAAGCGGGGCAGATCTTCCGCTTTCACGGGGTGCAATTTGAAATCCTGGAACGTCGCCGCAACCAGATCACCCGCATGCGGCTCAAGAAAGAGCCCGAGGCCGCAGACACGGACGATTGATCAGCCCGCTTCGGCGGGCGCCTTGGCCTTGATGGCCAGGGCGTGCACTTGCGCTTTCAGCAGCTCGCCCAGCGCCTGATTGACCAGACGGTGACGCTGGACGCGGCTCTGGTCCGTGAAAGCGTCAGACACGATCTCGACGGTGAAATGGCTTTCACCAGCACGCGCCTGCTCGGAATGACCGGCATGAAGCGCGCTGTCATCAGTAACTTTCAATAGGGTCGGCGCCAGCGCCTGGGTCAGTTGGTCTTCGATTTGCTGCTTTACGCTGGACATTGTCATCCTCTGTTTATTGTCCGTCAGGCCGGTGCGCCCCATACTTGGGGTTATGGACGGCTCGTACAAATACCGACCCAAATTTAAAGACATCCGCATCAAGCCGCCCAAAACCGAGGCGCGGCAAGAAGATAAGGTGTGCGAGCATCCCCAGTGCCGGTCGAAAGCGACCGCGCGCGCGCCCAAGAGCCCGGCCAACCGCACCGAGTTCTACTGGTTCTGCCAACAACACGCCGCCCAGTACAACAAGGAATGGAATTTCTTTGAGGGCATGAGCGAGGATGCGGCCAAGGCCCATGCCGCGGCCGACATGTATGGCCATCGCCCCACCTGGGGGTTCGCGTCCGGCTCCAGCGCCCGCCGCGCCGCGCAGAACGCCAGCAAGGATTTCAAGGACGGCTTCGTCGATCCATTCAATCTGTTCGGCGACGGCCCGCCCCCCGGACAGGAACGCGCCCAGCGCGAAGCCGAAGACCCGAACGCCGGGATGGGGCGGCTTCAAAAGCGCGCCCTCGATACGCTCAATCTCGACCCCAAGGCGAACAAGACCGCCATCCGGCGGCGCTATGCCGAGCTGGTGCGCCAATATCATCCGGACTCAAATGGCGGCGACCGCTCGATGGAAGAGCTGCTTCAGAAAGTGGTCGAGGCCTACCAGATCCTCAAAAGCTGCGGCATGGGATGAGCCTGTCTAAAAGTTCATCACCCGGACACCAAGCCGAAATGTGACTGCGGTCACCTTCACTTCCTCAATCTCTGGGGGAGTTTCCATGATCATCACCGCACTTGCCGCATCCCTAAGCCTCGCGTCCTGTCCGGCCGGGGCGCACTGCCTTGAAGATGAGACCTTACTGGCGGTGTCCGCCAATCCGGACCGCGCCGCCTTTATCCTGTCCGCCATGCAGACTGCGCAGGCGCGCTATGGCGACGTGTTCTCGCGCACGCCGGGCCTGACCGCCGTCATCGAGGACAGCACGCAATTTCCCGGTCTGGCGCTGGAGCTGGACGGTCAAGGCTATACCGTCAAACCCTGGGTCTCCCCCCAGGCCATGCGCGACCAGCTGGAGGCTCAACTGCGACCCGCGCTTGAGGCGCAAATGGCCGGCGCGCCAGAGGCCGTGATCGACGCGGCCATCAATTCCGCCCTGTCAGACCGTGTGGACGGCAATGAACGCGTGCGTCACGGCGAAGCCATCATTGCGCACGAATTGGGTCATCTCTGGCTGCGCGACACCTATGATTGGCCCGACATCGATACTGGGGGTGCGCGCACCTACGGCGCCGCCGCTGCGCCAGACTGGTTTGACGAGACCGCCGCCGTGCTGATGGAAAGCGAGCAATTAACGGGCGAGCGGCGATCAAACCTGTGCGAAGACTTGCCTGATGACATCTCCGCGCAATTGAGCCGGTATTTCACCATGGAGCATCCCTTGTTGCAGATGGCGGCTCTGGCGGCGGACCGCGCCGCCGCCGCCGCACGCGCCCGGGGCGAAGCTGCGGACGGCCCCCAGATCATGGTGATGTCGGGCGATGCGCTCTCGAGCCAGGGCGCGGACATGATCGGAGCGGAGCGTTTTTACGGCCTGACCCGGGCTCTGGTGGATTATCTGATGACGCGCACCGGCTCTCACGTCGTCTTTGACACGCTCGCGCAGACGCTCGCATCCGGGCAAAGCCTGGAAGACTGGCTCGCATCCAGCCCCTCGGATTTGCCGTCCAGTCAGGCCGCTCTGATTGACGATCTAGCGACCTTTATCGAGAGCGGTTGCGCGGCCTGATCCCTTTGAACCAGACACGGTGCTGAACAGCAGTGGCGACAGGGCTTGGACGCTCTATGTCTGGGGCTTATGGTTTGAACCACCCTGTCGCGCTGCAACAAAGAGCCCTTCCGCGTATGACCGACGATACCCTGATCAGCCTCACCCCCGACACGACCGCCGATTGTCAGGCCTTGTTTGGCTTTGATCCCGGATTTGAGGTCCCCGCCTTTTCCGGTCGCGATTCCCACGTGCCCGATATTGACGACACCTATGTGTTCGACCCCGCCACCACGCGGGCCATTCTGGCGGGCTTCGCCTTCAACCGCCGCGTCATGGTTCAGGGCTATCACGGCACGGGTAAATCCACCCATATCGAACAGGTCGCCGCGCGTCTGAACTGGCCGATGATCCGGGTCAATCTCGACAGCCATGTGAGCCGGATCGACATGGTGGGCAAGGACGCCATCGTCCTGAAAGACGGCCAACAGATCACCGAATTTCAGGAAGGCATTCTGCCCTGGGCCGTCCAGCGCCCCGTCGCCTTGCTCTTTGACGAATACGATGCGGGCCGTCCTGACGTGATGTTCGTGATCCAGCGCGTTCTGGAAGCCTCAGGTTCTCTGACCTTGCTCGACCAGAACCGGGTGATCCGCCCGAACCCGAATTTCCGCCTGTTCGCCACCACCAACACGGTGGGCCTGGGCGACACGACGGGGCTCTATCACGGCACCCAGCAGATCAACCAGGGTCAGATGGACCGCTGGTCCCTGGTCGCCACGCTGAACTATCTCCCAGCCGAGACCGAGCGCGAGATCGTCGCCGCCAAGCTGGGCGAAGTTGGCCAGTCCGAAGCCGGCGCCAAGATGATCGCCGACATGGTCACGGTGGCTGATCTCAGCCGCGAAGCCTTCATCAATGGCGATCTGTCCACCGTGATGAGCCCGCGCACCGTTCTGACCTGGGCAGAGAACACCCAGATTTTCGGTGACGCCGGCATCGCCTTCCGCCTGACCTTCCTGAACAAATGCGACGAGCTGGAACGCCCGATCGTGTCGGAATTCTATCAGCGGGTCTTTGGCGAGGATCTGCCGGAAAGCGCCCTCGCCGCCGGCACTGCAGCCTAAAGGCCTTTCATGTCTGACGCTTCGCCTGCTGACCAGTTCCGGCGCGCGCTGTCCGCTGCGACACGCGCCATCTCTCACGACCGCGAACTGGACGTGAAGTTCGGTGGCGAGTCCGCGGCGTTGTCGAACGGCAAGGTCGTGCTGCCCAATCCGCCGGAAAAACTGACCGCGGATGATGCAGCAAAATTGCGCGGCAAGGCCGATGCGCTGGCGCTGCGTCTGCAGCTTCATAATGCACGCTCGCATCAGACCGCCCTGCCGCCCGGAGCCCGGGCGCGGCAAATCTTTGAAGCCGCCGAACAGGCGCGAGTGGAAGCCCTGGGCGCACGCGCCATGCGCGGCGTGGCCGATAATCTGGACGCCGCGCTGGCTGATCGCTGCCGCCGCGAAGGCTGGAACCATGCCGAGGACCGGCAAACCGCGCCCCTGGCGGACGCCATCTCCATGCTGGTGCGTGAGCGCGTAACAGGTCGGCCCGCTCCGGACGATGCGAAGGGCCTGATGCAGGTCTGGCGCGAGGACCTGGAAAGCAGCGCAGGCGGCGCGCTGGATGCGCTGGCGGGCGCGGTTGATGATCAAAGCGCCTTTGCGGATGCTCTGCGGCAGGTCATCCGGGATCTCGACCTGACGGACGAGCTGGGCGAGCACGACCAGGACGAAGACGACACAGACGACAGCCAGGACGATTCCGGCGTCGAGCAGGAGCCTGAAGCCGGCCAGGACGATTCAGACAACGATCCCGATCAGGGCGAGGATGAGGACGACGCCGCCGACGCCAAGGGCACCGCAGCGGACACCGATGACATCCATTTCGCCGAGGACAGCCAGACCCGCGTCGAGGCCGATGACGAGCCCAGCGAGTCCATGCAGTCGGCGAAACCCAACTGGGTCAGCCCGCCCGGCGAAGATCCCAACGCCTACAAAGTCTTCACCGACAAGTTCGACGAAGTGATCCAGGCGTCGGATCTGTGCGATGCGGCCGAGCTCAACCGTCTGCGGCGCACCCTCGACCAGCACCTCAAAGGGTTGGAGAGCGCGGTCGGACGCCTCGCCAACCGTTTGCAACGCCGCCTGATGGCCCAGCAACAGCGCTCCTGGTCGTTCGATCTTGAAGAAGGCATGCTCGATCCGGCGCGCCTGCCCCGCATCATCATGGACCCGATGATGCCGCTCAGCTTCAAGCAGGAAAAAGACACCGATTTCCGCGATACGGTCGTCACCTTGCTGCTCGACAATTCAGGCTCCATGCGCGGACGGCCGATCCTGGTCGCGGCGGCCTGCGCCGACATTCTGGCGCGCACACTGGAGCGGTGCGGCGTGAAGACCGAAATTCTGGGCTTCACCACCCGCGCCTGGAAGGGCGGACGCTCGAAAGAGGAATGGCTCAGCCAGGGCAAGCCGCCGAATCCGGGTCGCCTCAATGATCTGCGCCATATCATCTACAAGGCCGCAGACGCGCCCTGGCGCCGGGCGCGACCCAATCTGGGCCTGATGCTCCGCGACGGCCTGCTCAAGGAAAACATCGACGGCGAGGCTTTGCTCTGGGCCCATAAACGCCTGATGGCCCGCCCCGAACAACGCCGCATCATGATGGTGATCTCCGATGGCGCCCCCGTGGACGACGGCACGCAATCGGCGAACTCACCTGCCTATCTTGAAAAGCATCTGCGCGAAGTCATCGCCATGATCGAGAACAAATCCGATGTGGAATTGCTCGCCATCGGCATCGGTCATGACGTGACCCGGTATTACCGCAAGGCGGTCACCATCGTGGATGTGGAGCAGCTAGCGGGCGCCATGACCGATCAGCTCGCGGCTCTGTTCGATGAGAAACGCGACCGCAAAGCCGACGGTAAAATTCGCGCAAAAGGCGAAAACAAGGTGCGCCCGGCCGGCGGCTCGGCTATGAAACGGGCTGTGACCGGTACGCGCGCTCGACGCTAGGGGCGCGCCTTTCCCAAGAGGCTCGCCATGATCCGTACGGCTCTCACCGCCGCCCTTTTCAGCCTGACAGCCGCGTGCGGCGGACAGGCTCAGGACGAGTCACCACCATCAGACGCAGGCTTGACCGTCAGCGCTGAGCACGTGGTTCTGTTTCCAGATGACCCCGGCCGCATGCGCGTCGGCGATCTTCGCTATACCGGCGGAGTTGAGCTGAGCAGCACTGACGAGCGCTTCGGCGGCTGGTCCGCCTTGCACGTCAGCGGCGCCTCAGACGCTCTTGAGCTGATCGTGGCGTCAGACCGGGGTGGGCTGGCTTATGGACGGCTGGAACTGGATGACCGGCAGAGCCCGCTTTCTGTTCAATTGGATCGCTATGAACCAATGACGGACCTGAACGGAGCGCCGCTGGAGGGCGCCGCCGCTGATGCGGAAGGCCTGGCGATGCTCTCCGGGACTGAGCTGGCCGTCAGTTTCGAACGCGACCACCGCGTGTGGCGGTACCAGCGCGAATCGCCGTTGATCGCAACGCCTCTGGCCTTGCCCCCTCGCACGCAAGGCGTCGGCAACAATGCGGGCCTTGAAGGGTTGGCGATTGACGACGCCTCTTTATGGGCCAGTGTAGAATACCCTATCCGGGGCGAGGAGACCCACACGCTCTGGCGCTATGACCGCGCGGACATGGACGCGGCTCCAACTGAATTTCAGCTCGCGCTCGATCCCGATTACGGAATCACCAGCCTTGAGACCGACAGCGCCGGCGGTCTGTACCTGTTGCAGCGTTTCTACCGGCGCGATGTGGGCAACCGGATCCGCATCCTGCACCTCACGGCGGACCGAATCGCAGCGGCGGGTGAGGCGGCGCTAGAGCCTGCGCTGTTGGCGGAGCTCACGCCCGACATGACGGTGGATAATTTCGAAGGTCTGGCGGTCGTCGAGTTCAATGGCGAAACGCGCCTGTTCCTGATCTCGGACGACAATTTCAATGAGGCTCAACGCACGCTCCTGCTGAGCTTCGCCATCGAGCCGCGAGACTGAGTCCCTAGCATCACGCACAGAAAAACGCCCGCCGTTTCCGGCGGGCGTTGTGTCTCGCGTCAAGCTCAGAGCCGATTAGGCGGCTGCAGCGGCTTTCTTCAGCTCGCGCTTGATTTTCAGCGCGGCGCCAGAAAGCTGCTCATCACGAGCTTTCAGCAGGAATTGGTCCAGACCGCCAACATGGTCGACGCTGCGCAGAGCCTTGGCGGCGATACGCAGACGGAAAGACCGGCCCAGAGACTCAGACGCCAGCGTCACCTGACACAGGTTCGGCAGAAAGCGGCGCTTGGTCTTGTTGTTGGCGTGGGAAACGTTGTTGCCCGAAACCGGACCCGTCCCAGTAAGTTCGCAGCGGCGCGACATAGCTTCCACCTTGTTCCACAACAGTCGTAAAATCATATGCGACCGCTTACATGGAAAATCCAAGGTGCGGCGCGAGAGCGGGCGATGTACCGGTCTGGACCGCCTGCGTCAAGGCGTAGGCGCACAGAGACTGGCGTTCATCTTGCAGCCAGATCGCGTTAGATAGGATGCAAACTCGGCTGGGGCCGAAGGAATTAGAGTGAAATGCTGACTGTGTCGAATTACGCCCGCATGACTTTGGCGACCCTGGCTGTCGCGAGCCTTCCTGTGACCGCCAGCGCTCAGAGCGTTGAGCCGCCCCAGCAAATCTACGCCCAGTATTCAGGCTCGGTGCTGATCCTGAAAGTGGCTGACATCTCCTTGTCGGCCGCCTTTCAGGACGGCACCTACTCAGCGGCCGCGACCTTTGAGAGCGGCGGTTTGCTGCGCTGGTTCGACGACACCAATATCGAGGCGACCACATCGGGCTATCGCGCGCCGGACTCACTGCGTCCCTATCGCTATGAGCACATCAATCACGCCAGCAACAAGGGACGCGTCGTCGGCATCAATTTCGATGACGGCGTCGCCATGCCGGACGTTCAGCCGCCCTTCGGCTCCATGGGGGAGCCGCCCGCCAATGATGAAGAACGCGCGGGCGCGCTTGATCCGATCTCGACCCTGCTCGGGCTGATGCTGTCGATCCAATCAGGCGAGGACGAGATCTGCCAGGGTCGCCTGCCCGTCTTTGACGGCAAGGCGCGCTATGACCTGCGCTTTAATAACGCTGGCCCGGATGACGTCCGCACCCGCGGCTGGAGCGGCGAGGCTATCCGCTGCCAGGCCTATATCGAGCCGATCAGCGGCTATGATGAAGGCGATCGCCCCGACGCGGAGGAAACCAATCGCCCGGTGACGATCTGGCTGGCGCCGATCGAGAGCGTCTATGTGCCGGTGCGGTTCCGCGCCCAGACCCGGATCGGGTCGATCAACATCACCGCGACGCAGCTCTATGCGGGCGACGCTTCGCAATAAGCCCTTTCCCACCTATCTGTAAGGCGAAACCACGCTGGAGAGCGTCATGTCACGCGCCCGCGCTGGCGATAGCCGTATCGCCGCGATCCTAGGCCCCACCAATACCGGCAAGACCCATCTGGCGCTTGAACGCATGATGGCGCACAGCACCGGTGTGTTCGGCCTGCCGCTCAGGCTGCTGGCGCGAGAGCTCTACGACAAGGTCGTCAAGGCCAAGGGTTCCGCCGCCGTCGCCCTGATCACGGGCGAGGAAAAGATCGTGCCCCCGACCGCGCGGTTCTTCCTGTGCACGGTCGAGGCGATGCCATTGAACATGCGCCCGGCTTTTCTCGCGATTGACGAGATCCAGCTGGCCGCAGACCCCGAGCGCGGACATATCTTCACCGACCGGCTGCTTCATGCGCGCGGCACGGCGGAGACCCTGTTTCTGGGCTCCACCACCATGCGGCCTATCCTGCGCCATCTGATCCCGGAAGCGGAGATCGAGGAACGCGAACGCTTCTCGGTGCTGACCTATGCCGGCGCAAAGAAGCTGACCAAACTTCCCAGGCGCTCCGCCATCGTCGCCTTCAGCTCCGAGGACGTCTATTCCATCGCCGAGCTCGTGCGCCGTCAGCGCGGCGGCGCGGCGGTCGTCATGGGCGCGCTCAGCCCCCGCACCCGCAACGCCCAGGTCGAGCTTTACCAATCAGGCGAAGTGGATTTCCTGATCGCGACGGACGCGATCGGCATGGGGCTGAACATGGATGTGGACCATGTGGCCTTCGCCAGCTTCTCAAAGTTCGACGGGCGCAAGCGCCGTCAGCTCTTCCCCCATGAGATCGGGCAAATCGCCGGACGCGCTGGCCGGTTCCGCTCTGACGGCACGTTTGGACAAACCGCGGACGCCCGCCCTCTGGACACAGATATCATCGAGCGGGTGGAGAACCACACCTTTGAACCTGTCCGCAAGCTGACCTGGCGAGAGACCCAGCTTGACCTGCGCTCGCTGGACACGCTTCGCCGGTCCTTGAACCAGCCGTCTCCCGATCCCGTGCTGGAGCGCGTCCGCAATGCAGCCGATGAGCATGTGCTCGACCTTGTGTCGCGCGACAGCGATATTCGAGAGCGCGCCGCCGCTCGCGACGGGACCGCAAGGCTCTGGGATGTCTGCCGGACTCCGGACTTCCGCAAATCCAGCCCGGAAGAACATGCGCGTCTGGTTTCAACACTTTACATGCACCTGACCAGCGCCAAGGGCTATTTGCCCGACAGCTGGCTGGACGCCCAGTTGACGCGTCTGGCCAAGACCGCGGGAGACGTGGATGCGCTGGCGCAAAGACTGGCTTATGTCCGCACCTGGTCTTACGCCGCCCACCGGAAGGACTGGACAAAAGACCCTGAATATTGGACGAGCCGTACCCGAGAGGTTGAAGATCAGCTCTCGGACGCGCTTCATGAGCGCCTGACGGCCCGTTTCATCGACCGGCGCACCAGCGCGCTGATGAAAGGGCTGCGTGAGAAAACCGATTTGCAATCCGGGCTCAACCGCCTGGGCGAGGTCACTGTGGAGGGCCATTTCGTGGGACGATTGAACGGGCTGAGCTTTGAAGCCGACGCTGCAGGCGAGCCTTTGGCGCGTCGGGCCGTGGCGAACGCCGCCATGAAAGCCGTCCGTCCGGAAGTGAACCGGCTCCTCTCCCAGCTCTCCCAGGCTGACGATGCGGAACTGGCTCTGGGCGAAGACGGCCTGCTGAACTGGAAAGACGATCCTGTGGGTCGCCTGAGAGCAGGCGGTGATCCGTTCACCCCGGGCGTTGATCTGATCGGCGGCGAGCTGGGATCCAGCGAACTGATCGCCCAGGCCGAAAAACGCCTGATGACGTTCGCCGCCGAACAGGCCGGCACCCGGCTCGAACCGCTTCTGGATATGCGCAAGGCGCTCAAGGAAGAAGGTCGCCTCGACGGCCTGGCGCGCGGCGTCGCCTATCAGCTGGTGGAAAATTTCGGCGCCATGTCACGCGCCAAGCTGGCGGATGAATTATCCGCCCTGTCCGTGCCCGAGCGCCAGTCCTTGCGGCGCGCCGGCGTGCGCATCGGCGAGCATGCGGTGTTCATGCCGGCCTTGCTCAAGCCCGGCGCGGCCCGCCTCCTGTCCATGCTCAAGGCGGTGCATGAGGGCGATATCGATCGGGCGGTCAATCCGCCGCCAGGCCTGACCAGCATTCCCAATGATCGCCGTTACACCCTGGCTGATTATGCGGCGGCGGGCTTTCAGCCGTGTGGACCGCGCGCAGTGCGCCTCGACATGCTGGAACGTCTCGCCGATCTGATCCGGGATCAGCGCTCTGAAAACAAGGAGCGACGGTTTGAGCCCAACGCGCCCATGACGGCGCTGCTGGGGTGCTCCAATGAAGATCTCAGAGAAGTTCTGAAAGCCCTTGGCTATCGACGCGTCCAGACTGCGACCGAGGAGCAACCCGAATTGTGGGCGGGCCGATCACGCTCCAGCGCCCGTCCGGCGCAAGGCGGAAACAAGCCCCACGGCAAGGGCAAAGGTCCGCGCAAGGATGCACGCGCCGCCAAGCCTGCGCCGGTTCAGGACAGGCCGATCGACCCGGATTCGCCCTTCGCCGCGCTCGCCGCGCTGGAGTTGGAGCAACCCAAACCGGCCGCCCAGAAACGCCGCAAGCCGCGCAAGAAGCCCAAAGCCAAGCCCGCCGAAGCGCATGCAGACGAAAGTGCGCCGGAGGCGGCATCCGAGCAGTCGCCCTCGCCGACCGATGCGCTGGACGCGCAACATGCTGCGCCTGCAACGCCTGCAGAGACGACCGCAGATGAGACCCAGGCAGACACCCAAGCCGCATCTGACACGGCGGAGACGACACAAGAGCGCTCATGAGTGAGCACGGCCCAGCCCAGCGCTGCGATGTCTGGCTGTTCCGGACACGATTGTTCAAGTCGCGCGCGCTGGCGGGTCAGATGGTCGAGAAAGGCGCTGTCCGCATTGACCGCGGGGGCAAGGTGATGCGCCTGACCAAAGCCTCAAGCCCGGTCCGCGCGGGCGATCAGCTGGTGATCCGGCGCGGCGATGCGCCCTTCCGGCTTGTCATCTTGGACCTGCCAGAGCGGCGCGGTCCTGCCGTTGAAGCCCAGGCGTGCTACAGCCTCGCCACTGACTAAAGCATCAAGTTTTCTGGATTGATCATGTTTGAAACCCTGAAACGCCTTTTCACATCCGCAGAGCCCGCAGCCCGGGACGCTCTGACCCCGGAAGTGTGCACCGCTGCGCTGATGGTTGAAGCCGCGCTCTCAGACGGCATTTACGCCGATGTTGAGGAAGCCGAGATCGTATCCGTGCTTCGCACCGGGTTTGACCTCGATGAAACCAAGGCCGCCGAAGTGTTGCAAGAAGCGGAGGAACTGGCGGAAGCCGCCGTGGACCATCACCGCTTCACACGCGTGGTCAAGCAATTGCCGCGCGATCAACGGCTCACGATCCTGACCGATCTGTGGCGCGTGGTCCTGGCGGATGGCGAACGGGACGCGCATGAAGATGCATTGATCCGACGCCTGGCGCCGCTGCTGGGCTTGTCAGATCGTGACCGCGCCGAAGCGCGGCAAGCCGCCTCGGAACGTTGACAAACGCCCTGCAGGGGGCCATGTCCCCGCCAACTTATCGTCTCTTATCCCTGTCCCGAGGCCGCCCGCGCGATGACCTATATCGTCACTGACGCCTGCATTCGCTGCAAATT
Organism: Oceanicaulis alexandrii DSM 11625; assembly: GCF_000420265.1. Lineage (NCBI taxonomy): Bacteria > Pseudomonadati > Pseudomonadota > Alphaproteobacteria > Maricaulales > Maricaulaceae > Oceanicaulis > Oceanicaulis alexandrii. Next base: position 933,469 of record NZ_ATUP01000001.1, read on the forward strand.
CACCGACTGTGTCGAAGTCTGTCCTGTGGACTGCTTTTATGAAGGCGAGAACATGCTCGTCATTCATCCTGACGAGTGCATTGATTGCGGTGTCTGCGAGCCTGAATGCCCGATTGAAGCCATCAAGCCGGACACGGAAGACGATGCAGACGGCAAGTGGCTGGCGCTGAACTCAAAATACGCCACCGTCTGGCCGAACATCACGGTGCGTAAAGACCCGCCCGCCGACTATAAAGAGTTCGAGACCATCACGAACAAGCTGGAGAAATATTTCTCCGAAAAGCCGGCTTGAAAATCTCTGAACTCATTCAAAATCTTAGCGATTGGTTAACCGCCCTCCGCGTGCGGAATAGACACGACTGCGCATCAAGTTGAGTTTTTGCAGTTTTTCTGTTATGATCTTCGTCTTCGGTAAGCGCACAAGCGCGTATTCCGGGACAGCAACCGCCTTGATGTAACTGTATCATAGAAAGTCCGACCGCTGATCTTCCACTTAGATCAGAACGGGTTTTCGTGTGGTCTATTCTGACCCGCGAACATGACCAGTTCGGCAGGCTTTGGACGAGAGGGCCTCGTATGACCAAGAAATCCGCCAACGATAATAAGACGTTCAAGAAAAGCGACTATGTGGTCTATCCAGCACATGGCGTGGGCCGCGTTGTGGGCGTCGAAAAAGAAAGCGTCGCCGGATTTGATATCGAGGTCTACGTCGTCTCCTTCGAGCAAGACAAAATGACCCTGCGCGTGCCGACCGCCAAGGCGACCGATGCTGGCATGCGCCCGCTCGCCAGTGACGATGTCCTGCAGAACGCGCTGAAAACCCTGAAGGGCAAACCCAAGGTCAAGCGCACCATGTGGAGCCGCCGCGCCCAGGAATACGAAGCCAAGATCAATTCCGGCGATCTGATCTCCATCGCGGAAGTCGTGCGCGACCTGCACCGCCAGGAAGACCAGCCCGAGCCGTCTTATTCCGAGCGCCAGCTTTATGAATCCGCGCTCGACCGCATGGTCCGCGAAGTGGCGGCGGTCGAAAAAGTCGACCGCGAGGAAGCGCTTGAGCTTCTGACCACCACCCTGACCAAAAAAGCCGCCTAAACCCCGCTTCGTCCAGTCAGGACATTCACAGTTCAACGCCCCGCCAGAGCGATCTGGCGGGGCGTTTTTCGTTCCACCCCAGCAAATCGTGAACCATCACATCAGAGCGTGATCCAGGTCCGGACATCGTTCGTATAAGCTCACGAACAAGTTAGTGGCCCATGCGAAACGAAAGCGAACAAGATGTCACAATCTGCGCCGACTCGCTCCGCCCCATCGCGCTCCGTCGATCCTGATCGGCGTTACATGAAGCAGGCGATGGATGCTCCTTTGCTCGAGCGTCAGCAAGAGCTGGACCTCGCCACCGCCTGGAAAGAGAAGGGCGATGAAGAGGCGCTGCATGCGCTGACCACGGCCTATATGAGGCTGGTCATCTCCATCGCCGCCAAGTTTCGCAATTACGGCCTGCCGTTCCCCGACCTGGTTTCAGAAGGCAATATCGGTCTGATGCAGGCCGCCGCCCGCTTCGAACCGGAACGCGAGGTTCGCTTCTCCACCTACGCCACCTGGTGGATCAGGGCCTCTATTCAGGATTACGTCCTGCGCAACTGGTCCATCGTACGCACCGGCACCACCGCCGCCCAGAAGTCCCTGTTCTTCAATCTCCGCCGTCTGCGCGCCCTGATCAAGGACACGAGTTCTGGCGCGCTGACGCCGGAAAACCGCGCCTATGTGGCCCAGGCCCTGCGCGTCGGCGAAGACGATGTGGAGAAGATGGCGAGCCGTCTGGCTGCTGTGGATCGCTCCCTTAACGCCCCCTTCACCGAGGATGGTGAAGGCGAATGGCAGGACTTGCTACAGGATGACAACCCGGACCCCGAAACGCAGGTCATGGAAGGCCGCGACCAGAACCAACGCTCGCAATGGCTCGGCCAGGCCTTGGGCCGGTTGAGCGAGCGAGAACAGCTCATTATCCGCGAGCGCCGTCTGGGCGAAGATTCTGTCACGCTTGAGAAACTGGGCGAACGCCTGGGCATCTCAAAAGAACGTGTCCGACAGGTCGAGCATCAAGCGCTGAAAAAACTCAAACAATATCTGACCGAAGTGGTCGGAGACCCGGAAGAAGCCGGCCTGATCCCTACCGACTGACGTTCAAGGCAAAGGTGTCGGGTCTGGCGCATCGAGGATTTCGATCTGCGCCGGACTCGACACATGGATCATGGGTCCATTCTCGGCATACAGCCAACCTCGTACGCGAATGACGGCGCCCTCCAACTCGGCCGGGTCCGAAAGCCCCTGCGCTTCAAACCGCTCGCGGTCCGCCCGGTTCAGGCTCACCGTGAAATCCGTGCGCCAATTCAGGCCAAAATTGAGATAAAGGCGGCCATTGCGCGCCTCTCCCACCGCCACGACGCGGCCTTCAATGATCTGGGCGCTGTCGAGAGTCTGGGCCAGGCGGTCCGGGTCCGGATCTCGGATTGTAAAATCACCGCTGCCCCAAGCTCCCTCTGCGGCCAGTCGCGCTTCAGCTTCCAGCGCATACAGACTATGGGCGCGCTCGTCCCCGCCAGGTCTGGGCCAGACCATGGCTTGGCCGGAGCGCACCATTTCAGCATCCAGATACGCCTCATCCTCCATCCGATCAAACAGCGCCAGAACCACAGCCCGTTCATATCGGTCGCGTCCCGCCTCTGTTTCGATCAACATCAGCGCCGGCCCTGCTTCATCAAGAAGACGTTGAAGCTGTTCACGGGAGTGCGGCGTCTCCGCGCCTCGTATTCCTGCAAGCAGGGCGGTTTGCCGTGCGCCCTCCTCATCCAGATAAGTGAAGCTGTGACCCGAGCGCGCGCCCAGAGGCGCGACGCTCGAAACCTCGGCCCGTTCCGGCGCATGACAGGCTGACAGGCTGGCCAAAACCAACACGCAAAGCGCGATTTTGAGCATTTAGAACTCCCCCAGAAGGGGAGCATACTGCCTGTCAGCCTCACAAGATCAAAGCCTAGAAGCGGGTATTGAGCCGCAACCAGACTCCCGCGCCAGCGCCCGGCAGACGTTCGCCAACGGGCACGCCGAGACCGGAATTGCGATTATAGCCCGCCAAATGATCGCGATAGGGCTGGTCGAGAATGTTCTCGACGCCCGCAGACAGGCTGACCTGATCATTGACCGCCCAGCGCCCGTAAGCGTTCAGCACCACATGACCCGGAGTTTCCAGCTCGCTGTTCTCGGCGGACACCTTGTCTTGCTCGGCGACCATCAAAGTTTCGACGGTCGCGGACCACACCGCCTGCTCATAGGTGGCGCTCAGGCGCAAGCTGGCGGGGGTGATGCGGTAGAGGTCATCGTCCACATCATCGCGTTCGCCACGCACATAGGTCAGCACGCCGTCCAACCGCCAGCTCGGCGTCAGGACCAGACCGAAATCCGCATCAATGCCGTAAAGCCGCGCATCCACATTGGAAAACCGCAAGGGCGTCGGATCCCCATTCATCGCCGACACCATTTCAAGCGGCGTGTCGGCGACGCCCGGCGTATTCGGATCTGCCGGAACGCCCTGGATATAATCCTCGACCCAAGCAACATAGACGGTCGGCCGCAAATACGCCCGGTCTGACGCATAGTCGAAACCCGCTTCCAGGCTGGTCGCCACTTCCGGGTTCAGATCCAGCGTCCCCACATAGGTGTTGCCGTCCGCCAGACCGCCAGACGCCGTGATCGGCAGCCAGCCATAGCGCTCCACCTGCCCGGCGACGCGGGATTTGCGCGCCAGCGCGCCCCGCAGCGTCAGGGTTTCTGTGACGGGACGCGCAAGGCGCAGCAGGCCGTCCACCGTCATATCATCCCAGGACCGATCCGCCGAAGAGAACGCCGCCGCCAACATGCGCGGCCCCATGGGCAGAGCCGCTCCAAGCGACGGCTCGCCCGCATCTGCATCATGAGCGTCGAGCCGCACGCCGGCATACAGCTCGTAAGCCGAGAGCGGCCCCTCCCATTCGGCATAGGCGCCCGTACGCGCCAGCTCCACATCAGGAAACGGCGTTACGAAGAAGTCTGCATTCATGGGATTGGTGATGGTGGTGTCATGACGAATGTCTGCGCGGTCCAGTCCGAGACGCAAGACGCCGTCACGCAGGGCGCGTTCCGCATCGAACCCGAATGTCACGGTTTCAGAACTCGCCAAAGTCTCTCGCCAGCGCATGGGCGCCGGCGCCGGGCGTTGATCAAAGTTGTTCATCGCGTGATCGACGCGCGCATGCTCGGCGCGCACTGACAAGCTCCATGCCTCAACCTGCGTATTCAGGCCCAGACGGCTCGTGGAGGTGTCCATATAGCGAATGTCCATGGGGAAAGGCGGGTTGCCCGTCTCACCGCCTTCCTGGCGCCGGAAGTCCGCCGTCACTTCAGTGTTCGCGGTCAGGCGCAGGCCATAGCCCAAACCGTAGACATCGCGCGCATGGCCGGTCCCATTCAGGGGGCCATAGGGCGTGTCTCGATCCTCACCGCGCTCGGTGGATGCGATCACTTCAAAGCGCTGACGATCCGTCGCAATCCCGGCCACGCCGCCGACGGCATAGCTTTCGTCGACGCTGCGCACGATGGAGGTGATATCCGCGCTCAAAACGGGGCTGGCGGTCTCGGCATAGTCGACATGCTTGAACACCGCGTTCACACCTGCGCTCAGGGACGGACCCTGGCTCACCTGCGCCGGGCCGCGTGTCACTTCCAGCCGCTCCAGCAAGGGCGCCGGCGCATAATGCAGCGGCGGATCCATAAGGTTGGGGCCGCCCGAATGGAAGGCCTGCCCATCAAGGCGAACAGCGACACGCGCGCCATACAGGCCGCGATACTGGACCTGACCCGATAGCGCGCCGTTATCCACGAGCGCCGCGCCAGGCAGGCGCGCAGCGAGCCCGGCGGCGTCCGGCGCCACCGCGGGCGCAAGCTCGGTGGAGACGGCAGTCGTGTCTGGAGACAAGGGCGAGCGGCCCGTGACGGTGATGACATCCACCCAGCGTGGATTGTCAGACTGGGGCGCAGCCTCGGCTGTTGAGGTTGAGGCTGCGGCGGACAAGGCGAGCGCAGACGCGCCCGCACACAGGATGACAGACATGGTTTCTCATTTCACAGAACAGATTCCGCGCCCGCCCCACGGGACAGACGCCGACACGCGCCTTCGGGCGCGGCGAGGAGACGATCAGCTGTAAAACGGAGGTGCGCGCAGCCCGACGGGAGGGCCGGTGGGCGTGCGGGGGCTCGCCTGATCCACCCGCAAGAAAGCGGGTTCGGACTGGATCGGTGTTCGGTGCGCCAGGCGCGGCGCGTCTGCGATCACCGCCGCAACATGCCCCAGCGCGCAGGCGACGCAGTCATAGGGTTCAAAGCCTGACGGGTGGTCTTGAGGCTCTTCCAGTCCGGTCAGTGCGACCAGTTCGGCGATCTGGGCGCGGGCTTCCGCGTCCAGCTCCATCGCCAGCGTGCCGCACAGATATTTCGCCTCATCAAACCCAGCGGCATAGGCCGTCGCCGCCATGGACGACCACAACGCCTGCAAGGCGATGAAGGCCGCCGCAATCCGGCACAGGACAGGGTGAGACGCACGAAACATGACAGCGCTATAAGACAAGCTCGCCTTTATTGGAAATACCCGGCGCGCGACATAGTGCAGCGGACAGCAAAGCGCCCCGGAGCTGTTCGCTCCGGGGCGCTTGCAGTCCATGGCGCGTCGTTAAAGACGCTCAGGCCTAGCCGCCAAAGGTGTAGCGGAAGCCGAACTGGGTCTGCCAGCCATACTCTTCATACTGGGAGTTCAACTCAACTCCGCCATCACGGAAGGCCGCACGGAACGGCTCGTCAAAGGCGTTCTTGAAGTCGAAATACAGACGCAGATTATCGGTCAGATCGTACTTGGCGGAGAAATCAATCTGGGTGTGTTCCAGAGCGATCCGGTCTTCCGCCGCTTCGCCGCCCAGCTCATCAATGAAATCGTCGCGATACGACAGCGCAGCGCGCAGATCGAGACGTCCGTCATCATAGCCAAGCATCAGGTTGAAAACGTTCTGGGACTGCAGAGGCAGCGTGATCTCACGACCATCCGCCAACGTCGCTTCGGAGTCCACATACGTGTAGTTCGCACCGATGAGGGTGTGCTGCAGAACGCTCGGCAGCATGGTGAGCGCCTGCTGGTAGTTGAACTCGAAGCCCAGCAGATCCGCCTCGTCGATATTGGCGAAGGTGGTCAGCTCGTTGATGTCTGCGCCATTCAGCTGGCCCGGATTGTCATCCACGAAGGTCGCGATCAGATTGTCGATCGACTTGTAGAACACGCCGCCGGAGATCACTGCGTCTTCGGTAGGATAATACTCCACCATCAGATCAAAGTTCTGGGCCTGCTGGCGATCGAGATCCGGATTGCCGGCTTCGGCCTCGTCATCATCGTCGATGACGATGCGCGGCGCCGTCTGCGCCAGGTTCGGGCGCGAGATCGAGGCGTAGTACGCACCGCGCACGATCACGTTCTCGGCGGCTTCATAGCGCAGGTTCACGCTGGGCAGCCAGTCAGTGTACGCGTTCTCGGCGCTGACCGAGGTGACGCTCTCAAGATCTTCGTCGATCTGGTTGCCCGTGGTGTCAAACTGGGTGTCTTCAACCCGAACGCCCGCAACGATACGAAGGGCGTCGATGTCCACAGAGCCCATCAGATAGGCCGAGAAGACGTCTTCCGAGGCGGAATAATCATCCCCGGCGCTGGCGAACAGCGTATCGGTGTCATCGAGTTCGAAATTGGCGCGGTTGGCGTTGAAGAAACCGCGAACCGTCTGAGGCACTGCAGCCGGACCGAACTCACCCAGCGGATACTCCACCGACGACGCGAAACCGGCCAGGGTCAGGTCATCGCCGGATCCATCGTCATAGCCGCCATACACCAAAGTGGTTGCATCATAGGACTTTTCACGGGTGCGATACTGAACGCCGGATTTCAAAAAGCCGAAATACTGACCGAACGCCATGTCGCGCTGAACGTTGAACTGGAAGGACCATTCGTCATCTTCCGCAACGCCGTTCAGGAACTCCAGATCATCAAACTCATAGTTTGACGCATCCAGATAGGCGGCCTCGGCGGCGGCGTCGCCGAAAATCACTTGCGGCAGCATGGCGTCGTTCACGTTGACGCCGAAAACGCCCTCATCGAACTTGGCGCGAAACCCGGTATCGATCCGGTCGGGCTCGGCTTCTTCGGCATAGGCGTAGGCCAGCTGGTAATCGAGCGTCCAGGGACCGGTGAAGGTCTCGCCGCCCACAGCGATGGCGTAGATGGTCTGCTCTTCCAGACGATCCTTGATGTCGCGGTCGACTTCGAACTCATCGCCGGTGGAGGCGTCAAAGAAGGCGCCGCCTCCCGACGAGCTATCGAGATAATCAGGGTCTTCAAACTTGTTCTCGACCCGCGAGCGATATTCCTGATCGGAGAAATCGGAATAAGTCGAGCGCAGATAGAGGTTGGTGGATTCAGTGGCGTCAAAATCGAGATTGAAGACCACGGAGGTGCGTTCGCGCGTGATGTCGTAATTGCGGTTCTCAAACTCACCCGGGAACGGAACCGACACGCCGGTTTCCCAGCCGCCATCCACTTCGGCGTTTTCCGAGCCGAACTTGCGGAGCTGGTCGGAGATCGACAGAGCGACGCCCAGACGGCCATCCATGAAGTTGTCGGCGAAGGTCAGAGAGCCGCGATAGCCGAACTCTTCCACCACATCGGCATAAATGCCGCGCAGGCTGAACTGCAGCAGGCGCTCGTCCTGATCCAGGCCCGAAAGCGTCTCGATCTCGATATTGCCGCCAATGGTGTCGCCAGACATGTCCGGGGTCAGCGATTTGGAGATCACGATCGAGGACAGGACATCGGAATCGATCACATCGAGCGGAACCTGGCGGTTGTCCGCTTCAGGGGACGGCAGGCGCACGCCGTTCACCGTGGTGGTGTTCAAGTTCGGGTCGATGCCGCGGATCGAGACAAAGCGGCCTTCGCCCTGATCGTTGAGCACGTTGACGCCCGCGATTCGGCGAGCGGCTTCCGCCACGTTTTCGTCAGGCAGGCGGTCCACAGCGTCGGCTGACAGAACAGAAATGAGACCTGCTGCGGCCCGCTGTCGGTTCAGCGCGCTGGTCAGCTGACCGCGCTGACCGATGATGAGAATATTGTCATCGGCGGCGACGTCCGCGCCCAGCACGAAATTGGTCTCGACCTGATCGTCGGCGCTGATCAGGGTGACGGAACGGGTCTGGGCGTCCGCGCCCAGATAATCCACCACCAGGGTGAAATCACCTGCCGGCACATTGCTGAGACGGAAGGAGCCGTCACGCGCGGAGGACACTGTTTGACCGGTCTCGGAAATCCGGACAATAGCGCCCTGAAGACCGACCGTTCCGGTCGATTCTGTCACACGGCCGGTAATCTCGCCCGCTTGGGCCGCCCCCGCCGCAAGCGCCATCATGGACGCCGCACCCAGCAAACTGGTCATACGCTTCATCTGAAAGTCCCCCGACATAAATCAAGACGCAATAAGTCACGCGCAAAACTGCACGCTGAGAGGAAGAGGTTATGAAGAGCTCTGACGACACTTTCATGTTGCCTGCGATACGGCTTTATGTCGGCTGTACGCACTCAATATGACAATGCTTGAACGCGACTTGTCCAAGACAGGACACTCCCTTTATGCAAGCTGCCGAGAGAACCGGTTCAGTCCGACAAAAGGGGGATGCGTTATGCGCACGACAGTTTCTATGCTCTTTGTGACAGCGTGCGCAGGCGCTTTAATCGCCTGTTCCGGGGCTCCCGCGCCGAGCCTTCCGCGCGTCTCTGTCCCCGCCAGCATGGAAACCGCAGCCGTCGCCGGCGCTGGCGACGCGGCGGATGATCCCGCCCTGTGGCGCGCCGCAGACCCGGCCCGGTCGCGCATCCTCGGCACAGACAAGAAAAGCGGGCTCTACGTCTACACGCTGGACGGAGAAACCGCTCAATACCTGGCCGCCGGGCGCATGAACAATGTCGATGTGCGCTATGGCTTTGAGGCCGGCGATGAGACCGTGGACATCGCGGTCGCCTCGGATCGCACCAATATCGCTCTGGCCGTGTTTTTCATCGACCGTGAAACGGGAGCGCTGAGCGCGGCGCCCGGCGGGGTCCTGCCGCTCGATTTTGTCGATCCCTATGGCCTGTGCCTGTATCAGCGCCCGTCCGACAACGCCCTGTTCGCCTTTGTCACAGAAGACGATACCGGTCGCCTGATGCAGCAACGCCTGCGGTTCGAAGACGGGGCGATGCGCAGCGAGACTGTACGCAGCTTCTCCCTGGGCACGATCACCGAAGGCTGCGCCGTCGATGATCAGACGGGCACGCTTTATATCGCTGAAGAGAATGTGGCGGTCTGGGTCTATGACGCAGATCCTGAGAGCGGCGATGCGCGCTCCAAGCTGGCGGACGTGAACTCTGACAGCCTGATCGCCGATGCGGAAGGCGTGGCCCTGTGGCCGCAAGACGGCGCCGCACCCTGGCTCGTCGTCTCCAGCCAAGGCGACAACGCCTATGCTGTCTTCAACACCGCTGACAATGGCCTGATCGGTCGTTTCGAGATCAATGGCGGCGAGATCGACCGCACCAGCGAAACAGACGGCATCGACGTGCACGCCCTGCCTTTGCCTGGCTACCCCGAAGGCGTGTTCCTGGCGCAGGACGACGCCGAAGACACGGGCGGCCAGAATTTCAAACTAGCGGACCTCGCCGCAATCCGCGCCGCGCTGACCCAGGCGCCGCAATAAGCATTCGCCGGGGTGACGCGCCTGTCATCCCGGCTTATTTTCCCTGCGCGTGTCCCCGTAGCTCAGCAGGATAGAGCATCAGATTCCTAATCTGAGGGCCACTGGTTCGAATCCAGTCGGGGACACCAGCCAGCTGACAACCTGACTCCCCACTCACGCGCCGCAATTGCCGAATCAGCGCAGGCGAGCCTGTTTGTCGACCCGTCGCAGACCGGGATTGCGAAATGGAGGCGCCGCGCCGAAACCTGTCGGTTCAGTTACAAAATGAACACAAAGATGAACAGAAACGGTCTTCAAGACTGCCGGAGCGTAAGCACTTGCGCAGCAACCACAATCACAGGCAATAACACACCCGACCTGAACAAGCTTTCACTTGACCCCTGAGAATGCTTCTTAGCAACTGTTCAAAATTCAACATTATCCGAAATATCGCTTTTCACAGTCAAAACGTCACATTAGCGTCAACATGGACAAAAATTTAGGCTTGGGGATGCCCTATGAAGGCGATGGGAACATACAAACCTACTCTGCTCCTGGTTGAAGATGACGACCAAGAGGCTTTTCTGTTCGAGAAGATGCTCCGCGAAGAATCCGGAGCGGCCGTTATCGATCGCGCCGTGGAAGGTGAGCAGACCCTGGACCTTGTGCGCTCCAATCCTGATTATGATTGTATTGTCCTTGACCTGAAGCTCGCGGGTGAAGACGGCGTCTGGGTTCTTGAGCAGCTGTCACAGAATCCCGCCTTCTCCCATATCCCGGTGATTGTCTTCTCAGGCGATGCAGAGCGCCTGCAACAGGCCTGCTCACAGTACGCCAATGTGGTCTCGTCAGTGCGCAAGCCTGAAACGCTTGAGCAATATCGCGCCGCCCTGACCATCGTTATGGCGATCCTTCACGCAGCGCTGGATGTGGCCTGATCCGGCGCCCACCTTGCGCCTTGCGACTTGTCCTTAACCGTTTAAGCTTCCTGCAAAACCATGCGGGAGGACAGAGCAGTGGATCTCAACGGTAAAATCGCCATCGTCACCGGCGGCGCCAGCGGCATCGGCAAGGCTTGCGCGTCCGCCTTTCATGCGCGCGGCGCCAAAGTCGTCATCGCAGACCTCAATCATGACGCCGCCAAAGCGGCGGGTGAACAATTCGGCGGGTTCGGCCTGGGCGTCGACGTCACCGATGAATCCGCGCTGGCGCGTCTGGTCAATCGGGTGGAGCGTCAGCTGGGGCCTGTGGACATCTTCATGTCAAACGCCGGCATTGGCGTCTCTGACGGCCCTGGTTGGGGCGCAGGCGATGCGCCAACCCCGTCCTGGGATGCCTGCTGGCAGGTCAATGTCATGGCCAGCGTCTTCGCTGCACGCATGCTGGCGCGCTCAATGGCGGAGCGGCACGGTCACTTCATCATCACGGCTTCGGCGGCCGGCCTGCTCAACCAGATCGGCGACGCCCCCTATTCCGCCACCAAGGCGGCGGCGGTATCGTTTGCCGAGAGTTTGGCGATCACCCATGGCGATGACGGCCTGAAGGTTCAGTGCCTGTGCCCGGAAGGCGTGAATACGCCGCTGGTAAAGGGCATTGAAGGCGGCGCCCAGGGGCTAAGCGGCTATCTCGAACCTGAAGAGGTCGCGGAGACGCTGCTCAAGGCCATGGAGGAGAACCGTTTCCTGGTGACCACCCACGCCCAGACCCCCGAATACGTCGCCAAGAAAGGCAGCGAGCGGGACCGCTGGGTCGGAGGCATGCGCAAACTGCGCCGCATGCTGGTTGAAGCCAATAACGGTCGACCTTTGTAGCGCTCGGGCACACAATGCGCGCTCGAATACAAGGAGTGCGCCATGACCGAGACAGCGGGCCGACAGGGTCTTGATCTATCCGCCCTGAGCGTAGGTCAACGCGCGGAAGAGGTACGGCGGATCACGCCCAATGCCTTGGTGTTCTATACCCATGCGTCGGGCGACCTTAATCCGCTGCATATTCCGGAACTGGATGGCGATGGCGACGGCAAGCCCGAGGGGATTTGCCCGCCCGCCTTTCTCGCCAGCCTGATCTCTTCCGTGGTCGGCCAACGCCTGCCCGGACCGGGCTCGCGCGAACGCAGATGGCGCTTTGAAACGGGCGAACCCGTGTGCATCGGCGATGAAGTGGCGATCCGGGTGCATCTCATCGCCAAGCACAAGGATTACGTCACCCTCTCCGCCAGCGTAGATGGCCCCGACGGCCCCGCCTTGAGCGCTGAACTGGATGTAGTCCCGCCCAGCCAGTCGCGTCATTTCGGCCCGTATGACTTGCCGGACCTGATGGTGCAGCGCCACCGCCATTTCGAACGCTTGCTGACCGCCTGCCGCGATATCGCCCCTGCCGTCACAGCCGTCGTTTGCCCCCAGAGTGAAGATGCCTTGGCGGGCGCAATGGCGGCGGCGGATCGCGACTTGATCACGCCTATACTGGTGGGCGATCCAGACGCCATCGCCAAGGCCGCACAAGCTGCCGGGCGCTCCCTTGACGGCATCCGCATTGAAGCGGCGCCAGACGCCCAAAGCGCGGCGACGCTCGCCTGCAAGCTGGTGGCGGACGGGCAGGCGCAAAGCCTGATGAAGGGGCACTTGCATACCGACACCCTGCTGCGCGCCGTGCTGAACCGCAGCCATGGGCTGCGCACTGAACGCCGCTTGTCCCATGTCTTCGTGATGGACGTGCCCGCCCATGACAAGCTTTTGCTGGTCACGGATGCGGCGGTGAACATTGCGCCCGACCTGTCGGCCAAGGCCGACATCACCCAGAACGCCATCGACCTGGCCCGCGGGCTTGGAATTGCACTGCCCAAGGCCGGCATCCTGTCAGCGGTGGAGACCATCAACCCGGCCCTGCCGTCGACGCTCGACGCCGCCGCCCTGTCGAAAATGGCCGATCGCGGCCAGATCACCGGCGGCCTGGTGGACGGGCCGCTGGCCATGGACAACGCCGTGGATCTGGAAGCGGCGCGGGTGAAGGGGCTGACGGGCGCTGTCGCAGGCCGCGCCGATATATTGGTCGCGCCCAATCTGGAGGCGGGCAACATGCTGGCCAAGGAGCTGACATTTGTAGCGCGCGCGGAAAGCGCCGGCGTGGTGCTGGGCGCGGCAGCCCCCGTGATCCTGACCAGCCGGGCGGATTCTGAGTTCTCGCGCCTGATGTCCTGCGCGGTGGCGGCGCTGCACGCCCAATGGCTCAAGACCGGTCATCCCGCGCCCGCCCTCACTCAATCCGTGCCAGAGGCCGCACAATGAGCCTTGTGGTGCTGAATGCGGGCTCGTCCTCGCTCAAATTCGCCGTCTTCACCGCCAATGGCCAGAACCGTCAGCTCACCGGGCATATCGATGGTGTCGGCGAAGCCATGCAGCTGACCTTGAAAAGAAACGGCGCTGAAGAAACGCAAGCTGTCCCGGCCGCCGCTGATCATGGCGGCGCCATGGCGGCGGCGCTCGACATCCTGGCCGATGAAATCGACGATCAGGTGCGCGGCGTCGGGCACAGGATCGTACATGGGGGGACCCGCTTCACCGATCCTGTAATTCTGACCCCGGAGGTTGAAGCGGATCTTGACGCGCTCAGCCCGCTCGCCCCTCTGCACCAGCCGCACAATCTGGCGGGCGTGCAGGCGGCGCGGCGCGCCTTTCCTGACGCCATTCAGATCGGATGCTTCGACACCGCGTTTCATCGCACCCATCCCTGGGTGAACGACACCTTCGCCCTGCCGCTGGAATACTTTGACAAGGGCGTGCGTCGATACGGGTTTCACGGCCTGTCCTATCAATGGCTGACACGGCGTCTTGGGGACCTGTCTCCGGGCGGGCGGCCGCAAAAAGTGATTCTGGCGCATCTGGGCGCCGGGGCATCCATGTGCGCGGTCAGGGATGGCCGATCCATCGGTTCCACCATGGGGTTTTCCGCGCTGGACGGGCTGCCCATGGCCACGCGCTGCGGCCAGATCGACCCCGGCGTCCTGCTGCACCTGATGGAGGCCGAAGGCCTGGACGCCGCCGCCCTGACCGAACTTCTGTACAAACAGAGCGGGCTGAAAGGCCTGTCGGGGCTATCCGGCGACATGCGCGTGCTTGAAGCCAGTGAGACCCAAGAGGCGGCGCAGGCGCTGGACTATTTCGTCTTTCGCTGTCGCCGGGAAATCGGGGCGTTGACGGGCGTGCTGGAGGGTCTGGACGCATTGGTGTTCGCGGGCGGTGTGGGCGAGAACGCCCAATCCCTGCGCAAGCGCATCTGTTCAGGCTTTCAGTATCTCGGTCTCGCGATCGACCAGGACGCCAATCGGGCTGTGCGCGACGACGCCGCCCGGATCAGCGCAGCGGACAGCTCGGTCGATGTCTGGATGATCCCGACCGATGAAGAGGCGGTGATCGCCGACGCCATGGTCGAGCTTCTGTCCTAAGCCGTCAGCATGATGACGCCGCACTGACCGCCGAAATGACCGGCATGGCCGTCCCGCGCCGCGCGGCGACACGAGAAGAACCGGTCCTCGTCCGCAAAGGTGCAGGCCTCCAGCCATTCTATGGCGTCTTCTGACAGCCCGGCGCGCACCAGCTGACGCCGCGCACCTTCGGAGACGTTCAGCCCTGCGCCGCCCTCGCTGTCGCGCGGCAAGGCTAGTCCGTCATCAAGCGGTCCGAACATCGTCTCGAATTGCTCAAGCACTTCCGGACCGACCCGGTAATTTTCAGGACTGACAGCGGGGCCGATCACAGCCTGCAGCGCTTCAGCGCGACTGCCATAGGCTTGGTTCAAGGCGTTGATCGCCGCAGGAATGACCTCGGCGATCACTCCGCGCCAGCCCGCATGAATAGCGGCGATGGCGGCGTTCTCGGGATCATAAAGCAGGACCGGCGTGCAATCGGCGGTCTGGGCGCACAAGGCGAGGCCGGGCTGATTGGTGATCAGCGCATCGCCTTCACCAGCGGACCAGTCCTCAGGGGCGGCGTCCACCTTCAGCACTGTCGCGCCATGAACCTGATTGGCGAAGACCAGTCGGGCGCCGTCGAACGCCTGTGACACGCGGGCGCGATTGGCTTCGACGGCGGCTTTGTCGTCGCCGCGCGACCAGGACAGGTTCAGGCTGGCGTAAGGACCGGTGCTGGTCCCGCCTGTGCGCGTGGTGAAGCCATGCGCAATGCGGTCATCGCCAAACCCGTCCGCACGTAGAATGTCCAGCATGCCCTACTCCGACAGAAAGCCGATCCGGTCCCGGCCCAGATCATAAGCGCGGCGAGCCTCGCTCACATCCGTCAATGTCTGCTCGAAAGCTGACCAGTCATCATCTGCGGCGATCGGCGCCCAGAGGCCTTCCACATGGTCAATGGTCATATGAACAGGATCCTCGCGCTGGAAATAGGAATGAGACAGGCGCTCGGGCCGCACAGGCGTCCGCGAACTCAGCGCCTCGATCACGGGCGCGAAGGCGTCCTGACGATACAGGCCTGACCGGTCTGAATGCAGCGCGCGTTCGCGCGACGCCTCACCGCCGAACCAGTCGAAAAACAGGGCTTCAAACGGGATCTGAAGCTCGCGACCAGCGTTCAAAAGACCGCTGACCAGTTCGCCGTCGCTGTCATCGCCCAACGCTTCAACACCCAGCCTGTGATGAAAGGCGTGGGTGATCTCGCGCTTGTAAAGCTCAGGGTACCGTTCCAGCGCCTGGATCAGGCCGTCGCGTTCGCCCACAAGGCTCAGCGCCGCCGCCAGTTGCTGAAGCGCCCAGAACACGCTCTCGGGCTGACGCGCATACGCGTAAAGCCCCTGTTCGTCAAAATAGGCGGCGGTGAAGCCCGGTTCAAAATACGGCAGGAAGCGCCAGGGGCCGTAATCAAAACTCTCACCAGTCACCACCAGATTATCGGTGTTCAGAACGCCGTGAACAAACCCCGCCGCCATCCATTGCGCCGCCAGCGTCGCCGACCGTCGCACCACAGCCTCCAGCAAGGCCGTCGCCCGATCCCCCTCAAGCTCAGCGGCTTCTGGCGCCAGGTTTTCAATCGCATACTCGACCAGTTCAGAGATCAGGTCCGGCCGGTCATGATAGGCATGACGCTGAAACACCCCGAAGCGCAGATGGGAATGCTGCAGCCGGGTCATCACAGCCGAGCGCGTCGGTGACGGTTCATCGCCGCGGTGAAGCTGTTCGCCGGTCTCAAACACCACAAAGGTCTTGGATGTGTAGACGCCAAGAGCCTCCAGCATTTCAGAGGCCAGCACCTCACGCACCGCACCCTTGAGGGTCAAACGCCCATCGCCGGAGCGCGAATACGGCGTCTGGCCCGAGCCTTTGGTCCCCAGATCCAGCAAGCGGTCATGGCTGTCACGAAGCTGGGCGTAAAGAAAACCCCGCCCATCGCCGATCTGCGGATTGTAAACGCGAAACTGGTGGCCGTGATAGCGCAGGGCGCGCGGCTCGGTCTGATTGTCCGGCAAGGGCGAGAAGCGATGGAAATACGCCTGGCGCTCTGCGTCATCCAGCCCGTCCAACCCGACCTCCTGCGCCCAGCGCGCATTCCACCAGCGCAAATGCGCCTGGGGGAAGTCGGCAGGTTCCACAGTGTCAGAAAAGGCGTCGCCCAAAGCGGCGAAACGCGGATCGGCTTGGTATCTGGGTGTTACGCTCATGGCGTTGAGCTAAGATATGCCCCCGCCCTCGGCAAGGCTCAGGCCTCAAAGGTCTTGCTGAGCGAGCGCGCAGACGCCTCGATCGCCGAAATGCAGGCGGGAAACAGGCGTGACATGTTCAAGAAGCCGTGCGGCACGGTCTTCCAGAGCTTGTATTCCACCGGGACGCCCGAGGCTGTCAGCCGATCGCGATAGGCCGCGCCCTCATCAAGCAGCGGGTCCATCTCTGCGGCGAGGATATAGGCGGGCGGCAAGCCCTGCAGATCGTCCGCCAGAAGCGGAGAAATCCGCACATCAGCCGGATCGGCGCTGGCGATGTAATGCTTGCGGATCTCTTCGAGCGTGAACTCGGACAACAAAGGACCTTCCTGCCAGCGCGGACGATCTTTCTTGGTCTGCAACAGTTGCATCAGCGGATAGAGCAAGAGCTGATAGTGCAGCTGATCGCGGCGTTCACGCGCGACGCTCGCCGCCAGATTGCCGCCAGCAGAATCCCCGCCGACCGCGAGACGGTCTGCATCAAAGCCGTAGGCCGAAAGCTCCCCAGCCAGCGCGGCGTCCATGGCGGCGAAGGCGTCATCAACGGCTGCGGGAAAAGGATGCTCGGGCGCCAGTCGATAATCGACCGAACAGATGCGCACGCCCGACACCGCCGCGAGACGACGGCACAACGGATCATGCGATTTGAGCGAGCCCACCATGAACCCGCCGCCATGATAGAAAATCAGGCCCGGTCCGCTGTCAGGTTGCGCGCCATAAGGCAGATACACACGCGCCGGGCGCGCACCCGCGCCGCCTGCGATCTCGATATCATGGATGGCTGCGACCGGAGGCGGCGCGACCTCCACCAGTTCCTCCATCCGCGCCATGGCGTCGCGCATGGCGGTGACGGTTTTCTGCGGGTTGAACAATTCGTTCAGCCCGGCCTGACTGATCCAGGTGTCGAAGAGTGAAGGGTCGCTCATGTCTTAAAGCTGTCTGAGCGCGTGCAGCATGGCAAGACATACTGCCATGTCATCCGCGCACTATTGCATCTGGATCGGACTTTCACGGACAATCACCCCCGAGAGAGCATCCTGAATTTCCCAGCGCAACACCCGCCAGGCGTTGGCGCTTTCATCTTCGCCCTTTTCTTCAAGCTCCATCACGGCAAGATCAGCATAGTTCAGCGCCTGATCGCCATGGCGGTCCACCAGGGTGAAGGCGATGGCGCGAATGTCGAGCGGCGTGATGCGGGACTGGCGTTGGGCGGACATGAACGGGGGCTCCTGAGAAATCGCTTCTTGCCCGTCTTGCAAAGCGCCTGCCGAACTCAACGCCTAATAAATCAATTGGTTAGATTAAACTCTCAAGATCAGCGCTGAGTCAGGACTGCCCTTGGGATTATTTTGCCGGGCGTTTCAAGCCGGGGGCATATCCGCCCTCTTCCAGAAACCGGATCTCTTCGGCGCGCGGCGTACGCCCCAGCACGGCGTTGCGATGCGGGAAGCGGCCAAAGCGCGCGATCACATCCATGTGCGCGCGGGCATGACGCGTGTTCTCGCTGTCCGGTCCCAACCGTTCCTCGCACATCAGAACCGCCAGGGCCTGATCCTCAATGTCTTCAGAATGCGAGAACGGCAAATAGACGAAAGCCCTGCGCTCTTTGGGCAAGGCCCAGTCAAACCCGGCCTCCAGCATGGCCATGGCGGCTTCACGCGCCAGCGGGTCCAGCCTGAACGCGGCGTTCGAGCCACGCCAGACATTGCGCGGCGCCTGATCGAGCACGATCACCAGCGCGAGTGCGCTGTCGGGCTCGACCATCCAGGGATGATCCAGCACGGAACGGGTCTGTAGAAAGCTGTGACAGGCCGGGCCCAGCATCCGGCGGACACGGGCGTCAAAGGCCGCATCCACCGAAAACCAGGCTTTAGGTCCAGCCTGCTCGAACCAGAAGTCGAGAACGTCTTCCGGCAACAACACCATGATCAGACCCGCTTTTCGCCGGAAATGATCTGGGCGCGAATCTCCGCGGTCAGGGGAATGTATTCCCCCGCTTCGGGATCATCGAAATATACAGGTTCGGGAATCGCTTCGGGGTCCCAGCCCTGTTTGACCAGGTCCGTCTTCTTCAATTTGAACGTGCCGGTCGTGTTCTCGTCCTGAGTATCTTTGCTCAGGCGAATGAAGAGCGGGCGTGCAAAGTGCGGCAGCTCTTTCGTCACATGCGCATGAAGCGATTTGAGATCCAGCCCGTCTTCCGCCACCAGCGCCACCATGCCGGCCTTGCCCGAATAATCGGCCACCTCCACGCCATAGACATTGGCCTGAACGACTTTGTCGTGCGTGCCGAACACTTCCGCGACTTCATTGGTGGAGACGTTTTCCGACTTCCAGCGGAAGGTGTCGCCCACCCGGTCGACGAAGTAGAAATAACCCTGCGCGTCGCGTTTCATCAGATCGCCGGTGCGGAAATACAGATCACCTTCGTCAAAAACGTCACGCAGAATCTTCTTCTTGGTGGCTTCTTCATCGCCATAGCCATCAAAGCGATAGCGGGCGTCATCGGCGCGAATCTCGCCAATCGCCTCGCCGACCTCGCCGGGTTTGCATTCGATGCAATGACCGTTGGCGTCCCGAATCGGAGCTTCCTCGTCCATGTCAAACTGGACGAGCTTGATGTTGAAGCGTTTGGACAGGTGCGGCGGCACGCGGCCGATGGCGCCTTGCTTGGAGTCCAGATTGATCAGGCCCACATTGCCTTCGGTCGCGCCATAAAACTCCATGATCCGCGGAATGCCGGACCGCTCCACAAAGCGGGGCCAGACGTCAGGGCGCAAACCGTTGCCGATGGCGATGCGGATCTTGTGTTTCTTTTCCCATTCATTGGGTTCGGCGGCGACCAGGAAGCGGCACAGCTCACCCACATACATCAGCATGGTCGCGCCGGTTTCGGTGGCGTCCTGCCAGAAGCGCGTCGCAGAGAATTTCTTGCGCACGATCACAGCGCCGCCGAACGACAGCGCCGCGCCGACCCCGCATAGCCCCCCGGTGGCGTGATACATGGGCAGCACCATCATCATGCGATCGTCTTTGGTCGCATGACCGGATACACCGAAAACCTGCAGGTAATACAGCGCGCGCGTATGCGCCACGATCGCCGCTTTTGGCAGGCCGGTCGTCCCCGACGTGTACATTTTCATGCACGGGTCCTTGGCGGTGAACTGAGCGCGATAGGACCGGTCAGGACGCACATCAGACTGGCCGGACAACGCCGCATCAAAATCCTTGCCGCCGGGCGCCTTGGCCTGTCCGCCGTCGCTGACCCAGGGCGTCATGGCGCAGTCAATCAACTCGCAAGCGCTTTCATACGCTTCCGCCATATCGCCCTCGACGATCACATGCTGGGCGCCCGACACGTTGATGCAATGCGCCAGCGAGTGCCCGGTGATCTGGTTGTTGAGGAGCGCCGCCATGATGCCGACCTTGGACAGGCCGTACCAGATCGCCACATATTCCCAGCGATTGGCCATGTAGAGCGCGACAGTGTCGCCGGGCTTCAGGCCCTGGGTGAGCGCCCAATGGGCGACCCGGTTGGCGTAGCGATCAAACTGGGCGTAGCTGATCTCAACGCCGCTTTCAGTGATGAACGCCGTACGTTGCTGGTGCTTGTCAACGCTGTCTTCAAACAGGTCCGGGGTCAGATAGTCAGAATCCGGCGTGATTTTTTTCAGTGCGCCCAGCATGCGCGCCAATTGCGTCGTATAAAACCACTCGCGACGGATCGCCGACCATAAGCCCATAGCACTGTCCTCCCTCGTAGCCGCACGTTTGGCGGCTTTGTTGAGGCGACAGTACGGCCCGAAAACGTCCGGTCAAGTTCAGCTCGACAGGTCACAGACGCATTTTTCAACCGCGAATGCGTTGCAGTGCAGCACTATTGGGAATATGACCGGATAAATCACTGAGTCAGATTCAATAAACGCACCGCAGTGCTCCGTACAATTGAATGGGTCTAAAATCATGAATTGGGGAAAAGAGCTTAGAGCGTTCCGCCAACGCACCGGCCTCAAACAAGAGGCGGCGGCTCATTTGCTCGGCGTCAGCCAAGCCTATGTCTCGCGACTGGAAAACTCTACGGCGTCGCCATCCACACAATTGGAAACCAAACTCGAGCGCCTGCTGCAGGAGCCTGAACACAGGCCGCTGTTTGAGCACTTCCGCACGACCATCAGCCATTCACCGCACCTGATCAGCATGCTCGCTGAGGTCGACGGCAAGGTCCATGTGGACACGGTCAGTGAAGCGCTGCGCGATCATGGAACACCTTTCCATCTGCTCACCCCCGGTGAAGTTCTTGAATCCAAGAACTCGGACGTGATCGAGATCCTGGACGCCTTTCTGGATCTGGGCGCCTTCTCTGGGCGCATCGCCTCCATGCAGGTGACCTGGACCTACGAGAATGAAGGCGACCCGGTCTCCCACTGGCGCACCACCGAAATCCCGGTGCGAGACGACGCCGGCCGCTGGTATCTGCATGGCGCGCACGTGCAGATCACCGCAGAAGAAAAACAACAGCTTCTGAAAGACTGGGGCGGCCCCATCAAGGTGCGCACCTTCGCTGATGACGAAGCGGAGTCCGAGCCCAAAGCCGCCAACGACACCGCAGCGGCCTGAACCCCTCCCACTCTGCTTGCAAAACAGCCCGGACCAGACGGTCCGGGCTGTTTTGTTTTCAGCAGGCGCCCAGCGCTAGAACGCTTCATCCGAGCTGCCAGTGTCACCGCTGTCGCTAAGCGACAGCTCGTGCCACATGGCGTTGAGAATGGCGAAGGTGCAGGCCAGCCCGAGGCCCAAAATCCAGGTGAAATACCACATGGGTCGTCTCTCCTTGGTGTCAGTAATAATCGCCGTTGGCGACCGCTTCGGTCGTCACCCGCCCCCACATCACCTTGAACGCCCAGGCGGTGTAGAGCAGCACGATCGGCAACAAGACAGCGGTCACGATCAGCATGACGAACAAGGTCGTATGGCTGGACGAGGCGTTCCAGACCGTCAGTGACGCATTTGGATCCACGCTGGAGGGCAGGATGAACGGGAACATCGAGACGCCCACCGTCGAGATGATGCCCACCACCGAGAGCTTGGAGCCGACAAAGGTCAGCGCCTCGGAGTTCGACCGCAGGCCGAACAGGGCCAGAGCCGCGCCGCCGAACCCGAGCACAGGCGCGATCAGCATCCATGGGTACCGGCCGTAATTGGACAGCCAGGCGCCGCCCTCACGCACGGTCTCCGTCAATCTGGGATTGGAGGGGCCGTCAGCGGCGACCGTATTTGTCACCTGATAGCCAATATCCCCGAACGCCACCCAGGCGCCCGCCAGAGCGAAGAGCACGATTGAGGCGAACGCGAAGAGCGGCGCATAGGCGCGCGCCCGGTCCCGGACGATGCCGTATTCGGTCTTCATCGACAGCCAGGCGGCTCCGTGCAGCAACAGCATGGTCACGCTCAGAAGGCCGCACAGCAGCGAGAAGGGATTCAGCAATCCGAAGAACGACCCGTCCCAGAAGATGCGCATGTCGTCATTCATCCGGAAGGGCGCGCCCACCAGCACATTGCCCACCGCGACGCCGAAGATCAGCGCCGGGACGAAACCGCCGGTGAACAGCGCCCAGTCCCAGAAGCTGCGCCAGCGCGGATCCTCCCGCTTGGAGCGGTATTTGAACGCCACCGGGCGCAGGATCAGCGACGCCAGCACGACGAACATGGCCAGATAGAACGACGAGAAGGAGACGGCGTAGACCAGCGGCCAGGCGGCGAAGATGGCGCCGCCCCCGAGGATCAGCCAGACCTGATTGCCTTCCCAGGTCGGACCAACCGTATTGATCGCGAGCCGACGCTCGGCGTCTGTGCGAGCGACAAAGGGCAACAGCCCCGCAACGCCCAGATCAAAGCCGTCCGTAATCGCGAAACCGATCAGCAGAACGCCCAGAAGCGCCCACCAGATCACCCGCAACAGTTCATATGACAGAGGAATTTCCATAATCCATCCTCCCTATTCGGCCGGCAGCGGGGCGAACCCGCCCTGAGGCTTATGGGATGCGCCGCGTGATGGACCGTCCGGATACGGTCCCTTGCGGACATATTTGATCATCAACATCACTTCCACGACCGCCAGCGCGCCATAGAGCGCGGTGAAACCGACAATGGTCATGATCATTTGCGTGGGATGAAGGCTCGACACCCCTTCAAAGGTCGGCAAGACGCCTTCAATGATCCAGGGTTGGCGGCCATATTCCGCCAACAGCCAGCCCAGCTCGGCGGCCACCCAGGGCAGCGGCAACGACACCAGGGCCAGCTTCAGGAACCAGCGCGTTTCATGCTTGCGCATCGAGCTCAGCACAAAAGCGGTCCCGAACAGGGCGATGAAGTAGAAACCCAGCCCCGCCATGAAACGAAAGCTCCAGAACATCACCGCCACATTGGGCACCGTGTCCATCGCAGCTTGCGCGATCAGGTCCGGCCCCGCCTCGCGCGGGTCAGCCACATAGCGCCGCAACAGCATGGCGTAGCCCAGATCATCCCGGGCGCTTTCAAACTGCGCCTGGGCGTCTGCATTCTCAGGATCCTCGCGCAGGCGCATCATGGCGTCATAAGCTAGAACGCCGTTTTCGATACGGGTCTCCGCCTGCTCGACCAACGGCAGAATGCCTTCCACCTCGCCATCCAGAGACCGGGTCGAGATCAGACCCAGCACCCACGGGATGCTGATGGCGTGCTCGGTTTCCTGGGTTTCGCGATTGGGAAAGCCCACCAGCGTCAGGGGCGCCGGCGCGGGTTCGGTGTGCCACATGGCCTCAAGTGAGGCGAGTTTCATTTTCTGGTTATCGGTCAGCGCGTAACCGCTTTCATCGCCCAGCACCACGACCGACAGGGCGCTCGCCAGACCAAACGCGGCGGCGACCGTCATCGAGCGCTTGGCGAAGCCCACAAAGCGGCGATTGAGCAAGAAGAAGGCTGAGATCGCCAGGACGAACAGCGCGCCTGTGACATAGCCGGCGGACACGGTGTGTACGAATTTCGCCTGGGCGACCGGGTTGAAGAGCACCGCCATGAAGTCAGTGACCTCCATCCGCATGGTCTCGGGATTGAACTCGGAGCCCACAGGGTTCTGCATCCAGCCATTGGCAATCAGAATCCACAGCGCTGACAGGTTGGTGCCCAGCGCCATCAGCCAGGTCGCGGTCAGATGCCCGCGCTTGCTCATCCGATCCCAGCCAAAGAAGAACAGGCCCACCAGCGTGGCTTCCAGGAAGAAGGCCATCAGGCCCTCAATCGCCAGCGGCGCCCCGAACACATCGCCCACATAATGAGAATAGTAGGACCAGTTCATGCCGAACTGGAATTCCATGGTGATCCCGGTGGACACGCCCAGCACGAAGTTGATGCCGAACAGCGTGCCCCAGAACTTCGTCATGTCCCGCCAGACCTGCCGGCCCGTCATCACATAAACGCTCTCCATGATGGCGAGTATGATGGACAGTCCAAGCGTGAGCGGTACAAAGAGGAAGTGATACATCGCGGTCAGCGCGAACTGCCACCGCGATAATTCCACAACGGTCATATCGACCATTTCACCCTCCAAGGCTTTAAAAGCAGTCTTTAAATGAGTACGCCCGAAAGCGCATTGGCCGCCCTTATCAGGCAGAAACGTTAGTTTGTATCGTCTGCAAGGTGTCGCATGGGACGAGGCGCCGCAGTCAAAACCGGGCAAGGGCGTGTATGTCGCAGGCCATGAGCACATCTGAATTGTCAGCCGACACCGAAGCAGCAGCCCGTAAAGCCCGCAAGGCGGAGCTGGGCGCCCTACTGAAGGCGTGGGGCGAACCCGCGACCGCCTTGACCCGGCAAAGCACGGCCTTCGGCGCGGCCCAGTATGCCGTTTTCATCGGCTTCGCCTGGGGGGCGGCCTGGGCGGTCAGCGCCCTGGTGAACGGCGGTGCAGTCTGGCCCGGACTGTGTCTTGCGTTAGTGTGCGCAGGCGTTCGGGCGGCCCTGCAGGCTGCAGAAACCCGAACCGGGGTGGAGGCCAGCCTGAAAGTGCGCCAGACCGTACGCGCCCTGGCGGCCCGCAAGCTCGCAGCCCTCGGCCCAGGCTATACGGAGCGCTTTGATTCAGGGGAGACGACCTCCGCCCTGATCGACGCCGTGGACAAGCTTGACGGGTATTATGGACGCTATCGTCCCTTGATGGGCGTGGTCATGGCCGGGCCTTTGATCATCATGGCGGCGGCGTTC
Organism: Oceanicaulis alexandrii DSM 11625; assembly: GCF_000420265.1. Classification (NCBI taxonomy): domain Bacteria; kingdom Pseudomonadati; phylum Pseudomonadota; class Alphaproteobacteria; order Maricaulales; family Maricaulaceae; genus Oceanicaulis; species Oceanicaulis alexandrii. Next base: position 958,243 of record NZ_ATUP01000001.1, read on the forward strand.
AGCGCCAGCTACATCGTCGGCCTGATCTTCCTGATCACCGCCCCTCTGCTGATCGTCTTCATGGCGCTGGTAGGCGCAGGCGCAGCTGCGGCGTCCAAAGACCAGCTCACGACGCTGCAGCGTCTCGCAGGACGGTTCAACGACCGCCTGCGTGCGCTTGAAACCCTGAACGCCTTTAACGCTGTGGAACGCGAGCGCGACGGCCTGGCCCAGGCGTCTGAAGACTTCCGGCGGCGCACGATGAAGGTGCTGGCGATGGCCTTCCTGTCGTCGGGCGTGCTGGAGTTTTTCGCAGCGCTGTCTGTTGCAGGATCCGCGATCTATATCGGCTTTTCGCTATTGGGCGAGATGCCGTTCAGCACCGGCGAGACCATCACGCTTCAGACCGGGCTGTTCTGTCTGATCCTGGCGCCGGAATTCTATATGCCATTGCGACGCCTCTCTGCGGCGTATCATGACCGTGCGGACGCCGAGGCTGGGGCTGAGGCGCTAGCGCCTTTCATGGCGGAGGCTGACGCGACGCCTCAAACCACTTTGGCGACGACCGTCACCACAGACATACCCGCCCCTCCCGCAATCCGGTTCGAGCAAGCAGGCTCCGTCTATCCCGATGGGCGCCGCGGGCTCGACCCGCTCAGCTTTGAAGCGCCTGCTGGCCAAATCACCGCCCTTTGGGGGCCGTCCGGCGTTGGAAAGTCCACCGCGCTGAAACTCTTGATGGGCTATGCGCCGCATACGGACGGCCAGGTCCTTGTGGACGGCGTCGAGCTCACAGCGCCTCTGATCGGGCAAGCGGCCTGGATCGCGCAACGTCCCCATGTGTTTTACGGAAGTCTGATCGACAATATCAGCCTGTTTGACCGCTCCTTGCCTCTTGATCGTATCCAGAGCGCGGCGGAAACCGCGGGCGTCATGGATTTCGCCGCCAGCCTGCCTGATGGTCTTGAAACCCTCATCGGCGATCAAGGCTACGGCCTGTCTGGCGGCCAGGCGCAACGCCTGGCGCTGGCGCGCGCCTGGGCGGTGGATATGAAAATCGTCCTGCTGGACGAACCCACCGCCCATCTGGACGGCGAGGCGGAAGCGCGCTTTCTCACGGCGCTCAAACGCATCAGCGAAGGCCGCACCGTGATCATCGCCACCCACAGCCCCGCCGTGCGCGATGTCGCAGATCAGGTCATCAGGCTTGAGACCGAGGGCGCGTCATGAAGGATCTGCGCTTCTTCCTCGCCCTGGCGCGTCCGGACCGCTGGTGGCTTCGCCTGGGCGCCGCCTTGTCCGCGCTGACGCTGCTGGCCGGCATCGGTCTTCTCTCTTTGTCAGGCTGGTTCATCACCGCGTCCGCGGTCGCCGGACTGGCGGGCGCCGGACGCGCCTTCAACTACCTGTTCGCCTCAGGCGGCGTACGCGGCTTTGCCCTGAGCCGCACGGTCGGGCGCTATGCCGAGCGCATGGTCACCCATGAAGCCACATTCCGGATTCTCTCGCGCCTGCGCCTCTGGGTGTTTGAAACCGCCGCACCGCTGGCCCCCGCCGGGCTCGGGCGCATAAGAGGGGGAGATCTGCTCTCCCGCGTCACCCAGGATGTGGACGCGCTGGATGCGCTGTATCTGCGCTTTGTGACGCCTGTCACCGCCGCACTGGCGGGCGCGCTGTTCACCAGCGTGCTGCTGGCGTTTCTGGCGCCAGCCGCCTTGCCGGGCGTCTTGGGGGTGTTCGTTCTGGCGAGCGTGATCCTGCCTCTGCGCGTCGCCAAGACCGCAGGCAAGGCCGGCGAGGCCCTGACGCAAAACGCCAGTTCCATGCGGGCGGACGCCGCAGACCTGGTCTCCGGACTGGCTGAACTCAAGGCCTATGGAGCTGAACACCGCATCATCGCCCATCTGGAAGACTCAAACGCCAAATGCGTCGCAGCGCAGCGCGAGATCGCCCGCATCTCCATGTGGAATGGCGCGCTTCTGGCGCTCTCTGCGCCCGCAAGTTTCGTGCTTGGCTTTGGCCTGGCCGCGGCGTCAGGCGCTTCCGCACCAGTCTCCGCGCTGGCGGGCTTTGTCGCCTTCGCGCTTTTTGAAGCCGCCGCGCCACTGGTTCAGGCGGCCGAGCTCTATGGCAAGACCACAGCCTCCGCCCGCCGGCTCAAGGCGCTGACGGAAATCACACCCGCCGTAAGCGATCCCGATTCGCCTCAGCCCTTGCCTGATCGCTGGGATATTGAGGTGAAGGAGCTTCATTTCAGCTATCCGGATACGGATGCGCCCGTCCTGCAAAACGCAAATCTGGGCCTGCCCGAAGGCGGGCGGCTGGCGCTGGTCGGCGCATCCGGCGCCGGAAAATCCAGCCTGATCAAACTTTTGATGCGCTTTTACGCAGCTCAGTCCGGCGAAATCAGCTTGGGCGGGACAGCGCTGGACGCCCTTCCGATCGCCGACACCCGCAGCCGCTTCGCCCTTGTCGATCAACGCGCGGAGCTCTTGTCGACGACCATCCGCGCCAATTTGCGCCTGGCGGATCCCGAGGCGAGCGATGAGGCGCTCTGGCATGCGCTGGAACGCGCGCGCGCGGCGGATTTCGTCCGCAAATTGCCTGACGGGTTGATGAGCTGGACCGGCGAGCTGGGCGGCTTGGTGTCAGGGGGACAGGCGCGCCGGATCGCCCTGGCGCGCGCCTTCGTCAAGAACGCTCCGGTGCTCTTGCTCGACGAACCCACAGAAGGGCTCGACGCGGGCACCGAAACTGATTTCCTGAATGCGCTGGATGACTGGCTGGATGAAGATGCACGCCGCAGCACGCTCATCGTGACGCACCGTGCACGCCTGCTGGAGCGGGCCTATCAAGTCGCGGTTCTTGATAAAGGCGAGATCGCCGATCAAGGATCCACACAAGAGATGAGAGCCTCGAGCCCGGCGTTCAGACGCCTCTTCCCGAACGCCTAGGGGAAGGGGAGGCGGTCCTCGTTCTCGACTCCGGGATCAACCACGACGCGCTGGCCCGTCTCCTGGTTTCGCAGAACGATCTGATAGCGATAGGTGAAAAACTCGTTGCACCGATCCAGCACGACGACGCTTTGTCTGCCGTCATCACCGAAAGACACCTCAAAGTCTGTGTCTTCAGGCATGACGGCGATGCCGTCCCAGACTTTCCCGTCCAGCTCGAAACGCTCGAATTCCCAGCCCTGCGTCATGACGACGAAAATCATGTCGGTGGGAAAGTCGATAAAGAAATTGCCGTTTCGTTCGCCCACATAGGCGGAAAAGGTCTGAACGAGCTCATTATCTATTTCGGTGATGGCAGGTTCTACATAGACGGCGATATGGCGAACATCGCGCCCGCTGAATCCGAGCGCCTTGACACGCTCGACCTGTGATTGAACGCCACTCATATCAGCCCCCTTGAGATACCCCACTCTCGGCGGTGTTCGCCTGATCCACTTCAGACCAAAACGCCAAGAAAGAGCGACGAGCGTAGCCCAATTCCTGTAAAGACTGTCTTACTTGCAAAGCCCGACTGACATCACCCATGCGCCAGGCGATTCGCGCTTCCAGATCCCGCGCCTGCATCGGACGCGGTTCGGCGATCAGAGCGATCTGATTGAGCGCAGAGCGGTACATCATATCCGCCTCCCCCTGCTGCCCCAGCGCACTCAAGGCTTCGGCGCGCACATAAGACGCTTCAGCCAGGTAAGGACGCGCGGTTTCAAAGCCTGCGGCCACCGATTGCTCGCCGGCGCTGACGGCCTGGGTCGCCTCCAGAACGGCGGTGTCATACGATCCCGCTTTCAACGCGAGCGAAGCCGAGAGAGTGAGGGCTGCGGACCGGCTCAGGAACCGCCCGTCATTCTCACCGTTTTCATTACTTCGCGCCGCCAGTCGGCGCGCCTCGCCAATCAGCAATTGCGCCCTGATCAGGTCATCGCGCATCAAAGCGATCTGGGCGCGCTGAAAAATCAAACTGACATACAGCCGCGCATACCGGTCATTGTCAGGCGACGCTTCATAGAGTGCGCTGACGCTGTCCAGAGCCAGGTCCAGAAACTGCGCGCCTTGTTCATCTTCACCCATATCGGTTGCTAGCGAAGCGATCTGGGCGCGCGTATGTGCGACTTTCACCAGCGTGCGGGAATCACCCGGCGCTTGGGCAAGCTGCTCTTGATATAGCGCCAGCTGCCTCTCACGACTGCTGCGCGCCGCCCCCATATCGCCCGTTTCGCGCTGTGCGTCCGCCAGCCAACCCAGCGTATTGCCAAGGTCGGACACGCCCACCACGCCCGCCTGGACCAATCCGTCTCCAAACCGGTCGGCCGCCTGCGAAAAAAGATCCGCGGCGGTCAGAGGGCTGCCGCTCTCGAGTTCGATCACGCCCCGGTTCAAGGCCGCATAACCTTGTTCAGCCTGATAGCTGGGATTGCCGGGCTCGCCTGCAATCAGAACCTCCGCCATCTGGGCGTAAATGTCGAAATAGCGATCAGCGGTCATAAGATCACCGCTGCGATAGGCCTGATTGCCGACCCAGTATGCGGACTGCGCATGGTCATAGACGCGCTGCATATTGTTGGGAGCCCGGTCCAGAAGCGCCTGGGTCAGCTCAAAGGCCGCCGAGAACGCTTCCCGTGCGCCCTCAGGGTCGCCATGCACGTCACGCGCTTCGCCGATCAGATTGAACAGTCGCGCGCGGCGGCCCAGCTCATCGTCTGACAGTCCGGCTGCGGACGTGGTGAGATAGGTCTCGGTCAGATCATCGGCCAGGCGGATCAAGGTTTCCCGGCGCGCCGTATTGGGCAAATGTTGTGTGATGTCGGTCAACAGGCGACTTGAGAACGCTTTTGCGTCCTCCGCCTCATCCTGATAGGCGCTGATCTGGTCTGCCTGCCAGACGCTTACCCCCAGCATCAGGGCGCAAGCGGCCGCAAGTCCGGTCGCCAGAGGCCGGCGCGCCACAGAACTGGCTGCGGTGCGCGCCAAAGTCGCGGACGAATCCGTACTGCACTCATGCGCGATGTCGTCAGCCAGATGCTCAAGGCTCATGGTGTCATTATAGAGCGCGCCGATGACCGGCGGCCGCGGCAAGGTCCAGAAGGCGCCGTTGCTGCGTCGCTCGGCTCGGAGCGCCATAGGCAGCACGGGCCGTTCGCTCTCCAGTCCGACGACATGGACGTGGTGCATCCCGTTGGACCAGACAAAGTCTTCCAGAAAATTGTTGAGCGGCTGGCATTTCAAAGAGGCGGGAGAACACAGAACGATCAATCGCGCCTTTTTCTCCGCCACGCCCACATCAGCGGCCATGGCCACGCGAACGCCCCTGTCGAGCAGGGCTTGCCGCAGGTTCTGTGCGGACGCCTCGTCGGCGTTCGCGGCGGCGATGATCACCAAGGGCTGCTTACTGGCGTTCAATGATTCATGTCCTGAAAAATGAAATGGCCTCAACTTATTTGTATAGACTCTTGGTCAATTGATAAGCGTCAGGATTAACAGGAGTTTGCGCAAGGTCTCTCAGGTGTGTTCGGCAAGTATCACTCATAAAGAGAATTTGCGCCAGACCTTCATTCCGCGTCAATTCCTATCAAGCCATTGAATTAATATATCGAATTCAATTATCGGAAAAACTTTCAAGACCTTGAGCGAAAAAATGAAAATCACGTTTCAGGGCATTTAAGCCCTCGCAATCATTTCATCTTTTGTTGTGGAAAGGTGGATGGTCGACATCGCTTTCGCCCTGGGCGGTTCGAGACTGACCAGGGACGAGATGGTACGGGCGGTCGGACTCGAACCGACAAGGGCTTGCGCCCGGGGGATTTTGAGTCCCCTGCGTCTACCAATTCCGCCACGCCCGCACGCATGTCGACGCAAGCGGTGTATATGCCTCGAAATTTCTGCCTGGTCGACCCCGGCTTTCAGTACCGTCATCGACATGAATTTCAGCCAGCGCCACCGCAGAGCTGCGTGGACGGTTCGCCTCCCGCTGATTAAGACAGAAGCGCCTCTCCTCCCCAAAGGTGACACGCCATGGTGCAATCCCAGCAGGATGAAGCCGGCTCGCAAGACGCCGAGCAAGATCAGCCGCTCAGTCTGACGGCCGAGTTGGCGCGAATCGCGCACGCCGCCCCTGAAGAGGGGCTGTCGCTTGGCGCATTCAGCGACGCTCTGGGCGAACGGGTGTTCGGCGCCTTGCTGTTTGCGCTCGCCATTCCGGTCTGCATGCCCTTTCTCTACGGCGTGCCTCAGATTGTCGCTCTGCCCATGATGGCCATCGCCGTGCAAATGGCGGGCGGACGCGCGCACCCTTGGATGCCGAAGAGCTTTCGCAACCGTCAGCTGGACAAGCCCGGTCTCGTCCGCATCGCGACCTGGTCCCGCAAATGGTTTGGGTGGCTGGAGGCTCTGGCCCGTCCGCGGCTGAGTGTCTTGTCAGGCCCGACCGCAGAGCGGATTGTCGGCGGCGTCTTCGTCCTGTTTTGCGCGTCCATACTCGTCCCTTTACCGGCCACCAACACCACGCCGGGCATCGCCATCGCCATCGCCTCCATCGGCCTGATCACCCGCGACGGGCTGCTGGTTCTGGCGGGACTGGTCTTAGGCGTCGTCTGGGTCAGCCTTCTGGTCGTCGGCTTCACGTTTTTTGGAGCGGCGTTTATTGATGTGCTGAAAACCTTCATTCTGGGGGTGTTCGGCGCTGGCGGCTAAGACTTGCGTCGCCCTGCGGCTCAGCTCCGTACTCGCCTCGCCCCTGTCTGTGATCTAGGTTTATCGCCATGCTTGAACTTTCCACCTTCGCCGACCGCTGGACACGCCCGGATCAATGGCCGCTCATCGGGGCGCTCGTTTCCGCCGCATTGCTCGCCGGGGCTTTCGGGTTCGAATTGATCGGGCGCTACGCCCCCTGCCCGCTCTGCATCGAGCAACGCTGGGCGCACGCCTATGTTCTGGCGGGCGGGCTGATCACGTTCGCCGCCCTTCACATCCTGAAACCCGCCAACGCCCTGTTCTGCCGCGCAGCCAGCGCGCTCATCGCGGTTCTGGCCGGGTTCAGCGCCTGGGTGGCGGGCTATCACGCAGGGGGTGAATACGGCTTCTGGCCGCTGTCATGCCAGGCGGGCGACACGACGTCCTTAAGCGTGGATGCACTCTTGAGCTCGCTGAACACGCCGACCAATGTGGTGCTGTGTGATGAGCCAGCCTGGACCCTGCTGGGCGTATCCATGGCGGGCTATAATGTTCTGATCAGCGCTGCCGTGATGCTGATCTCGATCCTGGTGGTGTTCCGCAAACCGTATCGGAGCGTGTGATGTCTCAACCGCAAACCCGCAAAACCGTCCGTCGCCCCGGTCGGAAAGCAGACGCTTCCCGTATTGAATCCATGGTGCGCGTCGATCATGCAGGCGAGTATGCCGCGGTGGCGATCTATCAGGGCCAGCGCGCCGTGTTCAAAGGCCGCCCCGACAAGGCCCGCATCGCCAGCCAGCTGGTGCATATGGAAGCGGACGAACAGCACCATCTGCAGGCGTTTGACGATCACATCCTGAGCGGGAAAGCGCGTCCGACCCTGCTGGCGCCCATCGCCAATCTGGCGGGATTCGCGCTCGGCGCCGGAACAGCGCTGCTGGGCGAGAAAGCGGCCCACGCCTGCACCGAAGCGGTCGAAGCGGTGATCGAGGGGCATTACGACGAACAAGTGCAGGAGCTGCGCCTCGCCGAACAGGACGCGCTGGCGGACCAGTTCGCCCAGTTTCGCGATGAAGAGGTCGCCCACAAAGAGCTCGCTGTGGAAGAAGGCGCTAAAGACGCCGCCGGCTATCCGGTCCTCTCCGCGCTGATCACCGCCGGCTGCCACGCCGCCATCGCGGTGTGCAAACGGATCTAGCGCTCCAGCGTTTTGAGCCGCTCCACGGCGACCATCTTGTCGATGGCGGCCTTCACGTACGCATCCAGCTTCGAGCCGTCTGAGTAATCGGCGTCCGTGGTGAAATGCACGCGGCGATCCGTCTTGAGCTTGGCGGTCTTCTCCGCGCCTTTCACGTCGCCTGCGGGATGCACGGCGATCGACACGCCGCCCTGTTCCTTCACCGTGCGCATGCACGGCACATCCGTATCGCCATCTCCCACATAGATCATATTGCGGAAGGGGACGGGCCGGTCATCCTCGGGCACATAAGCGTTCACTTCGGTGTGGTCCGACAGATCCAGCGCGCCCTTATTGATGCGGAACAGGAACTGGGTCTTGTTGGTGTAGTTCACCGCAGACGCCGCCCAGACCGGCACGTCATCGGCGTTGTATTTGAACTCGCTGGCGAAAATAGCGTCGAACTGATCGCCGACGGCGCTGGCCGCGATCATCTCCTTGAGCCCGGACGAAATGATGTAGTGCTCGACCCGCACCTGACGCTCGGCGCCATAGGCCCGCAAACGCTCAAACCAGCCTTCGACCACGCCGGGAAAGAAGCCCACGGACGCGCCATGGCGTTCGATATCCTCGCGACGGAAGCGCACATCCTCACGCTGGGCGGCTTTCACCATCTCATGCATGTAGATGAGGATGTTGTCTGCGCCCAGCCGCGCCGCCTCGCCATTCACCCGCCCCCAGAACGCGTCGATCTGCTCGCCGATTTCGGGGATGAAGGAATGCTCCTGCATGGAGCCCGGGCTCAGCGTGCCGTCAAAATCATAGGCGATGGCGATGGTCGGGGTGCGGGTCATGGGCGAGGGTGAAACCTGATCTGGGTCAATTGGCAAGAGCGCAGGACGCTAGGCCTCAAGCTCCACATCCCAGTAGAGATAATCGAGCCAGCTTTCGTGCAGGTATTTGGGCGGGAAGCGTCGCCCCTGTGATTGCAGCTGATGCTGGCTGGGACGGTCCGCCTGCTGAAGCAGCGGCATCTTGGCTTCTCGCGGCGTACGACCGCCTTTTTTGAGATTACAGGGCGCGCAGGCGGCGACGATATTGTCCCAGGTCGTCCGGCCGCCATAGGCGCGCGGCGTCACATGGTCAAAGGTCAGCTGATCAAGACTGTCTGCGCCGCAATACTGACACCGAAACCCGTCGCGCAGAAACACGTTGAAGCGGGTGAAGGCGGGCGGACGATTCTGGCTGACATAATCACGCAGCGCCACCACTGACGGCGCCCTTATCGAGCGTGACGGGCTGCGGATCTCTGTGGCGTATTCAGAGACGATGTCCACGCGCTCCAGGAACGCCGCCTTGATGGCGTCCTGCCAGGGCCAGGTGGACAGAGGATAATAGGACAGCGGCTGGAAGTCCGCGTTCAGGACAAGGCATCGAAGATCGGTGGGCGCCGTCTTAAAGACTCGCATCACCGCCCCCGCACACACGCGCCGGGCGGCGCAGTTTCAGGAGGTGATCCCTCTGATATGCAAGCGCTATCTTGAAGACGCGCCTCCCTCTAAGCCTTCGCGTTGATCCATAATCGAATCAACGCCCCGTTCCTTGAGACGATCTAACACTAACCCTGTTCGTGTGACGGCGCCATGACGCTCGCTCGACGCTTGCTTGACATCGGCGCCTAGCCGCGCAGGCGCCCCGAAAAGGCCGCCTCCATGAAATGCCGCCCCAGCTCCAGCCCGTCCGGGCCGATGGAATGGGGAATGCCTCTGGAGATATGAAACTGGGCGCCATGACCCGCCTCGGCAAGTCCCTGGGCCGCCATCAAGGTCATGCCCACCGGCAGCACGTCATCACTGTCGCCATGGATCAGCAGGATCGGCGGCTTGACGGTCATTTCAGATTTCAGCCGCTCCGGCCCCGGCAGGGCGCCGGAATAGCCGATCACCGCTGCGGGCGCGACCTCGCGCCGGAGCGCGGTGTGAAGCGCCATCATCGTGCCTTGGGAAAACCCGATCAGAACGAGGTTTTCCGGCGCCACTTCCCAGCGGTTCAGCTCGGAGCGGACAAACTGTTCCGCCGTGGCGTGCGCCGAGCGCACCCCCTGTTCCATCAGCGCCGGATCAAGACGCGAAATCGGGAACCATTGATACCCGCCCGGCGCGCCGGGCACCGGTTCAGGCGCATCGGGCGACGCCCAGGCCACATCCGGAAAATGCGGCGCCCAGTGCTGGGCGAGACCCGCAAGGTCTGCGCCATTAGAGCCGTAGCCATGAAACAGGATGACCAGTTTCTTCGCCTGCCCGGATTTGGGCGCGATGCGCGGACCGTCGATCAAGATCATGGAGGGGCGTTCCTTTGTTATGCCTGCAGGCGATCATAGACCGCTTGGAGGACGGGAAAACCCCAAGCCTCGCACAAGCTTCAGCACGGTGATATGCAAGCGCAATGACCGCTTTTCGCACCCGCTTCGCCCCTTCGCCCACCGGCTTCCTGCATCTGGGTCACGCCTTCTCGGCGCTGACGGTGTTCGATGCTGCGCGAGAGGCAGGCGGGATGTGTCTGTTGCGGATCGAGGATATCGACACGACGCGCTGCAAACCTCAATACGAGGCGGCGGTTCTGGAAGACCTTCGCTGGCTGGGCTGTGACTGGCCCGAGCCTGTACGTCGGCAGAGCGAGCATTTCGCCGAGTATCACGCAGCCCTTGCGCAGCTTCACTCAAAAGGGCTCGTCTATCGCTGCTTCAAGACGCGGCGGGAAATCGCCGAGGACATCGCCCGCGCGCCCCATCATCCCGGCGAAGGCCCCGAAGGCGTGATCTATCCTGGCCCGTCCCAGCCGATGAGCGCGGACGAGGAAGCCGAGCGTCTGGAGACGGGCGACGCTTTCTCCTGGCGGCTCTCCATCACCGCCTGCCGCGATCATCTTGGCGCGGACTTTGACCGTCTGACATTCACCGAAACAGGCGAAGGCCCGGACGGCGAAACCGGTGAGGTGCGCGCCCGACCTGAAACGCTGGGCGATGTGATTTTGGGGCGCAAGGATGTGGGGACGAGCTATCATCTCGCCTGCACCCATGATGATGCGCTGCAGGACGTGACCCATGTCATCCGCGGCCTGGACCTGTATTTCGCCACCCATCTGCACCGCCTGCTTCAGGAGCTGATGGGCTGGCCGGTCCCGGTCTATCGCCATCACCCCCTGATGCTCGATGAGCACGGCAAGCGCTTCGCCAAGCGCGATCAGTCCCTCACTTTGCGCGCCTTGCGGGAGGCTGGTGAGACGCCGGACAGCCTGCGCAAGCGGGTTGGGCTTTAACCGCCCGTCTGGCGTTTTCGCACCACGAACAGCGTCAGCGCGATGACGTTGAACACCGCCGCCATGACGAACGGCGCGCCCGGAAACACCACCCCGCCCACCCCTTGCTGGAAGGCGAAAAAGAGCTGGGTGTAGATCAGCGGGCTGAGGATCAGCACGATCGCGCCGAGGCCGGACAATCCGCCCTGCAGCTCGCCCTGAGCGTCCGGCGGCGTGCGCTCGGTCATCACCTTCTGAAGCGCCGGCCCCTCCATGCCTGTGAACAGGGCGGGCAAGAGCCAGAGATACAGCACCCAGGGCGATGGCGCCGTCGCCAGACCGATCAGGGCGACGGCCTCCAGGGCGAAGGCGATCCAGATGACCCGGCGCTCGCCGATCCGGGGCATCAGCAAGGGTGTCACCACCGCCTGACAGATCACGAACAGCACGCCATAGGCCACCAGAGAGACGCCGATCTCGCCTTCGGTCCAGTCAAACTTGGCGATGCCCACATAGGCCCAGACCGCCGGATACACAAAGCCAGCCAGCTGAGACAGGAAATAGACCCAGACCAGCACCCCGAGCCCCTCGGCCCGACGCAAGCGCATCAGCGTGGCGATGGGGTTTGACCGTTTCCAGGAGAAAGAACGACGGCTTTCGGGTTTGAGCGATTCCGGCACCACGAACCAGCCATAGAGGGCGTTGATCCCGGCCAGCGCCGCCGCCGCAAAGAAGGGCGCGCGCGGGCTCAACTCCCCCAGCAAACCGCCGAGCCCCGGCCCCAATACGAAGCCCGCCCCCATGGCCGCGCCCAGAAGCCCGAAGCGGCGCGCGCGTTGTTCCGGAGTGGAGATGTCGGCGATGTAGGCGTTGGCGGTGGAATGGGTGGCGGCGAAAACGCCCGACAGCAAGCGCGCGATGAAGAACACCACAAGGGCGTGCGCCAACCCCATCAGCAGGAAATCGATCATCAGGGCGGTCAGCGACAGCAGCAGCACCGGACGTCGCCCGAACCGGTCTGACAATCCCCCGATGATCGGCGAGAAGACGAACTGCATCAGCGCGAAGACAAAGGTCGCCAGCCCGCCCCAGCGCGCCGCCTCACCCACGCCGCCGCCCGTCAGCTCCATCAGGAGGGTCGGCAGGACGGGAATGATCAGCGCAAAGCCCAGCGCATCGATCGCCACGGTCCCCGTGATAAAGACGGTGGCGGCCGCGCGAGGAGCGGGTTTCACTGCAGCAGGGTCAAGCGGGCTCTGGGTCATGCCTGTCTATGCGCCCAGCACAAAGCTCGCCGCAAGCTCACAACCAAAGAAAGCGACTGGACATCCAGCCGCTTCCTTCGTTTCTCAGACCACTTCCAGCGATCAGTCAGCGTCCACAAGCCCCAGCACCTCTTCCAGGAACTCGGCCTGACGACGATAGTAAAACAGCTGATTGGACAGCTTGCGCCAGCCATGACCCTCGTCAGGGATGCGGATAAAGTCCGCCCGCACGCCGTTCTCGCGCAGGGTGCGCACCATCACTTCGGTCTCATAAATGTCGATGCGCGGATCCATCACGCCGTGCGAGTAGAGCACCGGCACATTGATCTGATCGGCCTGACGGATGGGTGAGTTCTCGGTGTAGTAATCGCGCCAGCGCTGCTCGGTGATGTCGCCATATTCAATCCGGTCAGACGCCTTGAGCCCTGGCGAGGCGATGTCCAGCGCCGTCACCCAGTCCGCCACGCCGTACAGCGACGCGCCTGCTGCGAAATGACCGGGGAAATTCGCCAGCACAGCGTTCACGGCGTACCCGCCATAAGAGCCGCCCACGACCGCGGCGCGCTCCGCATCAACGCGGCCGTCCTCGGCCAGCCAGTTGAGCATGTCCACCAGATCCGCGATGGATTCCAGACGATTTTCGCGATCATCCAGCGTCACATAGGTATGACCAAAGCCCGTGGAGCCGCGCACATTGGGCTCGAACACCGCCATGCCGCGATCCACATGATACTGGACCACCGCATCAAAGGTCGGTCGCGATTGCGCGGTCGGGCCGCCATGGACGAAGAAGACCACCGGCGGCAGGCCGTCGCTGGGACGCGAGCTGTCGTCGGGCAGATACAAAAGACCTTGCAGCTCGACGCCGTCGCGTGCGGTGATGCGCACATCTTCGGGTCGCACCAGGCGATCCGCGTCCAGTCCCGCCATGGACGCCGAGAAGGTCTCGAAGACCTCGCCGGTTTGCATGTCCCAGAGTTGGAACCCGCCCGGCGTGCGCCAGCCGTTCACATTGATCAGGATGCGGCTGGACTGATCGGTGCAGCTGACGCCGTAAACGCCCTCGGCCAGCACAGGAGTGTCTAGTGTTTCACCTGTCTCAAGGTCTCTGGCGTGCAGACGCGAATAGCCGCCTTCATTGACGGTCCAGACCAGATAGCGGTCATCTGCGCCGCACAGATCGACGCTTTCGATGTCGTGCTCCGCCGTCTCAATGACGCTGAACGAGTTGGTCCAGACGTCAAACTTCATCAGGGCGCTGTATTCGCGCTCCCGGTTTGAGACCAGGTAGAAGCTCGAGGAATCGTCCTGCCAGGCGATCGACCCATGCGCAGCACGGCGTTCAGGGGCTGAAATCTGAGTGAATTCGCCATTGGCCAGATTGAGCAAGGCGAGATCGTTTGAATCCTCGCCGCGCGACTGGCTGACGGTCACATAGCGTCCATCCGGCGACATGGCGCCCGGATAGTTCGCGAACGAACCTTCATAGATCATCTGCCGGTCGCCGGTCTCGAGATTGGCGGCGTAGATGTCGAAATCGAGATTGTTACGCGCGGTTGAGGCGAAGACGATGGTTTCTCCGTCCGCGCCAAAGTCGCCAAACACCCGGAAAGCGCCGGCTTCGGCGGGAAAGACTTGGCGCTCGGTCAGGCCATCTGCGGAAATGCGGTAATAGGCTTCTTGCTCATTGCCGTCATTGTCAGCGCCATAGATCAGGCTCTCGCCGTCCGGCGACCAGCGAAAGAAGGTCACGCCATTGCCATAGGTCAGGCGCGTGGGCTGTCCGCCTTCAGCCGGCATGATCCACAGCTGGGGTTCGCCGGTGATCGACCAGCGGAACGCTGCGAGCGATCCATCCGGGGAGAGCTGCGCGCCGCCGGCTGCACCATTGGCGGCCAGCAGATAGCGCGCAATGTCAGCGGGATCTTCACCGGCAAGGCCGATGCTGACGGCTTCGTCCGTCGGCGAAATCGCCTCCAGGCTTTCATCGTATCCTGACTGGCCGCCTGCGGTCTGGGCCCAGCCCGCAAAGCTGACAGAGATGGCGGTCGCGCCCGCCAGCACTCCCATAAGCAAACGCGACATGATCTTTCCCCCGTGTCTTCGCAGATGCATCAAGACTAGGGGCAAAATTTTAAACGTGGAAGCCTAGAAGCCGTAAAGCAGCGACACGTCCAGTCGCGTATCGGTGGGCTCGAAGCCCGGCTCGGTTTCAAACTCGTGCTCAATATGAAGCCCGGTCTGCACCGCCCAATGACCAAACAGGCGATTGGTCAGAGTGAAGCGTTGATCCACCTTCGAGCCGCCGCCGCCATACACAGTGGTCCTGGATTCAAAACGGCTGGTGTCGCTGATCTGGAAGGTCAGATCAGACGCAGCCTCGGCTACCCAATCGCCAAGCGTCTCTCCGCTGCCGGCGCGCTCGCGCCAGCGATGGCCGACACCCGCCCGCAGCTCAAGACCCAGCCGGTCGCCGTCAATGGCGTGCCAGACCCCGCCCGCCGTCGCAAAGGCCGATTGTTCATAGGCCCCGACCAGATCGCGCTCGTACGAGCCGCCTGCGTAATACCCATAACCGGAATCCAGCGCGCGGGAGATGCGGCTTTCCGCCAGCCAGTTGTCGCGGCTCGTCCGGTCGCCATGCTCGGTCAGGAAATACTCAAACTGGTTATCCACCCGCCAGCCATGGGGCAATTGGCGGTCGATCTCGACCGCAAACGAGAAATCAATCAGCTCTGAATTGCCGTTTTCAACCTGGACGCCCGCGCGGATCTGCCCGGACCATAGCTCGCCATGCAGCGCCCGGATCGGAGCGGCGAGCCAGCCGCCAGACCCTTCCGGCGCGCCCGACAGCGCCACAGGGGCGCCGCCCAGAGAGCGATGCTCGTGTTCAGGCTCGGCCTCGGACTGAGGCGCGCTTTCTGCTTCAGGCTCAGGCTCTGGCAGCGGCCAGTCGCTGAGCGCGCCGGCCCGGCTGGGCAAATGCGCAATGACATCAGCATGCACCGCCGCCCGACCGCCAGGAACCAGCACAGCCACCATATCCGCGGTTTCTACAAATCGCGCGTCGTCGATGTCCCGCCTGTCCGCCTCAGCCAGAAGATTGCGATAAGCGGGCGGAATCTCGGCGAAGGCCGCCGCGCTGGAGACGGTCATCGCCAGACTGGCAAGACCATATTGGAAAACTGAACGCATGATTATGCCTGCTATTCGGTGCGCATTACGGGACCAAGGGTGAACCAGCACACATCCCGGCTCTCGCCGACCTGCAGATCAGGCCAGCCGTCGGGACAGTCCGCGGAAAAGGCGTCACTCATCATAGCGTCCGCCTCGGCGCATGTATTTTTACCCGTACTCAGCACAATCTGGTCGCCGTCAACACGCCAGTCCAAATGTGCTTCCGCCGTGCAGAAGAGAATGTCTTTATGAAGCTCCGCACCGCCAGAGCTGGGGCCTTCACCAAAGAAGACAGAGCCTAACTCGCCCAGCTCATAGCTTTGCCCGGCCGGGCTGACCGCCCCCTCGCCCTCAGTAACGAGGGCCAAACTCGCCAACAGCCCGATCATCCATGACGTCATGTCTCGCCCCCTTCGGCTCAATTGCCCGGAAGGCTTGCACAATCAGGGTTAAGATCGCGCTTACCAGCGAACAGGTGACCGATGAGCTGGGGCTCTCGGAGCGAACGAGACCAGGCGTCGCCGCTCGACCGCCCTATTCGATACGGGTGATCCGCCAGTCGAGCGCGCCGCCCTCTGGTCCGAGCCAACAGACGCCCGTGGCTTCCCAGTCGCCGCCGACCGAGGTGATGTCTTCACCGATCGGATAATCGGGCCAGCTGCGGCATTCGGGACGTTCACCCCACGGATCCATCCAGAAAATGTCGGCGTCGACATAAAACCGGCCATTATTGGTTTCGCTCCACTCCGTCGACCAGGGATCGCTGCCCATGGCGTCAGAAATGCCGGAGACGGTGACCGAGCCGCCCTCTTCAAAGCGGATGGTGGCGGTGTCGCCGACCCGCGCGAAATCGGTGTTGCGGGTCGCCACGGCCTGAAAGACCTGACCCGCCGGGCCGTCATTGGCCAAAGCGCACGGCGCGAGAAGGCTTAGCGCGAGGCTGGCGATAATCGTCTTGTTCATAATCGTATCCTGTCTCCGCCGCTCTGGAGCGGCCGTGTTGGCGGCATGAAAAGGCTCAGCGCTATTGCGTCCGCGTCACCGAAAGGACGTTTGAATTAGTGATCCAGCACAGGTCCGAAGGCTGCGCGCTGGAGCCCACGTCAATGTGCGGCCAGGACTCGCAACTGACCTCGCTCTGCCCGTCTGCGAGAAGCTGCAAAGCGGGTCGTGGCGGTAATTCTTCACCCTCATAACCCGGATCCGCGGCATCGCCCAAAATGGAGATCCGGCCGCCCCCTTCCGCATACCAGGTACCGGTCCCGCCGGGTTGATCAGCGCCGCCAATGCCCGTTTCGGTGTAGCTGTCGATCAGACCGTCACCGAACGAGAAAGAGATCGCGCCGCCATAAATAGGCGGGGCGCTGCCAAATTCGACACGATAGATCTGATTGAGCGGCGATGCGCTTTCATCCTGCCGGGCAAGCGCGCTCCCACACGTGACCGCCGAGGTCAGCGTCAGGCTAATCGCTGCGCCACAGATCATTTTCAATCTCAAAGGCATGCCGTCTTCCCCCATGCAAATTTGATGGGCGAAGACTAGGCGACAGGTCTTTAAGATCAGGTGAGCGTTGCGCGATCACGCGCTTTAGTCAGGGGCGCGCCCTGCGCCGTCAAACGGGCCATGGTCATAGCTGACGATGCGGGTGAGCTTCCATCCGTCCGCGTCCTGACGCCAGACATGCAGGAATCGCCCCTGTCCATGCGGCTCGTCCGCGCCGTAATTGATGAAGGCGTGCCAGCCGGTCTGGATCGCGCCATAGCCCGGCACCGGCCAGACCTCGATGGAGCCTGGCGTCAGCTGCCGCTGGAAATTGCCGCAGATCGACGTGTTCACGGAATCAATCAGCGCCGCACGATCCAGGATCAGCCCGTCCACATCGTGATAAAACTCGATACCTTCAGCGATATAGGCGCCGAACCCCTCGCCGTCACAGGAGTTGAACGCCTCAAACACCTGCGCATCCAGCGCAATGACCGTTTCCAGCAAAGGGGCTTCACCCCCCGCATCCGGCGCAGGCTGGGCGAACATCAGGGCGGCGGCGAGCAAGACGGACATGAGCAAGACTCCAAGGTGACGAACCCTCAGCTTCATCCATTCCGCCCTTGCGTGACAGCGAAACCTTGGGTCTGAAAGATGTCTTTTTAGACAGGCGCCTCCCCCAGAACCGCCTCAAGCCGCCGACGCAGACCGCGCTGGAATGATCATATCAATCGCTGTGCGCAAGGCGTATCATGGCGTGAGCGCATCCGCTGGATGCCCCCGTGCGAAGGAGCACACCATGGCCAAAGGCCAGAAACGATCCAACAAGGAAATCAAGAAGCCCAAAGCGGACAAGAAAGCCGCCAGCGCGGCGCTGTCCCCGACTTCGGTCGGCGGCGTCATGGACCGCACCCGCAAATAACGGGTCTGTCGCCGCGCCCTGACACGGCGCGGCCTCGCCTCGCTAGACTGCGGCTGACCTGTCTATTCGACCCGTTGAGGCGAGGCCGCGTCTTCAGCCATCGCCTCTGCGGTCTCCGCGTCCTGTGAGGCCAGCCGCGCCAGCAGATCAAAATCAATCTCTGAAATCCGCTCACTGACCGCTGCTGTCAGGTCTGTGGCGGGCGCGACTCCGAGCGCCTGAAGATCAGCGCTATCGGCGATCTCGACCTCTTGCGCCTCGGCCACCCGTCCCATCCCCAAGCGCGCAATGGACCGCGCCATGCCGCGTGCATAGATGCGGGCGCGCGCAGCCTCGGCCTCGCTCATCTCACCGCCAGCCAGGCGCGCATCAATCTCGGTCTGGGCCTGGATATAAGGCGGCCAGGTCTGGGCCGCGGCGTCCAGATCCGCGCCTGAAACGGGGGTCTCGCCTTCAGCGTCAGTGTCGGCATACCGGCTCAGATACATCGCCACATCCGACAGCGCGGCGCTGTCCGCCGTGCGCCAGTCATGGGCGGTCAGGCCGTTCTGCAGCACGCCTGCGCCATCGCTGATCACCAGCGTCGGCGTACCGAAACTCTCGATCACCCCGAAGCGCTGGAGCTGGTCCTGATTGCGCTGACGCTGGCCCACATCCACGCGCACCAGCACGTAATGATCCGCGATCAGGGCGGAGAGCCGCGCATCGTCCTCAAGTTTAGACGCCAGCCCCCGGCTGTCATGACACCAGTCAGCGCCGAACACGATCAGCGCCTGTTTGTCTTCGTCACGCGCCTGCGCCAGCGCCGCGTCGACCATTGCGGCGGCGTCTGCGTGTTCGGGATAAAACGCCGCATCGTGGGCGTCTTGCGCCAGTGCGGGTGAGCCAAACATGACAGCGAGGACCGCTGTGAGGACCAGTACGAGTTTCACGACACATCCTTATTCTGACCCGCAATCATGGAATGATCCTGTCGGGCATGAGCGGCGCTCACCTTATTCTATACGCCGCACACGATAATTATGCGCATTGACCCAGCAAACGTCCGTGCGGGTCTCGCCCACACTCATGTCTGGCCAGGCGTTACAATAGATGTCTTCGAAAAACACCGGTTGCACTGCGGACTCTACATCAAATTGCACCGCATAGGACGACAGCGTTAACAGTACGAACCCCGAGATATTGTTCGCAGTATCCTGAGCGCCGCTGCAAATCAGACTGCCCGTCAGAATGTCGTCTTGTGTCGTCTCAGCATCGAACTGAAGCGAGCATGAGAGTGTGGGATCAATCATAACGTCATAGAGATGCCCCAACGGGTATTCTGGCGCGGCGTCTTCAGACGCATCCAGGCTCGCCAAGGCCAGGCTGCCCGCAAGAAAAATCAGGTTTGAAATCATGGCTGTTTCCTCTGTCCGTTCAATATATCCAGCATGATGACCGATGACCCGGAAGCGAAGGCGATCCCGCCCGGAACCGCCAAAGCGGTCCATGGAGTTTTCATGATGCATCCCTCTTCGCTGACAGCTCAGCCTGGTGCGCCATAACAGCGGACAAGCCCCACAAAGACCTGATGAAGACCTATCCGGCGCCTACTCTCCTTGCGGTCCGGAGATCACCCGCATCGCGCCATAGCGCTCGGGGTGATGCAGCTCGGCCCAGCAGCCTGCATCCTCATTGAGCCAGGCTGGCCCGGAACTGTCGCGGATATAGTCGGGTCGACCGTCCCAATCCTGGCCCGCCTCCAGCACAGGCCAAACATCGCAAAGCGAATGGCCACGCGGGAACTCAAGAATAATCGTCTCCCCTGTCGATTCCCAGCTGCCGACAAAGAACATGCAGGTATGGGGATCGTCGCCCTCTGACAGGACGTCGCCGTCGGCGGTGAATGTGACCTGACACGTATCGCCCTGGTAGACGACCTCCACGACTTCGCCGTCGGGCGTGCGGACGCCCTCCTGAGCCAACGCAGCGGCGGGGGTCGCGATGAGCGCAAAGAGTGCAAGGAGCTGTTTCATCGGATCCGCATCACCAGAGCATGCTCGCGCAGATCGACGTCCATCCAGCAGACATCTTGCGTGGTTTCGCCCTCGGCGATCTCCGGCCAATGCGTGCAGTCATTGGACAAGAACTGCTCGACATCACCGGTAAAGTGCGGCGCGCCGCTGCTCATCTCGATCACGCCTTCACGCAGGAACGCCCCACCATCACAGCTGAACATGAAAGCCAGCTCGTAATCGATCTCGAGCATGCAGCGCTCGTCCTCGAAATTGATCGTATAAGACTGTCCGGCGGGCGAAGCGCCCGCCTCATCGGCGTACGCGACGCCCAGCGTCATCACGCCCAAGGCCAGCCCCGCCGCAGCGGTTTTCAGTACTGATGTCATGGCTGTCCCCTCTGCCCGTTTCGCAAAGCCTGCGCGATCCGGGATGAAGGGGGGATGAATAGAGGCCGATCGCTTTGATTTTATAGGTTAATGAGACCTTGAGGCGGCGACTGACGCGCCGCACGTTTACCCCGCACGGAGCAGTCCGGCAGGGTGGCGAGCGCGCGCGAGACTGTCGTCTTCGGCCGGCGAGGCCGGCAAGCAGCAAGGTACAGCGAGGTCCGACGAGTCCCGCGCGCGAGCATGTTATCCGGGGTGGGGCCGGGCGCAGTGACGCGCCCGATTACGCCGGTCCGATATGAAGGGCCGGGGCGGATGGCGCCCCGGTTGATCCCTTTTCAAGCCTTACCCCTGACGCTTGGTCTCTGAGATCCTGCCCTGGCGAGTCATGTCATCCAGAACACATCCGATCAGATCCCGTCCGTACAGACCGTCACAGGCCGCTTCATACCTGACCGGACCCCACACGCGCCGCCGTCAGCGCGCCTGTCCGCTCTTTTGCGACAGGGTGCGAACCCGCCGCTCGAGGCATGCCCCCTCCCCGAACCTGTCAAGACGCCTCCGGACACGCCCCACCCTCAGGGAAGTGCGCGCAGCTTAAAGCGTGGGGGATGGGGTGGGGATAAGGGGGACGGGGAAGGGCTCTTACCCTGTCTTCTCTTTCCCGGCGAAGGCCGGGATCCAGAGCCTTGAAACGCCTGCGCTTGTCCTCTCTGGGTCCCCGCCTTCGCAGGGAAAGAGAGGTGAGTGAGGAAAAGAAGACGGCAAAAAGGCCGAGCGACCCTGCCCGGCCTTTCGCAATCCCTCAAGCGCCAACCGCCCCTAATCAATCGGCTCGCGCTTTTTGCCTTTTCCCATTTCGCAGTGTTTGCGCAATGGGGGATGAAGGGGGCGTGAATGGGGGGAGCAGTGTGCTATAAGTTGCACATGCCTGAACGTGTTCTTCTTACTCCAGAATTCGTCAATTCAGTTGAGCCACCAGAAGCCGGTGAACGCTGGATATCTGATCTCAAGGTTCGCGGATTTGGTCTTAGAGTGTGGCGTCAGCCTCATGGCTCCTTTGGCTGCGCGTACGCCGTCCGGGCCAAAGGTTCCGACGGAAAGTACGTACGCAAAACAGGACCAAGCTGGCGATTTGCGTACGATTGGCGCGAGGAACACCAACTTTGGCGTCAAATGTATGGTGACCTTGAAGAGCCAACTTTTGGGGAACTTCTACCCTTTGCGAGAGAGTGGGCAAACGAGCAGATACTAGCCTTAAGAGGGCTGCCCACGTTAGCTGAACAAGAGGCAGAACAGGAGGAATTCAGAGCGTTCAAGCGCAACCAAATGAGCAATTTGAGCTTTGAGGAATTAGTTGAGCTAGAATTAAAGCGAATGCAATATAGGGATATAGATCAAAATTACATCGATCGCTCAGCAAAACTATTTTACAGATACTTTCCCGATGCAATCCGATCATGCAAAATAACAAGCATTGATATAGAAAAAATAAATTTAATACTAAACGATTACCATTTGACAGATTCCAACTTTAACGTCCTCCGCCCCCTAATTGGAAGGTCATACAAGCTCGCTCAATTTTATGGCCCCATAGAAACAATAAAGAATTGGGACATATCCAAAATTGATCGAAAATTTAATGATAAAGTTTCGATCACACAACTAAACGATTGGAATAACGATGACACCGAAAGCTTTATTAATTTTATATATGATCTTGATGCACCATGGCAATCTCGTATCGCCATCTGCTTGTTTCTATCTTTAAAAAGAATACCCCTATCCCAACTATTATCTGCATGTTGGGACCAACTCGAAATTATGGTCCCAACGGACGGCGATCAATCCCATGCCTCTCATGTGAACTTTCGATGGGCAGAAGGATGGCTCGGATTTGAACAAGTGTCTAAAGATGCAGGGACATGGCTTGAAAAGGCCCTTACTCACAAAACAGATAAGAGCACTTATAAGAATTACTTGTTTCCGTCGCCGAGAGAGGGATTGAAGTCGCATTTACAGACAATCGACGCGACATGGTCACAAGCTCTAAGGATAAAGGGAATACCTTACATTTCGGTCGTGAAATTTCGAAAGTCACTTAACGACACACAGACTAGCCACCTCTACCACCATCAATTTTGGAAACAGGCATGGCAACCAAGACTTACAGAATGAGGCCATGACGTCCAAACTCTCTACACACAAACCTGAATATCAAACTTAATACAATTAATACAGATACTTAAATAGAGCGCCGCTAGATTTCAACGCTTTCAATTTCTTGCCTGCGGGCACCTCAGGCATGATATCGCTATGCAATACATAGTGGCCAGTCTGTCCAATACCCGACACACGCCTCCCCCTAAGCTGTTGGTTTCGAACAAAAAGGAACTGGATCGGCTACAATCGATTTCTAGCAACTCATGGCAGCTCGTCACATAACCAACTGACACCATGAAATTTGGCAGGAATGCCCAAAGGTTGGGAGGTCCAAGGTCTAAGCGTCAGAAATATCTGAAGCACCTCTCCCTTTTCCCGCTTTTGCTTTCTTGCGGCTCAGAGCGAACCATGGAGAAAACTGAAGGGTAATTTGGCGTAGCTGTCCAAGGTGTCCCACATAGAAAGCCCAAGACATTGTTTTTCTATGGGGGTTCGAAGCCAAATCCACATCTAATTTCTTGCAATCGATGCTGTAAGCGCGGCAATGGAAGACCAGATCAAGAGGAACAACTTATGCTCATTTTGGACCCGATGCTCTTATTCGGCTTGTCGACTGTGATCGGATCAGTTGCTGCCCTGATATGGGCCATTCGACGCGACCCAACGAACACAGGAAAATAGAGTAAGGCGTCGAATCTTGCTCCATTTTCCTACGTCTTTGCCCTGCTCCCCTAATCAATCGGCTCGCGCGTCTCGCCCTTGTCGTTGAGGTAAATCTCCGACCCCTTCGCCTTGAACTCCTCGGCTTTCTCGGCCATCGCCTGGTCGACCTCTTCAGCGGCGAGGGTGGTATTGGGCGAACGGGCGGTGCCGAATTCGTCGCGGATCTCTTGCGTGATTTTCATCGAGCAGAATTTCGGCCCGCACATGGAGCAGAAATGGGCGACCTTGTGCGCTTCTTTCGGCAGGGTCTGATCGTGGAAATCGCGGGCGGTGTCGGGGTCGAGCGACAGGTTGAACTGGTCTTCCCAGCGGAACTCGAACCGGGCGCGGCTTAGCGCGTCATCGCGCAGCTTCGCCGCCGGATGGCCCTTGGCGAGATCGGCGGCGTGGGCGGCGATCTTGTAGGTGATGACGCCGGTCTTCACGTCATCGCGGTCGGGCAGGCCCAGATGCTCTTTCGGCGTGACATAGCAAAGCATGGCGCAGCCGAACCAGCCGATCATCGCCGCGCCGATGCCTGAGGTGATGTGGTCATAGCCCGGCGCAATGTCGGTGGTGAGCGGGCCGAGCGTGTAGAACGGCGCCTCGCCACAGGTTTCGAGCTGCTTGTCCATATTGGCCTTGATCTTGTGCATGGGCACATGGCCCGGCCCTTCAATCATCACCTGACAGCCCTTCTTCCACGCCACCTGGGTCAGCTCGCCCAGGGTTTCGAGCTCGGCGAACTGGGCGCGGTCATTGGCGTCGGCGATGGAGCCGGGGCGCAGGCCGTCCCCCAGTGAGAAGGAGACGTCATAGGCGCGCATGATGTCGCAAATCTCGTCAAAGCGCTCATACAGGAAGCTCTCCTTGTGGTGCGCGAGGCACCATTTCGCCATGATCGAGCCGCCGCGCGACACGATGCCCGTCACCCGGTCCGCGGTCAGCGGCACATAGGCGAGGCGCACCCCGGCATGGATGGTGAAATAGTCCACCCCCTGCTCGGCCTGCTCGATCAGCGTGTCGGCGAAGATGTCAAAGGTCAGGTCCTCGGCGACGCCGCCGACCTTCTCCAGCGCCTGATAGATCGGCACGGTGCCGATGGGCACGGGCGAGTTGCGCAAAATCCATTCGCGGGTGTTGTGGATGTTCTTGCCGGTCGACAGATCCATCACCGTGTCCCCACCCCAGCGGATGGCCCAGACCATCTTGTCCACCTCTTCCTCGACCGAGGAGGCGACGGCGGAATTGCCGATATTGGCGTTGATCTTCACCAGGAAGTTCCGCCCGATCACCATGGGTTCCAGCTCGCCATGGTTGATATTGGCGGGGATGATGGCGCGGCCGCGGGCGATCTCGTCGCGCACGAATTCGGGCGTCACGAATTCAGGCACCGCCGCGCCAAAGCTCTCCCCATCCGCATGGCGGATATGGGCGTCGTGCAGCGCCTGAGCGCGGCCGAGATTTTCGCGCTCGGCGGCGTAGATCATCTCGTCGGTGATGACGCCGGCCATGGCGAACTCATACTGGGTGATCGGGGCCGAGCCG